>JBEIQZ010000245.1:0-8509 GCA_040376255.1 Alphaproteobacteria bacterium
CCCCTGGGGGAGAAGGTGGCCCGGAGGGCCGGATGAGGGGCGTTTGAGAATGGCTTTCCCCTCATCCGTCGGCTGCGCCGCCACCTTCTCCCCGTGCCGGGGCGAAGGGACGGAGGGGCTTTCCTGATGAAAAAAGGGATCTCCGATGCGCAGGTGCTGGCGGGAATCCGGGCCGGTCGACCGGTCGGCGGGCCGCAGGCGATCCACATCGACGTCACAAACGGCTGCAACGCGGCCTGCGTGACCTGCTGGGATCACTCGCCGCTGCTGCAGGCGCCGCGATCAGCGGAGTGGAAGCGCCGCCGGATGCCGATCGGGGACTTCCGCGCGCTGATCGCGCAGGCGGCGGCGCTCGGGAGCGTGCGGTCGGTGGTGCTGTCGGGGATGGGCGAGCCGCTGACCCACCCGGACATCTATGAGATGGTCGGGGCGGTCTGCGCGGAGGGCTGGGCGCTGACGCTGATGACCAACCTCGTCGCGGCGGAGGCGGCGGACATGGATCGGCTCTGCCGCGAGCCCATCGCGCGGGTGCTGGTCGGGGTGCAGGGCGCGGGGCCGGACAGCTACATGGGCTTCCACCCCGGCTGGACTGAGCGCCACTGGGCCGCGCTCTGCCGCAACCTCCGGCGGCTCCAGCGCGCCGGGATCCCCGCCCGCCACGTCCAGGTGATCGACCGGAACACCGCCCCCGACCTCGTCGACATGATCCGCTTCGGCCACACCTTCGGCGCCGACCGCGTCACCTTCAAGCTCGCCTCGCTCGCCGCCGGGACCGAGGCCACCGCCGTCACCCCCGATCAGCGCCGCTGGATGCTGGAGGCGGCCATCCCCGAGGCGGAGGCGCTCGCCGCGCGGCTCGGCCAGCCCCACAACCTGCCGCTGTTCCTGACGCAGCTCCGCGCCGCCCCGCAGGGTGACGATCCGCAGGGCGCTGTCTCCTCTGCCACCGTCCCCATCGCCGACATCGGCTGCTATATGGGCTACGCCTACACCCGGATCACCGTCGATCAGGAGGTGCTGTACTGCTGCAACACCGAGGTGAAGGTCGGGCGGCTGGCGGAGGCGACGCTGCAGGAATTGTGGTGGGGCGGGCGCTGGCAGCGGCTCCGCGAGCGACTGCAGGCGGGCCGCTTCTTCAACGGCTGCGACCGGTGCGGGAAGGTCGAGCAGAACATGGCGTGGGCGCGGGCGCTCAGGGAGGGCGCATGAGCAGAAAGCGCGTGATCATGGCTCCTGGCGGGTTTCAGTGATCTCTCCGGGGCCTGCCAGCGCAGAGGAGCTACCGAGGGCTTCCAACGCAGCGATCCACTTGTCGAACCGGGGGCAGGCAGCCCGGAGGCGGGGGAGGCCGATAGCCTCGATCACGAGCGGTCCGTGGAGCGTCTTCTGGTAGGATGGGATGAAGCGCAGCAGCCGCTTCGATGGCGCGGTCTCTGGATGGTCGTTGATCTCCTCAGGCGCGAGCCCGTGGATGTCCCGGCGCAGCGCGAGGACGCCATCGTCTCCATCACCGATGAGCGCCTCCAGCGGATGCAGATCGGCCATCACGAGCGCCTCGACCTCGTGCCGCTGGAGATACGGGATGAGCCGACGATCCCCGATGGCGGCGCCCATCTCCGCTTCGAGCCGCGTTGCCCGCCGCACCGTATCTCCATCGCCTGGTGCATCGGGGTAGCCGGGAAAGTCAGAAGGCAGGCCATAGAGGTCGAAGAGGGTCGTGAATCGCACATCTGTGCCGCGCTGCTCCCGGCTTAGTCGGAGGAGGTTGTTCTGCAAATGAGCCCATCGTCCACCTCCCTTGTGCTTCTTCCCTGAACCGCGCTCCTTACTGGTCATGACGATGACGGGGACAGCGAACACGTTGAAAGAGACGAGGTGAGGGGCGATCATGCCCTTGACTACCTGCTCTTCTGTCTGGCCCTCGACTACAATGAACAGTCGCATCAGGGCCGCCCCCCGAGCAGGTTCTTGTCAAACAATTCACTCATCGAGTAGTCCTCCAGCCACCCGGAGAGCGTGCCGGGATCGAGCCTCGTGAACCGGGTGGCTCCGTCGACGCGATCCGCCACGATCACCTCCTCAGGGTCGAAGTGATCGAGGAGGGATGGAGACTGGGTGGCGAGGAGGATCTGGCAGCGCGGCGCAAGCGAGCGGATCAGCCCGACGAGCAGGGTGAGCGCCGAAGGGTGGAGGCCAAGCTCCGGCTCATCGATGCTGATGAAGGTCGGCAGGCGATCCCCGGGTTGTGTGAGGGCGGTGAAGAGGGCGATGGCGCGGAGGGTGCCATCGGAGAATTGGTGAACCCCGTACCGCTGATCATGCTCATCGATCCAGTCGAGCCGGATGGTCACCCGGTCGATGTCGGCGGTCGGATCGTCCAGCCGGAAGGTGTCAGGATCGGCGTTGACGGGGGTGGGTGCCAGCTCCTTGATGAAGGGCGCGATGCGGCGCACGAGTCCGCTGAGCAGGCGCCACTCGGCACGGTGGGCCTCTGACTGGCTCAGGGCGAAAAGATAAGGAGCGAGGTTGCTTCCATCGGAGCGGAGGTATCGGTGATCGTTGGCCCGACCGGCAGAGCGCAGCGGTGAGGCGGGGGAGGTGTCATGTACGTGGTAAAAGCTGATCCGGGACAGGACATCGTGTACGTCTGCGGGCGGAGACGTGCGATCTCCAGCTCGGGTCTCTGAGAGGAGCGACTCCGTGTGGCCCACGCCGAGGCTCTGGCGGGACCAGCCCTCAGCCTCCAGACGGGAGACCCCTTCGTCGGCGAACGCGAGCGCGTCCGCCTGCGTCCGGGCCAGCCGCAGATCGTAGCGGAGCCTCCCCCGCTCATGCTCGATCTCCACATCGGCGGCCAGCTCTGGAGTGATCTTTCCGCCCCTGAACAGCAGCGTGTCTGCGCCGCCGAGATCGGCGACGAAGCGCCGCAGCGAGCGGGTGCGGAGCAGTGGCAGCAGGCGCAGGAGAGACAGAAGGTTGGATTTACCCGATCCGTTTGCACCGATGATTACGTTTACAGAGGTGAGTTCAAGCGTCACATCTTTCAAGGAAAGATATCCATTGATATGAAGTTGAGTGATACACTTCATCAAAATCTCCTTGCCGATCTCGTATTTGTGGCTGAAACGTATCCCAGTCTATATCCCAGTCTATATCCCAGTCAATGTAACACTCAGCGCCATCCTCCTGTTCCAGCACCACCCTGGCCGGATCGGTGCGCTCCGGCGCTGATCCGGGATAGAGCGACGCGTGGAATCGCAACACGGAACCAGCGTCCTGAACGCACAGGGCCTGTCCTGCATTGAGTGGCAGGTCGCGGGCGCCTGCAACTACGACTGCTCCTACTGCATCCAGTCCCCGAAGCACCGGCGCGGCAGGCCCGATCTGCAGCAGGTGCGGGCGGCCATCGGCTGGTTTAGCGCGCTCCCCGGCGCCTGGGAGATCAAGTGCAGCGGCGGCGAGGCGTTCGCCCACCCGCTGTTCCTCGCCGAGATCGTCCCCGGCCTGATGCGGCAGACCCCGCACCGGATCTCGGTGCTGACCAACTTCTCGGCCTCCCGCGAGGAGCTCCTGACCTTCCTCAGCCTCACGCGGGGCCGCCTCAGCGTATTCTCGGCCTCGCTGCACCTCGAATCGGTGGGGGTGGAGGCGTTCGTGGAGAAGGCGCGCTGGTTCGTGGAGCAGGCGGCGGCGCAGGAGGGGCAGGCGGGGCAGGCGGCGCCGGTGCGGTTCGTTGTGAACCAGGTGGTGCTGCCGGGGCGCGTGGCGGAGGCGGCGCGCTGCCGGGCGCTGGTGGAGGCGGCGGGGCTGCGCTGGTTCCCGCAGCTTTACAAGGTGAAGCGCCCGAAGGAGGAGGTCCACCCTGAGGATCGGGAGCCGATGACGGTCGCGGCCTACCCGCCGGAGGAGGCTGCGGCGCTCGCGGCGCTGCTGGATCGGCCCGGCGACCGATCCGGGCTGGCTGCGGCGAACATGGCGCCGTCCTGGCGGGGGCGCATGTGCCAGGCGGGGGTGTACTATGCGGTGCTGGACAAGGACGGCGAGCTCTGGTCCTGCCGCAGCGCGAAGCGGCACCGGCAGGGACGGCTCGGATCGGTGTTCGACGGGACGGCGCGGCTCCGGACGGCGGGGCGGCCCTGCCCCTACACGATCTGCCCCTGCACGGTCCCGGCGAACCGGGGGATGATCGCGGGGGTGGGCGCGGGCGCGAGCGCAGGCGCGAACGCAAGCGCGAACATGGACGCAGCGCAGGAGGAGGGCTGATGCCGGGGGCGGCGCCGCCCTACCCGATGGAGGGCGTCTGCGCCTGGAACATGAACACCGTCTGCAACTACCGCTGCACCTACTGCACGCAGCGGTTCCTCGACGACCGGAAGCAGTGGGCGCGCGATCTGCCGCTGTTCCTCGCGGCGTTCGGGCGGAGGCTGGTGGGGGACTGGGAGGTGAAGCTCTCCGGCGGGGAGCCGTTCCTGCACCCGTCGTTCCTGGAGGCGGTCGGCGCGCTGGCGCAGCAGGGGCGGCGGGTGTCGGTGGTGACGAACCTCTCCGCCAGCCCCGCGACGCTGGCCGCCTTCGCGGAGGCCACCCGCGCCCGCCCCGGCGTCATCTCGGCCTCGCTGCACCTGGAGTACGCCGATCCTGCGGCGTTCATCGGGAAGCTCGCCGCCCTCGCCGCCGTCCACGCCGGGACGGTGGTGGCGACCTGCGTGGCGACCCGCGCCAACCTCCCGCGTCTCCCCGCGCTCATCGACAGCTTCGCCGCCGCCGGGCTCACCCTGCGCGTCCAGCCGGAGAAGCAGGATCGGGAGGTCACGGGCTACACCCCTGAGGAGCTCTCTCAGCTCCGCGACCTCGGCGGCCACAACGGCACCGGAGAGATCGCGCCCTCCTTCGAGGGTCAGCCCTGCTGGGCGGGCGCGCGCTATTTCGTGATGGATCACCGGGGCGAGGCGTGGCGCTGCTACCCGTCGCGCCGGTACCGGAGCGAGCCGCTCGGCAATTTCCTGTCGCCCGCCTTCCGCCTCGGCCCGGCGGCGACCGCCTGCCGCTACCGCTACTGCAATTGTACGGTGCCGGTGCAGCGGGGTATGGTGCAGCCGGACACACGCTGAGGAGGAGATCCATGCTTGCTGGCAGAATGAAGCTCAACCATTTTCTGCTGATCGTCGGCGGCGTGGCGCTCTGCGGCGGCGGCGGCGGCCTGCTGCTGCTCCCGGTGCTGGGCGGGGTGTTCTGGGCGGCGAGCGCGCCGCAGCATGTGTCTCCGGTGGCGGCTCCGGCGATCCCGGCGACGGCAGTGAGCGCCCCGGCGGTCGCCCCGGCGACGGCACCGGCGACGGTGACCGTCCCGGCGGACGCGGCGCGCCCCTGGGACGCTTTTCTCATCGGGAAGCAGGGGGTGAGCATCGGGGGCGACAAGGTGAAGGACGCGACGGGCGGGACGGCGTACAAGGTGAACCTGTACCAGGACACGGGCAGCGGCGCGATCAACCGGGCGAAGGTGGACTATGATCGGGACGAGAAGTGGGACGAGAAGTGGACCTATTCAGCGGACGGGATCGAGCGGCAGGTCGCTCCGGCGGACGACGAGCGGTACACTGAGACCTGGAAGTGGAGCGGCAATTCCTGGCAGCGGAAGTAGCATGCGCCCCCGCTTAGGTGCGCTGCCGGGGTTGTCGGGGATCGCGCTGCTGCTGGGCGGCTGCTGCGGGGAGGCGCCCCGCTGGGAGCCGCTCGCGCCGGTGGACATGGTGGCGGGCGGCGGGCTGCGCGTGGATCTCGCGGATCGGCTGGAGGGGAAGGGGGGGGAGGATCTTACCTTCCGGGTGGCGTCCAGCGATCCGCTGATCGGGGCGTCGGTGGAGGGCGGGGAATTGGTGCTGGCGGCGGACGCGGCGGCGGCGGGCAGCTACGCGGTGGAGCTGGTGGCGGAGGACGGCTGCGGGCAGCAGGCGGAGGCGGCGCTGCTGGTGGAGGTGGCGGGGGCGGCGGCGGAGTCCTGCCTGACAGCCTTCACCTACGCGGCGCGGGCGGGGGCGTCGCAGGTGTACCTCGCGGGGGCGTTCAACGGCTGGAGCCCGTCGGCGACCCCGATGGCGCAGCAGGCGGATGGGTCGTGGGCGGCGGAGGTGGCGCTGGCGCCGGGGTCGTGGCCCTACAAGATCGTCGAGCTGACGGGCGCGGGGGAGCAGTGGAGCTGCGACCCGGGGGGCGAGCAGTTCCAGTGCGACGCCGGTTACACCTGGGACCCCTCCTGTCCGGTGGGCGGCGGGGGCTGCAACAGCATGGTCGTCGTGCCGGACTGCAGCCTGCCGGTGCTGACGGTGGATGCGCTGGAGATCGACCGGGCGGGCGGGCGGCTCTCGCTGACGGTGACGGCGTCGGGGGCGCCGATGGAGGGCGCCTGGGCGACGCTGGACGGGGCGCCGCTGGACGGCTGGTCGGGCGGGACGTTCACGGCGGCGCTGTCGGGGCTGTCGGGGCGGCACACGATCCGGCTCGGCGGGACGGACGCGCTGGGGCGTCCGGCGGAGGAGGTGTACGTCCCGGCGTGGTTCGACGACGGGAGCTGGGAGCAGGGGCTGCTGTATTATGTCTTCGTCGACCGGTTCAGCGACGGCGACAGCAGCAACAACGCCGCTGAGGGGACGAGCGGGGTGGGCGGGGACTACGCCGGGGGCGACTGGGCGGGCGTCATGGATCGGCTCGACTACCTTCAGGATCTGGGCGTCACCGCGATCTGGCTGACCGCGCCCTGGGACAACGCGGAGGGCGCGTGGGCGGGCTCCTGCGGGGTGACGGCCTCCGGCTACCACGGCTACTGGCCGGACAGCGTGGAGGGGCTGGAGGAGCACTTCGGCGATGAGGCGCAATTGGAGGCGCTGATCGCCGCAGCGCACGACCGGGGCATCCGGGTGCTTGTCGACTGGGTCGGGAACCACGTCCATGAGGATCACCCCTGGTACACCGACCACCCGGACTGGTTCAACCCGCGCTTCATCTGCGAGGAGGACGAGGACGGCAACGGCGTCAGCAACTGGGATCAGCGCCCGGAGACCTGCTGGTTCGCCAGCTACCTGCCCGACATCGACTATTACAACCCCGACGCCCTCACCGCCTCGGTCGATGTCGCTGTCGACTTCGCGAAGCGCTACGGCCTCGACGGCTTCCGCGTCGACGCGGTCAAGCACATGCCGCAGTCCGTCCACTGGGACATGCAGGCCCGCGTCCGCCGCGAGCTTGAGCACCGGGACGCCGCCGGGAACGCCGACGCCTGGGAAGACTTCTATACGGTCGGGGAGACGTTCTCCGGCGACCGGGGGCTGATCGCCGCCTATGTCGGGGACAACGCGCTGGACGGGCAGTTCGACTTCCCGCTGTACTGGTCGGTGGTGCAGGCGTTCGCGCGCGAGGAGATCCCGCTGACCGGCGGCGGATCGCTGGCGGAGGCGCTGGCCGCCTCTGAGGGCGCGTTCGCCGGGATGAAGATGAGCGTCTTCCTCGGTAACCACGACGTATGGCGCTTCATCGCCCAGGCCTCCGGCGAGGTCGGATCGCTCTACGGCGACGGCAATTGCGACGGCTCCAACCGGCAGCGCCCCCCCGACGATCCCCCCGGCGACAGCGCGCCCTACGACCGGCTGCGGCTCGCCTGGACGTTCCTGCTCACGCAGCCCGGCCTCCCGCTGATCTACTACGGCGACGAGATCGGCCTCCCCGGCTGGGCCGACCCGGACAACCGCCAGCAGATGCGCTTCGACGGCGATCTCTCGGCGGAGGAGTCCGGCGTCCTCCGCGCGGTGCAGGCGCTCGGGCAGGCCCGCCTGGATCACCCGGCGCTCTCCGCCGGCTCCCGGCAGACCTGGTGGGAGGAGCCTGAGCTGTGGGCCTGGGCCCGCCGCGACGATCTCCGCCCCGGCGCGACCGGGGACACGGCCCTCGTCCTGATCAACCGCAGCGCCGCCGACCGCGTCCTCACCAACGGCCTCGCCTTCGCCGGGCTGCCCTCCGGCGCCTGGGTGGATCTCCTCACCGGCGACCGCTTCGCCGCTGCAGGCGATCAGCTCACCGTCAGCCTCCCCGCCCGCAGCAGCCGGGTGCTGGTGCCGGAGTAGCCGGGGGCTGGAGCGCCGGGAGCCAGGCCGCCCGGGCCGAGGTCATTGCGCCATCGCCCCGCTCATGCTGCAGGAATAACAACGGACATCCCGCCGCATCCGGGTTCACCGACCCCCGAATTCATGGGACGCCCTTGAAACCGGACGCGCGCCGGAGCATCCTCCCCGCAGGACACCGCGATCCTGCGCAGGCTCATCTTTTCTGCGCTCCGTCACCCGTCCTTCTCTCACCCTGAACCCACCCGCTCCTGGAGCCCCCATGAACAAGAACCTCTCCTCCCTCCTCGTCGCCAGCGCCCTCGCGGGCCTCGTCGCCGGAACCCTGACCGCCTGCGGCGGCGAGCCCGCCCCCGCCAAGCCCGCCGCCCCGGCCCACCCCCCCGCCGCCCACCCCC
>JBEIQZ010000953.1:0-1110 GCA_040376255.1 Alphaproteobacteria bacterium
TGGAACAATGAGGGTCAGCCCAGATGGAGATGACGACATTATCCTCGCATTCTATGATGAAGATCTGTCTTTTGATGATGACATGCAATTCTTGTATCTGCCTTATACTGGTCTTGCGTGGATGTCAGGTCGAGGCAGACAGCAATATCTTATATCTCAAAATATTTTTATGATTGAATTGACTGTAGAGCCTGTCTGGTAGGGGCAGGGAGACGCGATGAAGCTCAGGGGCGTGCGGTGCGGGGACGGGATCGTGGATCTGGACATCGACGCCGGGGTTTTTGCGGCGCCGGTGGCGGGGCGGGCGGATCTGAGCGGCGGGATGATCACGCCCGTGCTGGCAGAGCCGCATGTGCATCTCGACGCGGTGCTGCTGGCGGGGCGGGCGCCGAACGTGTCGGGGACGCTGCGGGAGGGGATCGCGAACTGGGCGCGGCTGCGCGGGGAGCTGACGCCGGCGGACGTGCGGGCGCGGGCGCTCACGGTGGTCGGCTGGTATGTGGGGTGGGGGTGCCGGAAGATCCGGACGCACGCGGACACGGGCTGCCCGGCGGCGGTGGAGGCGCTGCTGGCGCTGCGGGAGGAATTGCGCGGGGCGGCCGATCTCGGCTGCCCGGAGCTGCAGGTGGTGGCGTTCCCGCAGGAGGGGATCCTGCGGGCGCCGGGGCGGGAGCGGGCGTGGCTGGCGGCGGTGGAGGCGGGCTGCGACGCGGTCGGCGCGATCCCGCACTTCGAGCGCACCGCAGGGGAGGGGGCGCGGTCGCTCGCGATGGCCTGCGCGCTGGCGGCGGAGCGCGGGCTGCGGGTGGATGTCCACTGCGATGAGACCGATGATCCGGGGTCGCGCCACCTGGAGGTGCTGTGCGCGGAGACGCAGGATCGCGGGCTCGGCGGGCGGGTCGTCGCCGGGCACTGCACCGCCATGCACTCCTACCCGGCGCCCCACGCGGCGAAGGTGATCGGGCTGGTGCAGGAGAGCGGCGTGCAGGTCGTGGCGAACCCGCTCGACAACGTCGTGCTCCAGGGGCGCTATGACGGCTACCCGAAGCGGCGCGGCCTCACCCGGATCGATGAGCTGTGGGCTGCAGGCGCCGCCGTCGGCATCGGCCA
>JBEIQZ010000828.1:0-1708 GCA_040376255.1 Alphaproteobacteria bacterium
CGCGCAGCTATAGGCGGGGATGGTGCGCCCGGTGGCGAAGCTGCGGCCGATCCTGACGTTCAAGGGTTGATCTGCGGCGATCAGCGCTCCGCCATCAGCCGGTTCGTGTACCCCCACTCCTGCCGCTGGTTGAGCCTCTGTCCTGCGCGCCACTCCGCGACCTGCGCCCGCAATTCCGGGTGCCGCCGCAGCAGCCCGGCGCCCGCCTCCATCATGTCGTCCCCGAGCGTCCCGCCGCCCCACCCGAGCCCGTCGTTCTCCGGCGTCCCGTTTGTGAGCATCCTCAGAAAAAACGGCAGCGCCGCCGGCCCGCGTGTCGCCCCCAGCAGCCAGCCGAGGATGCGCCCGTGCGCGTAGCCGAGCGCCTGCACGCGCATAAAGTGCGGCGCGAGCGCGTCCGCCAGCGCCCCCGCCTCCAGCGCTGCGAGCCCCGGCCCGGCGAGCGCCTCCAGCCAGCACGCCAGCAGGAATTCCGCCGCATCCGGCTCCACCCGCTCCACCGGCGCCCGCCCGTGCCGCCCCATCCACTCCTCGGCGCGCTCCGACCAGAAGTGCTGCGTGCTGAGCCAGGGAACCCTGTGCCGCCGGAACAGCGCGTCCACCTCCGCGAGCGTCGCGCGCGTGATCGGCCCGGAGGTCGCCGGGATCCCGCCGCTGCTGCCGTAGCTCATGTAGCGGAAGGCGCCGATCTGCTCCATCCCCTCGACATAGAGGGTGCCGTGCGCCGCGTTCCCCATCAATTCCGCCGCCAGATCCCTGCCCGTCCCGCTGATCCGCCAGCGCATCCCGTACCGCTGATCCTTGACATCCACCTCCGGCGCCCACTGCACCCCGACCTCGGCGCCCGCCGCGTTGTAGCGCCGCATCACCTCGCCGATGTGCTCCCACAGCGGCAGGTGCGCCGGATCGCCGCGCAGCCAATTCCGCCCGCCCGCCGCTCCGCCCGGAGGCTCCTCCAGCGCGATCCCCGGCCACGGCAGGAAGAACAATTCCTGCGGCCCGAGGATCAATTCCCCATCTCCCACCGCCGCCCCCTTCTGCCCCAGCAGCACCGCCGTCCGCGACCCGTCCCGCAGATCCAGTATCTGCGCCGCATCCCCCGACCGCCACGCGATCCGGCGCCCCTGCCCGGTCATCCCGCTGCCCGCCTCCTCGCCCCGGTGCGCCACGTTCCCGTCCCGCCCCACCACCCACCACGCGATCCGCCCCTCCGCCCTCTCCGCCCCCGGCGTCTCCCGCCACAGCAGCGTCCCCGTCTCCAGCATCGCCCCCCGGCACCCCGCCTCCTCCCACGGCACCTGATCCACCCACACGATCCCGCGCGCCGGCATGTCCTGCACGTCGAACAGCCACAGGCTCCCCGCCCCCCACACCGCCCCGCAGCCGTCCGCGTCCAGCACCGCCGTCAGCCCGCGCTCCCCCTCCGCCCCCGGCACCGGGAACCGCCCGTGGAAGGCGCCGTCAAAGCCCTTCAGGGAGATCACCCCCGCGCACAACTCCACGATCACCGCCCCGTCCGGCGACAGCCCGATCGCGTCGGTGTTCCACTTCTCTTCCAGCTTCTTCAGCGACGGCAATTCCAGCAGCCGGCAGTAATTGTCGCTCACCATCGCCCGCTGCCCCGCCTGATCTGTCCAGCAGCCCTCGCCGCGCCGCTTCGCGTCCGTCTTGATTCGCCAATTCCCGCCGCGCTTCGCCGGTCGCTGGA
>JBEIQZ010000576.1:0-3868 GCA_040376255.1 Alphaproteobacteria bacterium
ACGGCGGCGAGGTCTGGGTCGCCACCGTCACCGTCAGCGACGGGGTCAACCCGGAGGTGACCGCCGAGGCCAGCGTCACCGTCAGCAACACGCCGCCCGATCTCCAGTCCGTCGAGATCCGGCCCGCCACCCCCGCCGATATCGACGATCTGCGCTGCGTCGTCGTCGCCTCCGACGACGATGGCGACGCCCTCACCACCACCTACCGCTGGTTCAAGGACGGCGTGGAGCAGACCTCCATCGGCGACGACGACACCGTCGACAACGCGCTGACCGCGCCTGAGGAGCAGTGGTACTGCGAGGCCACCGTGGCCGACGCCGCTGAGTTTGAGACGGAGCAGTCCGCCGCCGTCGAGATCCAGGGGCCGACCCGCCTCTGGTGGACGCGCGTCATCGACGTCACGCTGAACTCTGACGGCGCCGGCGGCTATGACGCCCTCGCCGGGACCCAGAGCTTCGAGCTGGTCTCGGAGGGCGTTGGCTACGGCGTGAACGACTGCCTCGCCCTGTGGGACGTCACCGGCAGCCCCGACGCCAACATCTGCCGCAACTGCACCTACGACTTCACCACCGCCGCAGTCTTCAACGCTGCTGCCAGCCGCTTCAACACCGCCAACTGCTCCACCCTCGGCGTTGATGCCCCCGGCGCTGTCTACTACAGCACCCGGAACCTCGGTAACTCCTATATCACCGGCCCCTACATGCCGATCACCATCTCCTACGGCGGCTACGTCTCGCTCTACAACGTGCAGGTCTACCAGGCGTTCGGCGAGAACTACGTAGACAGCGGCTACGGCTACGGCGCAGGCTACGCGCAGCGCCGCACCTTCATCACCGATCAGACCATCGACTCCGCCGGCGATCTCCACCTCTACGCCAGCACCTACTACTACGCCCTCCGGCCATGATGGCGCATCAGGCAAGACACCTGCAGAGCGGCTGAAAACAGGCTATCCTCAGCCGCAGCAGAGGGCCGGAATGTGGAGATGGGTGTTGCTCCCCGTAGTGCTGGGCGGTTGTACAGCCGCCCGATCCAGTTATATGATCCTCAACGCTGAGCAGGCGTACCGCGCCGCAGTGGAGCAGGGCGCTGAGGACGAGGCCGTCTATGAGATCACGCTCGCCGAAGAGTATCTCCAGAAGGCCCGTGAAGAAGCCGGGTACTCCCAGTACGGCGCAGTCGAGAACCTCTGCCAGCAGAGCATGTCCTTCTCTGAGACGGCCCGGAAGAAGTCCTCCGGCGAGCAGGTCCCCGACGCCTCTCCCGGCGTCGTCCCGGAGGAGCGCGCCGACCTCCCCGCCACTCCCGCCAAGCCCGAGCCCGAGATCGATCTCGACCTGGATGAGCCCTGATGCCCCGCGCCCTCTCCGCTCTCTCCATCCTCCTCCTCAGCGGTTGCGTCTCCTCCGCCCTGCTGGAGACCAACCACGGCGAGGTCCGCGAGCTGTTGACCCGCGCCCAGACCCTGAGCCAGTGCGCCCCGCGCGACAAGGCGCTCGCTGAGGCCAACCTCGCCTTCGCTGAGCTGGAGATGCAGGAGGCCAGCGCCCGCCGCGCCGCCGAACACCTCGACATCGCCATCGAACACGCGAAGATCGTCGCCGCCTGCTCCCCGATCCAGGCGCCGCCCTCCACCCCCATGGCCGCCACCGTCGCCGCCGTCGCCACCCCCTCCGACAGCGACGGCGACGGAATCACCGACTCCGCCGACCGCTGCCCGACCGTCGCCGAAGATCGCGACGGCTTCCAGGACACCGACGGCTGCCCCGACACCGACGACGACGTCGACGGCATCCCCGACTCCGCCGATCTCTGCCCCCGCGAGGCCGAAGACCGCGACAACTACAACGATCAGGACGGCTGCCCCGAACCCGACAACGACGCCGACGGCCTCGCCGACGCCTTCGACGCCTGCCCCAACGAGCCCGGCCTCCGCGAGCGCAACGGTTGTCCCGTCTACGACCGCGACAACGACGGCATCACCGACGACCGCGACACCTGCCCCGATCAGGCAGAGCTGATCAACCAGTACCTCGACGAGGACGGCTGCCCCGACACCAAGCCCTCCCGCATCGAGATCACCGGCACCCAGATCGTCATCAAGCAGCGCATCAACTTCGCCTCCGGCAAGGCGACCATCCTCCCCGACAGCTTCCCCGTCCTCGATGACGTCGCCCAGGCCATGCGCGACTACCCCACCATCCGCATCGAGGTCGCCGGTCACACCGACAACGTCGGCGAAGACCCCACCAACCTGAAGCTCTCCAACGCCCGCGCCCAGGCCGTCGTCGCCTACCTCACCGCCAAAGGCATCGCCCCCTCCCGCCTTCAGGCGATGGGCTACGGCGAGGCCAACCCCATCGACACCAACCGCACCGAGGAGGGCCGCCTCAACAACCGCCGGGTCGAGTTCAACATCATCGGCGGCAGCATCACCCCTGGTAGCCCCCCCACAGTCCCGACTGCGCCCAATGCTCCCCCGGTGCTTCCTACTCCCACCGGGCCCTCTCCCTGGCAGTGATTTTGCGGGGGTAACCCGCTGTGGTTTTGCGGGGGTAACCCCCCGCACCGGGACGGCGCTGGCGCTTGTCCCTCCCCCCCCCCGCCCTGGCGCGCGCCGGCGGGCCCGTGCCGGGGGTGAACGGAAGGGGCGGTCGTATCTGTGATGCCGGGGGCTCTCTCGGGGTTTGCGCCCCTTCCGTCCACCGGGCCAGCCGGGGCGTATCGGGGAACATGGTCGGGCAAGAGGTTCGGAAGTATCCGGGATGACGGGGTTTTGGGATGAGGGGTAGGGGAGGGAGGGGATGAGGGCGGGGGCGGGTCAGGTGCCTTCGACGATCTCCTGCCACCAGAGGGCGAAGGCGGGGGTCTCGATGACGGCGCGGAGGCGTTCGCGGAGGAGGTCGCGCAGGGCGAGGATGCCCTGGTCGGAGAGCTCTGAGCCGCCGGCTTCGGTGAGGAGGTCGCGGAGGGAGCGGTCACCGGTCTGCTTGAGGACGGTGTCGAGGATGGCGCGGAAGTCGGCGTCGAGGGCGGGGCGGTCGACGAGGGCGCGGGTGATGGCGGCGCCGGTCTTGACGAGGGCGTCGGGATCGAGCTTCTCGATCTCTCCGGCGAGCAGGCGCATATCTGTCGAGAGGACCACATCGAACGCATGCAGGCGCCACTGGCCGTAATTGTGGGCGAACCGTGGATCGCAGAGGTGGTCGGCCATCGTCATCACGAGGCGGTGGACCCCGGCCTCCATGAATTCGCGCGCCTTCTCCTCGACCTGCCGCTCGACCTCATGGCCGACCGCGCCCATCACGCCCTCTCCGAGCTTTGAGAGCCTGCCGAGGCTGCCGGAGAAGCCAGAAAATCCAGGCGGCTTCCCCGGCAGAACCGGCTTCAGCCTCCGCGCGAAGGAGATCAGCATGTCCTGAAAGGTCGCCTTCAACAGCAATTGCGCCGTCTCATGGTCGAGGAGCCGCCCGACGAGCAGCCGATCCGGCAGGAAGCTCCGCTGCAGGAGCTGCTCGACCGGCTGCCGCACCGCCGCCGGGATCGGCAGATGCCCCGCCGGAACCTGCTTCCGCAATTCCTGTATCCGCCCCCGCAGCATCTCCTCCAACTTCCGGTCGTGCGCCGCCGTCCGCGCCGCCGCCGCGAGCTGACGCGCCGCCCACTCCGCATCAAAAAGATCCGCCAACGGACGATTCAGCACATCGTCCAGCAGCAGATCCGCGAGCCGGTCAGCCCCGCCATTGCGGAGACGATCGAGCGCCCCAGACTCAGAGAGTGCCATCAAGCCTCCATCTACATATCAGAGATAACCCGTCCCCCAACCACCCCACCCCCATCCCCCCATCCCCCCATCCCCCCATCCCC
>JBEIQZ010000942.1:0-1164 GCA_040376255.1 Alphaproteobacteria bacterium
CCGCGCGCCCCGCCGGCCGCGCCCCCGCCGAGGCACCCACCCCCGGCGCCGCCTTCTATGAAGAGACCTTCGACTCAGGCGGCACCGGCTGGGGCCTGTTCCCCGAGCGCGAGATCCCGCCGGAGGGCGTCTTCCGGCAGGACGGCCTGTTCCGCGTCACCATCGTCCTCCCGACAAAGCTCCAGCTCTGCGGGCCGGTCATCCCCGCCCCCGCCGAATTCGTGGCCCGTTGGGAATTCAGCGCCGGGCGCATGGAGGGCCGCCCGCCCGTCCTGCAGCTCAGGGGGGTCGATGAGGCCGGGGCGCTGCTCAAGCGGGCGGACGGGACGGCCCAGATCCACCGGATCGGGCCGGTGAGGCTGGACGGGGCGCAGGCGCTCGGTGGGACAGTGCAGCTCGACGAAGGGACAGCCAATGTGAAGCCCTGCGTCATCCTGGAGGGCGTGAGCGGAGAGTTCACGCTGGATCGGCTGGTGCTGGGTCAGGCGCAGTGAGCAACCTGGAGATCGGTTTGTTCGGCGGCGAGGAAACGATTACGGCCCGCCGATGAGAATGATCCTGCCGCTGACGCTCGCGCTGCTCATCCCGCTCCTCCGCGCCTCCGAGGTGCCGGTCGTCCCTGCCGTGGCGGTGAGTCCAACAGGAGACACTTCGGGCGATACAGCGGTCATCATCGGCATCAGCGACTACGCCGCCCTGCCCGATGTCCCCTACGCAGACCGCGACGCGGCGGCGTTCCAGGCGCTCCTCACCGACGTCCGCCGCATCCCCGCAGCGCGCGTCCACGCCGTCGCCAGGGCAGATCGGGCGTCGATCCTCGCCGCAGTCACCGCCGCAGGACAGCAGACCGGCGCCGGGGGCGTCGTCTGGATCTACTTCGCCGGCCACGGCGCCGCCGCCCCCGATGACGGCTCCCGCCTGTTCATCGCCGCCGACGCGCCCGCCGACCCGGCCGCCTTCTACCAGCACACCGTCAAGGTCAACGAGCTCACCCGCCTCGCGACCGCCTGGGGCGCGCAGGTGATGCTGGTCGCCGAGACCGGCTACACCGGCGCAGATCGGAGCGGGAAGCCGCTGATCGCCCCCGCCGCCCCCGCCGTCCCCGCACCCGCCGCCCCCGCCGCCCCCGTGACCGCACCCGCCCTCACGACCGCCGCCCCCGCC
>JBEIQZ010000396.1:0-5928 GCA_040376255.1 Alphaproteobacteria bacterium
GTCGAAGCCGGCGGCCTCGCTGATCTCCTCGAAGCTGTCGCCGTTGTTCTGCCAGAGGTGGTTCCAGGAGCGGCCGTAGTTTGTCTGGATCAGCTCAGGGCGGGCGTCGCCGTTGAGGTCGCAGGCGGTGGCGCCGAAGGCCGGGCGGCGCGCGTAATGCTCATAGAGATCCTCGCGGATGTTGGAGGGCAGCTCCAGCCCGACGCCATCAGTCACGTCGTCGAAGCTGCCGTCGCCGCCGCCCTGGTAGAGGTGGCTCTGGACGGCGGTGTAGTAGCCGTACTGCAGGTACCAGCCGACAACCCACAGATCCAGCCTCCCGTCTCCGTCCCAGTCGGTGAAGGCGGCGGAGGTGGTCGGGTAGCCTTCGACGTGGGCGGGGTCGCTGGCGGTGGCGAAGGTGAAGCGCCCGCTCCCGTCGTTGAGCAGGATCTCGCTCATGTCCTGCGGCGGGTTGGCGTCCCCGGCGTCCCAGTTGTGCCCGGCGAAGATGTCCAGATCGCCGTCGTTGTCGACGTCGCCCATGACGTGCAGGCTGCGGGAGGTGCCCTGCGTCCCCTCGCGGTTCATCGAGATGCCGCTCTCCAGCGTGAAGTCGGTGAACCCCGCCCCGCCGTCGTTGAGCAGCAGCCGCCGCTTGAAGTCCCCCGCCTCCGGGGCGTCCCGCACGTTGGAGAACAGGTCGGTGGCGATGAGATCGGGGTACCCGTCCCCGTTCACGTCCGCCGCCGCGAACCGCCCGCCCACCATCCCGGACAGCCCCCACTCCCCGGTGACCTCGGTGAACACCGGCGCGCCGTCCCAGGCAGAGGAGGGGTTCGGGGCGTCGCAGACCTCCGCCTTCTCGTTTCCAAGCTTCTCCTTCGGCGGGCAGCCCGCCAGCACCGGCGACAGCAGCGGCAGGAGCGGCAGGAGCAGCGGCAGGAGCAGCGATCGGGGCGTTGATGCGCGCAGAGGTGACGACATCCGATACTCCAGATGAGGATGCGTGGTTATAACGCACCCCCTGAACCTTCCGGAGATCCCGATGTCTGAAAAACTCTCCCGGCTCTCCCGGCTCGGCGCGCTCACCACCCGCGTCTCCGGCTCCTACCTGGGTCAGGCCATCACCGGGCTGTTCCAGGACGAGGAGGCGCGCAAGAAGGGCATGGAGCGCACCCACCTCTCCAACGCCGAGCGGATCGTGCGCGACCTCGGCGCGATGAAGGGCGCGGCGATGAAGGTGGGTCAGGCCGTCGCCCAGCTCTCCGACAGCCTCGACCTGCCCCCGGACGTCCGGCTCGTCCTCGGGCGCCTCCATGACAAGGTGGAGGCCGTTCCGTTCGCGCAGGTGCGCGCCCGCGTCGAGGCCGAATTGGGCGGGACGCTGGAGGATCTGTTCGCCAGCTTCGATCCTGAGCCGCTCGGCACCGCCTCGCTCGGCCAGGCCCACGCCGCCACCCTGAAGGGGGAGGGCGGGAAGCAGGGGACCAGCGTCGTCGTCAAGGTGCTCCACACCGGCATCGACGGCAGCGTCCACGCCGATCTGTCGGCGCTGAAGACCATGCTCGTCGCCGGGCGCATCCTCCGCCGCCCGAAGGAGGAGATCGACGCGATCTTCATGGAGATCGAGGAGCGGCTCGTCGAAGAGCTGGACTACCGGCAGGAGGCCCGCAACCTCCAGGAATTCCGCCGGTGGTTCCAGGACACCCCCGACATCCACATCCCCTTCGTCCATGAGGGCTGGTCCACCGGCCGCGTGCTGACCATGGAGCGCCTCCCCGGCCGCCCCCTCGCCGTCTTCGCTGCCACCGCCCCGGAGCCCGCCCGCCAGCGCGCCAGCCTCGCCCTCGCCCGCGCCTTCCTTCAGATGCAATACCGGCATCGCGCCATCCACGCCGACCCCCACCCCGGCAACTACCTGTTCACCCCCGACGGCCGCGTCGGCATCCTCGACTTCGGCTGCGTGCGCCGCTTCGATCTCGCCTGGATGGCCTCCTACGGCGGCTGCGGCTACGCCACCCGCCACGACGACCGCGAGTCCTGCATGCAGAACGCCCTCGCCTTCAACGCCCTGAGCCGCCGCGATCCCGGATCGGAGGACGCCCTCTGGGATCTCTGCCGCGCCATCGGGCGGCCCTTCCGGGGCGGCCCCTTCCTCATGAGCGGCCCCGAAGACAGCGTCAACGAGCAGGTCGCCGCCGTCATACCCCGCGTCATGGTCGCCCCCGCATTGTGCTCCCCCCGCGAGCTCGTCTTCCTCCACCGCTCGCTCGGCGGCATGCACCAGATCCTCCGCCAGCTCCGCGCCCGCCATGACTGGGGCGCCCTGTTTGAAGAGGCGTACCTCAAGTGCCGCGCTGACGCTGAAGCGCAGGAGCAGATCACCCGGAAGCTCGCGTCGGAGCAGGCATGATCGCCGATCTCTGCGCCTGGGCGGATCGCGACTTCCCGATCTCTGCCGAAGCCAACGGTGGGCGCCTCATGCTCACCCTGGAGGAGATGCCGCCGGAGGGGAAGGTCCGGATCGGCGACGGCGGCGTCCGGCTTTGCGCGCGCATGATCCGGTGGGAGCAGGTGGAGGACGGCACCTTCCAGATCCTCGATGTCAAGGAGCAGGAGGTGTGGTTTTTTGATGCGGTACACCTCAGCGATCCCCGGCTGGCGATGATGTGGGAGGGCTGGGTGCGGGCGGTAAGGGAGAGCCTGGAGGGGCTGCTGCTGCGGCCGAAGAGGGTGAAAAGGTGGAATATGGTGGATTGTTTGGTGCCGTATGAGTTTTTTCCGTCTGATCTGCTTAAGCTGAAGCGGGCGGGGACGGCGGAGGGGTTCTATCAGGCGTGTGTGGGGGCGAAGAAGAGGTTGAAGCGGTTTTGTGAATAAAAAATGGAAGCATGTGTTGGGACGAAATGCGAAAGGCGAAGGATCACGGCGACACGGTGACACGGCGAAAGGCGAAAGGCAGGGAAAGCCGTGCCGGAACGCCCCTCATCCGGCCCTCCGGGCCACCTTCGGCTTGCGCTGCCTGCGGCCCCCCCCAGGGGCGAAGGGACGGAGGGCGCTCCTCGGCAGTCTATTTCCCGGTTCGGTATCACCCCCTTCCCCGATAAAAAACCCGGTAACTCTCCCCTGTCCATTCATCGAGACTGCTCCCCGCTACAACCCGGCTGGCCCGGTGGATGTGGGGGACGTAAAACCGAAAAAGCCCCCGGCATCACAGATACTACCGTCCCCCACATTCACCCCCGGCACGGACAACCCGCTTGCGGAGCCGTCGCGCGCCAGTGCGCGCGGGGGGAGGCATCAGCGGCGTACGCCGCGCTATGCCGATGCGGGGGGTAACCACCGCAAAATAGAGAGCGTGTCTTGGAGATCTTTGTGGAGCTGAGCGATGCACGCTGTGTAGGGGAAGGGGCGTCCGTCGCGGGCGGACTCTTCGAGATCGCGGCAGCGCGCGGCGATGCGGGCGGCGCCCATGTTGGCGGCGCCGGACTTCATGCGGTGGCTGAGGCGGGCGATGGCGGGGAGATCGGCGGACTGCGCGGCGGCGGCGAGGGCGGCGAGGGTGGCGCGGCCGTCCGTCTCAAACGCCTCCAGCAATTCGGGGAGCAGCGTCCCGTCTTCGTCGAGCGCCTTGAGCTCCTGGAGGGTGGGTTCGTGGAGCAGCGGTTGATCCATTGCCGCAGAGCATAGCTCTCTGCGGGGGGACGGGGCAAGGGGCCGATCAGGAACCCGTTTTTTCTGTGATGTGGGCGGGCGGATCCGGGATGCTGGCGGAGACGACGCGGTTCCGCCCCCCGCGCTTGGCCTGGTAGAGCGCGACGTCGGCGGTCTTCAGCAGCGGCTCATAGGGGATGGTGTCGGGGGTCGAGGAGATGCCGACGCTGAAGGTGATGGGGATGTGCTGCGCGTCGACGACGATGTCAGCCAGCTCAGCGCGGCGGCGGAGGCGCTCCCCGACGGCGAGGCCGTTCGGCTCTTCGCAGCGGGGCAGCACGAGCAGGAACTCCTCCCCGCCGATGCGCCCGACGAAGTCTTCAGGGCGGATGGAGAGCCGCAGCATCTGGGCCGTCTCGATCAGCACCCGGTCGCCGACGTCGTGTCCCCAGCGGTCGTTGATCTGCTTGAAGTAGTCGATGTCGGTCATCGCGATGGTCACTGGCGGATCGCGGAGCGCGGACTTGAGCACCTCCAGGATGGCGCGACGGTTGAGCAGCCCGGTCAGCGGATCGTGGGTGGCCTGGTAGCGGAACTCCTCGCGCGCCTCGATGAGCTGGCGCTGCAGCTCCAGCATCCGCAGGCCAGGGCGCAGGCGGGCCTTCAATTCCGCCATCTCCACCGGCTTCCGCAGGAAGCTGTCCGCCCCGGCGTCCATCGCCTCCACCACGTCCTCGATGCGGGTGCGCCCGGTGAGGATGACGACGTAGGTGTAGGGCTCTTCCCGGAGCTGGCGCAGGTAGCGGCAGAGATCGACCCCCGCGTAGCCCGGCATCTCCCAGTCGAGGATGACCAGCAGCGGCGCGTCCGGCTGCGACAGGATGTGGTGGGCCTCGAAGCCGTCCCGCGCCAGCACGACCTCATGGCCGAGCTTCTCCAGCGTGGCCCGGAGCCGGATGCGGGTGACGGGGTCATCGTCGGCGACGAGGATCCGCTTCATCTGTTCCCTGGTCGGTGCGGGGCGCGGCTCACAGCGGGATCTCCTCGCAGGCGTCCTGGAAGCGCTCCGGCTGGTTCCCGAAGATGATGCACTCCGGGTAGGTGCCGTCCGGCAGCATCACCGAGATCTCCATGCTCACGTTCTGCTGCACCTCCGGCAGCGAGAAGTTGAACAGCGTGTTGGTGTTCGAGGCCCAGACGTCCGCGTCGTCGGTGACGGTCAGCACCAGCTCCCGCCGGTGGCGCCCGTCCCCGCCCTCTGCGCCCGATTCAGCGACGCTGAAGGCGTCGTGGTACTCGATCCAGTCCGGATCGACGGCGATGGCCCCGACGATCTCCACCTCCACCCCCCCGAGCGCCGCCCGGCTCACCGTGCGGTACTGGCAGACCACCGCGCCGCACTCCAGGCAGAACTGATCGAGGACGCCCCCGGCGCGCTCAAAGCCGATGCCGACGCATTCGTCGGCGTTGAAGCCACCTGTCCCGCTGTCATCCTCGTCGATATGCCCCACCTGCGCCGGGCAGTCCGGGTCAGGGTAGCCGATCGACGCCCGATCATCACAAGGGTCCGTACAGGCAGACAACAGCAGAAGCATGACCTACCGGGAACTCCACGCAGAGTATTCTATCTATGCTACATATGGAAGGGCAATCCTGCGGAGTCCTGCTGGGCGATACAGGGTGTTACATTGCACCCTGGTTATGCGCCCTTCCGGCGCCCCGGCTTGACCGCCAGATAAGGTTCGGGCCACCGCGCGTCCACCCCGTACTTCGCCGCCGCATGCAGCCCGAGGTAGGGATCGGTCAGGTGGGCGCGGGCGAGCAGGCAGAGATCGGCGCGCCCGGCGGCGAGGATGGTGTTGATCTGGTCGGCGTCCTGGATGTTCCCGACCGCCATCGTCGGCACCCCCGCCTCATTGCGGATCTGATCCGAGAACGGGACGCCGAACATGCGCCCGTAGACGGGCCGCTGATCGGGGATCACCCCGCCGTGGGAGCAGTCGATGATGTCCGCGCCCGCCGCCACCAGCGCCCGCGCGATCTCCGCCCGATCCGCGTCGCTCATCCCCGCCCCGCTCTTGTTGTCACTGTCCGGCGCCCACTCGGTCGCGGAGATCCGCACGCTGATCGGGCGATCCGCCGGCCACACCGCCCGCACGGCCTGCACCAGCCGCACCGGGAGCCGCAGCCGCCCGGAGAGATCGCCGCCGGGGCCGCCGCCAAAATCGTCAGCGCGGCGGTTGGTCAGCGCCGAGAGGAAGGTCGAGAGCAGGTAGCCGTGCGCCATGTGCA
>JBEIQZ010000793.1:0-1884 GCA_040376255.1 Alphaproteobacteria bacterium
ATCAGTAAAAAAGAGATCAGTGGATCTGGCATTTCGTCGCGAGTCAAAATGGCACATCATCTCCCTCATCCCCCATCCCTGTCACAAATCCTATCCCCCCGAGGCGCGTGTGGCCGGCTGCAGAGGGGTGGCCGGGTTCCGGCTACCCTCTCCGTGCCACGATGAACGCGATCTCCCGCTTCGCCCCCACATCCGGCGCCTCGATGTCCACGAACCCGGCGCGCCCGATCTCCTCAGCGAGCGTCCGCTTCGGGAAGATCCACACCTCCGGCGCCTGACCGAGCCAGCGCATCACGGTGAGGATCGGCGCCCACGGCACCCGCGACTCGCCGAGGCAGATCGTCGAGGTCACCAGCAGCCCCCCCGGCTTGAGGAGCCGGTGGATGCGGGCGAGCGCAGCGTCGCGGTCGTCCACGAGGTGCAGGATGCTGCAGGCGCAGATCGCGTCGAGGCTGCCGTCCGGGAACATCGTGAAGCTGTCGTCGAAGGCGCCGGTGTGGAAGTGGACGTTGCCCGCCCCCTGGTCGGCGGCCTTGCCCCGGGCGATGCGCGTCATCTCAGGAGAGATGTCGAGCCCGTGTACCTGCCGGGCGCAGGGCGTGAGCCGGAGCGCCAGCGAGCCGGTGCCGCAGCCGACATCCAGTACGGTGTCGTCAGGCCGGAGCCGGGCCTTCATCACGTCGATCTTCCGCTCAAATGACGCAGGATCTTCTACCGGTGTGCGGGCGTACTTCTCAGCGATGCGGTTCCAGAAGGTCGGGTCGGCGCTCAAAGGGGCTCCGTTACGGGTGTCCCCAGTGTATGCCCGCCGGCGCTTCCCGGTGTGGCGCAGAATCAGGACGGGCAGGTGCAGGATCGGGCCAGCCTTGTCCCTGGAACCGGGCGGCCTGCTCCTGAAATGCCCGCGCGACCGCCGCCCGGACGGACTGCACGCGCCGGGTGTGGCGGAGATCGGGATGGCAGAGGAGCCAGAGATCCGCCGCGTGAAACGGCGCCGCGCCGCCTGTCCGCTGCAATTCCGGGTCTGCGTCCCCGATATACACCGGCAACAGCGAGAGCCCGAACCCCCTGCGGGTCGCGCTCTGGATGGCCTCCACCGAGTTGAATTCCCCCCACGCCGGAAGATCGGGGTGGCCGGATGCGGCGATGAGCCGCTCCATGAGCCTGCGATCTTCAAAGGCCAGCCAGCGATCCGGGGCGCATCCCGTGGTGCGACGTGTCGCCTTCGCCCTGTAGCCGGTGAGCATCACCGGCGCGACCAGCGACCCGAGCAGGTATCCAGGCGGGCTGACCCCCGGCGGCAGCGCCCGGACCGCCACGTCGGCTTCACGGCGGGCCAGGTCGAACGGGCGCCCGTCCACTGAGACGTGCAGCTCAATCGCAGGGTGCGCCTCACACAGCGCTCCGAGCGCGTCGAGCAGCATCGCAGCGACAGTGTTGTCTCCGCAGGTGAGCGCCACCGCCCCGGCCAGCCGATCATCCTCCCCGGCCAGCGCCCGCCCGATGTCGCTCATCTCCTGCTCGACCCGCTCCGCCCCGCCGATCAGCAGCAGCCCCGCCGCCGTCAAAATGTATCCGTCCCGGCTCCGATCAAAGAGCCGCGCGCTGAGGCGCCCTTCAAGCGCCTCCACCCGCCGCGCCACCGTCGAGTGGCTCACCCCCAGCGACTTCCCGGCAGCCCGCACCGAACCCGTGCGCGCCAACGCGAGAAAGTGGCGAACATCGTCCCAGTCCATCCCCGCACCTCCCCCAAGAAACTAACCCGCCAGCCCGCCCGCTCCAAAGCGACACAGCATATACCCCCGCCCTCCTGAGGCTGACGGATGAGGAGAAAGCCGTGCCGGAACGCCCCTCATCCGGCCCTCCGGGCCACCTTCTCCCCCC
>JBEIQZ010000016.1:0-30089 GCA_040376255.1 Alphaproteobacteria bacterium
CCCCGAGCGCCCCCCAACCGCCCGCTTCTCAGCCGACGACGCCCCCTTCCGCATCCAGACCGGCGGCCTGAGCCTCCTCGCCTACGCCGAGCTGGAGAGCCGCGAGGCCCGCATCTTCGGCGTCGGCCTCGACGGCGAGATCGGCCTCGATGTCCCCTATGTCGATGGCACCCTCGCCCCCGCCCTCGTCATCGACCCCGTCCTCCTCCGCTTCGCCGAGCTCGACCACGAGCTGCTCCCCTACGGCTACAGCGACGGCCTCGCCGGGTTCGTCCCCACCGTCCTCTCCGCCGTCCTCCCCGCCGACCTCCTCCCCTCCTTCGCCATCCCCTCCTACCAGGGCATCGGCCTCAGCGGGCTCTGGTGGCAGCCCTCCGCCGACGGGCAATGGATCGGAGGGTACGCTGTGCTGGACGTAGATCATGTGGAGCCGATCGTCCTCCCGGGATGCGAAGGGGCCTCCATCGGCTGCGACGGCGGGAACATCGACTACGATCTGGAGGCGGCGCTCGGCTGCTCAGGCGGGGACAGCGGGTGCGGGGCCCAGGGGTGCGAGGAGGGATGCTCCGGGGGCGGGTGCGCGACGGGGAGAGGAGGGATGTGGTGGGGGATGGTCGGGGTGTGGCTGTGGAGGAGGAGGCGATAGGAAAATACAAAGGCAAAAGACGAAACGCAACCACGGACGCTGCGCTACACGGAAGCACGGAGGAATACCGAATCGAGAAGAAGAATGCCGTCCCTTCTCCTCCGCAGGGGGAGAAGGGACGGAGGGCGCCCCTCGGCACTCTATTCTGCGATTCGGTAGATGTGGCAGCCGGGGTCCCCCCGCGTCAACAGCCCCGAACCGCGCGGTATCTGTCACGACACAGGGAAGCATCAGCTCCGGCGCGTATCCGCTGTCTCGCCCAGCTCCTCAACGACCTTCGCGAGCGGCTGCAGCAGGCGGTCGAAGCTCTCGAACCACTTGAGCCAGATGTCATCGCTCTGATCCGGCCCGGGCACGATGCTGTGGACGCGGCGGACGAACTCGCGGAAGCGGTTGATGCGCTCGATGGTGTCGGGGAGGGGGTTGTAGAAGTCGTGGGCGTACTGGATGAGGGAGCCTGCGGTGCGGAACAGGACGCGGTCGGCGGTGCCGGTCTCGATGAGCATGAACTCGGCGGAGATCATGGAGGAGTAGAAGCCGAGGGTGCCGAGGGAGAGCTCCTGCAGGCGGGCGGTGCGGTAGAGGGCGTCGATGACCTTCTTGTTGAGCCGGATGAACTCGACGACCTTCTTCTTCAGCGTGGACTCGGCGGCCCAGGCGTGGCGGCCGGCGCGCGGGACGGGCATGTCGGGCTGGACCATGCGCCCGAGCCGGACGTTGATCCGGGTGAGGGCGACGGCGTCGTCGTAGTCCTCCTCGATGGGGTGGAGGCGGGCGGCGGCGAACTCGCGGGTGCGGCCCTCTTTCTTCTCGTTGGTGTCGAAGACGGGGCGCTGCGAGCCGTCCTCCGGCGCCTCGACGTGGAACAGCCAGAGCATGTACTCGCCGTCCTGCCGGGGGATCTCCAGCGGCACGACGACCGCCTCCGGGAGCAGCACGCCCTGGCCCAGCCGGCTCAGGCCGTAGCCCGCTTTTATTACCGCGACGTACTTGCCCTGGCGCTGATCCAGCTCGACCTGCAGCCCCTGCACGACGCCGTGGCCGTGCATGTAGAAGGAGTGCCGGTGGAGGTGGCGGCGGTGGTAGAGCTGCTCCTCGCCCAGATCCTGAGCGGTGAGCGCCATGCCCTCGAAGGGGCGCATACGGATGAGCTGAAAGGCCTGCTTGGGATCCACGGCTTACTCGGCGGCAAAGAGGATGGTGAAGGATACGTTTGCGGGCTTCTCGTTGGTGACGATCTGGGAGATGCGGCGGAGGACGACCCCGGCGCGCTCCCCGAAGCGCTTGCGGAACTTCGGCTGCGGCTCCAGCACCACGGCGAAGAACGTGGTGCCGCTGCGCTCAGTGCGGACCAGGAAGGCGGCGGCGGGCTCTCCCCGGTCGTAGCGCTTGTCGATGGAGCTGCCCCCGGCGAGGCGGGCCATTCCCAGCGAGGCGGGCTGCGGGCGCTTCAGCTCGATGACATCGGCGGGGGCGGCGGTCAGCACCTGGATCATCTCCTTGATCCCGGCGACGGTGCCGCGCGTGCGGTAGAGGCGGATCGCGCGCCGCACCAGCTCGCGCTGCTGGTGGATCGGCAGGCCGGTGTCCAGCTCGAAGCCGACCCAGCTCGCGATCCAGGGAAGGAAGGCAGGCTCGGTGGTGCCGGGATCGATCAGGCCGGGGAGCCGGTCGATCCGGTCGGTCACGGTGGTCATGATGTGCTGGAACAGGAACAGGAACCGGCGGAGCGCGTCTGAGTTGAAGCTCTGCACCTCGGTGCTGTGGACGGTCTGCTGCCCGCCGCCCCAGCGACGCAGCGACACCTCGTCGGCCCGCACGACGTCGCGCCGCTGCGCGGGGACGGCGCCCTGGTACAGCCCCGGCAGGTAGCGGAGGTAGCCGCGCACCGGCACGTGGAGCAGCACCGTGTCTCGCGGCCCGAGCGGCGGGGCGGGGCGCCCGTCGGGCGTCACCACCTCAGTCTCGACGCGGACGAGATCCTCAGGGGTGAAGTAGGAGGCGAGGCTGCCGTCCGGCAGCAGCCGCAGGGCGCGGACGTAGGTCGGCTCGCCGCCAGTGGCCGCCTGCACCTCGACCGCCCGGATGATGCCCGGCTTCTCGCCGCGCAGCACCTCGACCAGCCGGTAGGAGATCGGGTTGCCGAGGTGGCGGGCGAGGAAGACCAGCGCCTCCCGCACCGGGAAGCCGACCCGCACCACCTCCCGCAGGTAGTGGTAGTCCTCGCGGATCGCCTGCGAGGGGAGCGCCGGGCGCCAGGTATCGGGCAGATCGCTCATGCTACTCCCGCTCCCCCGCGTCGTCAGTCAGGATGCGGACGCGCCGCGCCGCGAACAGGTCGAACCCGACGAGCGCCAGCTCGCGCAGCCCCGCGCCCTCCTCCCAGCCCGGCACGCCCTTCCGCCGCCGCTCGCCGCTCATGTCGAAGATCTGGACGTCCACGACGTGCCGCACCTCCGGGATGTCCGACACCATGCGCGCGAAGTCCTGCGCGTAGAGCGTGCCGCCGAACGGCCAGCCCTCCCGGTCGATCCCGCCCTCGTAGGGGTCGAGGAAGCGATCCACCCAGCGCGTCGCCGTGTCGCGGGTGGCGACGAGGTTCGCGTTGGGGCGCAGCCGCACCGTGATGCTCACATCGACCGACAGGAAGGTCGCCAGCCGCACCTTCGGCAGCACGTTCACCAGGCAGCGCCGCTTCAGGTAGCCCTGCACATGGTCGCGCAGCCCGGTGGAGAGGAAGGGATCGGGCAGCCGCTCGCCCTCGCGCCGCCTCGGCAGGATCACCACCTCCACCACCCCGTCGTCGCCCATCTTCCCGTCGCAGGCCGCCCGCGCCACCTCACCCGACGCCTCCTGCGCGATGATCGCGAAGTCCGCGCGGGTCACCGCCCGATCCCGCGAGGTCAGCAGGCTCGGCGCGCGCCGGATGATCTCTTCAATCGTCTCCGCGTCCCGCCCGCCGGAGGCCGGGAGCAGGTTCTCGCACCGCGTCGCGTCTGCGTAGCCCTCCATCATCACGATCTCGCCCGCTGCCACGTTGCCCCGCGCGCCAGGGACGTAGTGGTACATGTCCACCAGCACGTTCGCGCTCCCCACCGGCAGCATGCGACCGTGGATGCCGTTACCGAAGGTCAGCGTGCCTTCCACCGAGTCCACCAGGAAAAACCGGTCGTTCTTCCCTGATGTCAACATCCGATCCTCGCTCACCCGCTCCCAGGCCTCGACCTGCCGGTCGGCGCCCTCCACCACCACCCGCACGTCCGGGAACCGCTCCGGCTGCGGGAACGGCGAGCGCTCGCCGCCGAGGGTGTGCAGGAAGATCGGCGCCTTGCGGAGCTGGATCACCTGGTTCGGCACGCCGAGGCCCGCGTACTTCTCCGTCCGAACCGTTACGAGGTTCACGACGTCCACCGTGTTGAGCAACATGTGCGTGATCGGCGGCATCGCCGGGAGCTGCTCCAGCCCCATCCCCTCAGGCAGCACGAACCGCCCGCGCAGCCAGAAGCCGTCCGCCGTCAGGCGCGGCACCTCCGGCAGCGGGAACTCCAGCGTGCCGGTCGCCGTGAGCTGGTAGGGCTGCGTCGCGCCCTCGCCCGGCGCATGCAGCCGCTGCCAGCCGAAGCGCCCGTGATCGCGGCCCTCCAGGATCTCCCACTCCACCCGCACGCCCTCCGGCAGCCACGCCTCGCCGCGCGTGCGGATCTGGATGGCGTGGCGGCGGCCCGGCGGCAGCGGACGTTCGAACTGGAGGTAGAGCGCCTGGTTCTCCTCCTTGATCTCCACGAACGGAAAGTACGGGTAGAACTCCTCGTTGCGCTCGCGCGCGCGTGTCAGGATGCGCGTCAGCCGCCGGTTGTTGTCCCGGTAGTCGAGCTGCGCGATCCGGGGCGACCACAAGGGCTGCTCGTAGGTCTTCGCGCCGATCTCCCCGTTCACGCCGAGCCGGATGTCGTGGATGCGCGGGATGATCGGGTACTGAACCTTGACCTTGTCCTTCTCTTCCTGACCGGTCAGGCTGGACTTGATAAGCTCCAGCCGGATCCACGCCGTCTCCCGCCCGCCGACCTCGTGCCGCGCCCGCCCCTTGAGCTGCGTCTCCGGGTCGAGCACCAGCCGGATCGTCCGGACCCCGGCCTGCTTCGCGCCCTCCGGGTCGATCTGCGCGAAGGTGAAGCCCGTGAACATCTTGTCCTCAGACCACACCACCCGCCAATTGTCGTCGGCGCGGTAGGTGAGCTGGAGCAGGTAGAGGCTCTCAGGTTCGGGGATCGCCGTCCCGTTCATCTCAAAGGCGATGTCGATCTCGACCAGCACCGGCATCTTCTTCCGGTTCAGGAACAGATCCGATCCGATGAACCACTTGCGCGCGATGGTCGGCGGGATGATCGGCGACATCTGGAAGGGCGACCACGGCCCCTCCCCGGGCAGCAGCCGCTCCAGCCGGCGCGGGTCGTCCCCGGCGAACATGTCGACCTCGATGGGCCGCACCCAGCTCAGATCGACGTCGAGGCCCGGCATGAAGCCCATCAGGTGCACCGTCTCGATGCGCTCCGCCCGGATGTTGAAGCCGTCCGTGGACATGTCGGTCAGCGGCCCCGTTATTACCACCACTGTCCCCTCAGCCCGGACGCGCTCGCGCGGGATCTCCTCCCAGCCCTCCCGCCGCCGGTAGTACCAGCGGTAGCGCGGCAGGTAGCTGCTGCGCCCAGCCGGGAGGCGGCGGTCGATCAGCTCGAAGCGGATCGTCCAGCCTCCCCGGATCGGCGGCATGTCCTGCAGGAAGAACTCCAGCGTCCGCCCGGTGGGCCGCACCTCCCAGTTGTTGATCGGGCGCTCCTCGCCGCCCCGGTCGTCCTTCCAGTAGATGTCCAGATCGTCGAGCATCCGGCCCGCGATCCAGCGCTCGTAGTCCAACCGCCCCCGGATCCACCACGGCTTCTCCGCCACCGCCACCGGCTCAGGGAAGGGGAGCGGCGACCCGACCGCGAAGCCCGAGAGCGTCGCGATCTGCGGGAGCGCCGTCACCAGCGCCAATTCCGGCATCCCCATCGACTCCTGCGCCTCCTCGTCCACCGGGATCGGCATCCAGCCGTCCGGCGTCGGGTACTCCCACACGAACAGCCGCGTGATCGACAGCGCGTCCGACCCGCCGCTCCCCCCGCGCCGCAGCCGCAGCCGCCCCTCCGGGCGCTCCTCGTCCGGCGAGACGTCCATGATCTGGAAGTCCTCATGCCCGATGTAGAGGTACTGCTCCGGCGTGTACGCCTCCGGCCCGAAGTCGATCGGGTCGAGGTCGAAGAACTCCACCCCGCGCCCGCCCGCGAACAGCAGCGCCGAAGGGTTGTCCCGCAGCCAGGAGAACGGCAATTCCCGCACCGCCGGGCGCTTCCCGCCCCGCACCGCCATCACCCGCTGCACGGTCGAGCCGTGGATCGTCAGCCCCTCCACCGTCATGTAGTCCGAGGCCGTCGAGTCCTCGCGCTGCCGCGTCGCGCACCGCGTGAACGGCGGGATCTCGATGCCAGATCGATCCGGGTTCCGCAGCGTCAGCGTCAAGGGCGCCACCGAGGGCCGCGCAGGCTTCCGCTCCTCGCCGATGAAGTTCAGGAAGTGGATGTAGGTCTTGTCCGGCACCTGGTTCAGCCGGAAGATGATCATCTCCGTCATCCAGGCGAACAATTGCACCAGCGTCATGCCCGGATCGGCGTCGGAGAGGTTCGTCCACTCCGGGGTGTACTGCGGGATCAACATCCGCGCTTCACGCAGGATATCTGCGTAGCGGCGATCATCAAGGTTCGGTGGCCGGATCGGCATGGGCTAACGGCTCCCCAGGGAATAGACGAGGGACTGGACAGCGTCTGTTAACAGGATCTTGTACTCCACCTGCACCCGGATAACGCCCCCGGGCTCCGGCATCGCATCCACCTTCTGCACCTCGATCCGGCGCTCCCACCGGCGCAACGCCTCAGTCACATGGTGCGAGATGGTCGCCGCCGTGGCGCGGGTGTTCGGCGTGAACAGCAGATCGTGGATGCGGCAGCCGAACTCCGGCAGCATCTGACGCTCGCCAGGGCGGGTGCCGATGATGATCGTGATGCTCTGACGGATGTTCTCCTCAAATTCGGAGAGGCCCACCGAGCCGCGCGCAGAGTCAAACTGGAAGGGAAAGGCCCACCCACGCCCGAGCAATTCCTTCGGGTTTGGCATCGTCCTGCCTGCCGGCTTCCCCGGCCGGTGCGGGTTGGAGAGGCGGTTTCTGATGCGGCGCTTCCGCGCCGCCCTGCACCTCTAACCGCTCAGCTCCCGTAGGTGTTGCTGCAGAAGCTCACCTCAGTCACATAGCCGGAGCGCGGGTTCACGATGTGCCGCGTCGAGATGATGTAGTACTTGCCGTTGTGCTTCGTCGAGAGCCCCTTGAACTCTACGACCTGCCCGGCCCGCAGCGCGTCGTTGCCCTCCACCGTGCAGCTCCCCTTCGCGAACTGCCGCGCCAGCCGGTTCATCTCGGACTTCGCCAGCTCGTTCGCCTGCCCCTGCGAGGACACCGGGACGTCTGTGATGTAGGCCGTGCTGTCGCCGAACTTGCCCGCCGACTTCGTCGCGCCCACCTCGCCGCCGCCGATCTGCTCGACGTCGCCCGCCGACGCCTTGCCGACGATCTCCTTCTTCTCGCGGATGTCCCAGCCCCGGACAATTACCTCTTTCACCTGCTCCGAGCTGTTGAAGTTCATCCGCACCGAGCGCATGTTCTGGCCCATCTCGACGGCGGTCGGCCCCCCGGAGGTCGACGCCTTCTTGAAGATCAGCTTGCCCTCGTCCACCGTCACCTGGAAGTTGTTGCGCGCCGCCAGCCGCTTCATGAACGTCAGGTTGGACTCGTTGCGCTGCAGCGTGTAGGCATGCGTCTCAGTCGTCGCGTCCGTCTCTACGGACAGCCCGCTCTCCTGCCCGACCGTCTGCGCGATCTCGCTGTCCTTCTTGTTCTCAAAAAACCGCGTCTTGCGCCCGCGCGCCAGCCGGTGCGCGTTGTCGAGCGCCCGCACCGTCATCACGTCCAGCCCGGACGTCGTCCAGCTCGGCTCAACCGCCGTCACCTCGCCCTTGAAGAGCAGCACGCTGCCCTTCCCCATCTTCACCTCGACCGTGTCGCCGATGTTGATCTCCCACTCCGGCTGCTTCTCCGCGCCGCCCAGCTTGAGGATCAGGCTCTCGACCATGTCCACGTGATCCTCGACCACGATGGACTCGACCCCGTCCTCCTCCGGCTGGTTGAGCGTCCGGCCAGCGATCTTGACCTCGTAGCTCGTCGTTGTCGAATGTTCGGAGTTGCTCATCTCTGTCCCCTCAAAGTGTGCTCACAGTCTCTCTGCCTCTCCCGCCCCTCACCCCTCACCCTCTCCCCTCTCCCTCTCCCCTCTCCCTCCCCAACTTCCCCCACCCCTCTCCCTCCCCAACTTCCCCCACCCACCCTCCCCCGAAGCCACCCGCCACCTGCCCCCCGGGCAGGTGGCCCAGGAACAACCGTGCCGTGATGGGCATGGGGAGTTTGAGGCCGGTGAGGTCGGCGAGCGGGTCAGAGATCCCGTTCATCGCCGCCAGCACCTGAGCTGTCGTCCCGACGATGGCCGCCACCTGGGAGAGCGTCTGCCCGCCCTGGACCTCGACGACCTTGCTCCCGGTCGGGGAGGAGCCGCCCGCCACCAGATCGGCGCGGTCGTTTCCGAAGCCGCCGCCGAGACCGAAGCCGAGGGTCTGCGTGGTGACCCACTCCTTGAGCTTCACCGTGCACTTGGCCCGGATGGCCTCACCGGTGGAGGCGAACATCAGGTACTGCACGTCGATGCTCTCGATCACGCAGTTCATGGTGAACGTCCCCCAGTTGAACAGGAGCGCGGGGGGGCGCTGCTTCTTCAGGTTCTTCTGCTCGCCGCCGAGGCAGTCGACGGAGGGGTTCGTCAGCGCGATCAGCCGGTTCACCCAGGCGATCTGGACGTTCAGGATGGAGTCGTCGGAGGTCGTATCAAAGATCAGCTCCATGCTCGCCGTCATCGGCGAACCTTTCTGGAACTGCAGCGGCTGGTTCCCCTGTCCGTTGGTCTCCGCCTCCTGCCAGGTGACGGCCTTATTGACAGTGAACTCACGTGGATTGTACTGGACCTGGAAGAATGCCGGGCCGTCAATCCCGATGAAGGTCGCCTTACCACCAAAAATCATCGGAATCCTCCATCCGCCGGTTACGGCGGTTTGCGATTTCGTTTGAGACGATCTCCGTCACCTCGCGCCCCAGCGCCTCGATATCTATCGGACGCTGGTTGCCCGAACCACCACGACCCAGCGAGCCCTGCCCTTCGGCGCGGGCTGCTGCTGAGTCTTCGGCCATACGCACCTGGCGGCGAGCGTCGTCGAGGCGGCGCTCCTCCTCAGCCAGATGGATCAGCCCCTGGAGCTTCCGCACCAGCTTCATCACCCGCGAGTTGGCCGCGCCGTCGATGGTGCGCGCCGAGGCGGCCACCGAACGCCCGCCGTGCCGGAACCCGCCGCCGGAGGAGGAGGGCGCCGCGCCCTGCGCCGCCCGCGCCGGGGCCAGCGTCTTCGCTGCGGGCGCCGCCACCCGGCTCTGCCGCGTCGCCGGAGCCTGCTGAGGAGGCTGCGTCGGCAATTCTGACAGCGCGGTATCGACCTCGCGCCGGGCCTCGCTCCGGATCTGCTGGGCGACCTCGCCGAAGGGCGCGGCCAGCACAGACGGCATCTCTGAGCGGCCTCCCTGGTGCCCCTCAGCCCGCTCCACGATCACCCGCACCACCTCCTCCACCGAGGAGGCCCGCGCGAGCGCCACCACCAGCCCGTCCACGGTCCGGATGCCGGTGCGCTCCGTCGAGCTGCGCGCCGCCCACCCCGGCGCCGCCGCCTCAGGCGCGCCGGAGGCCACCTGGGTCAGCGTGGTGCCGAGATCGGCCACCCGCGCCGTCCGCCGCCGCCCGCCGGTCGCCCCTGAGGCCGTCGCCCCTGATGCCATCGCGCTGTCCAGCCGCAGCGACTCCGCCCGCTCCATCGCCAGCGCCGGGCGCACGCGATCCCCGATCTGCGCCCCTGCCCGCCCCGGCTGTCCGGCGAGGGCTGCCCGATCCGGCTGCCCGGACGGCTCCGGCTGAACCGCGATCAGCGCCGCCGGCACCGAACGCCATGTCCGGCGCTGCCGTGCCGCGCCCTCGCGGACCGCGCCCTCGCGAACCGCGCCCATGCGCCCCGCAACCTCCCGCGCCTCCGGCGCATCGGCCACAACGCTGCGGCGCAGCGCCCAGGAGGCCGGCCGCTCGCCTGCCTGCTGCTGCCCTGCCTGCTGCCCTGCCTCATCCTGTGCCTGAACCGGCTGGATCAGCGCGCCCTCCACCCCGGCGAGCCGCCGCTGGCTGCGATCCGCGCGCCGCTCCGCCGACACCGGGGCTTCGCTCCGGGCCGCCCCGCCCAGCGCCGAGCCGCTCAGCCCGGAGCCGCTCAGCCCCGCGCCTGCGCTGGCCGTCCGGGCCGCCCCGCCAGACCGGGCCAGCCGCCCTGCCGCCCGCGCGCTCATCCACACCCCGCGCGGCCCTGCGACCGCCCGCGAGGCGATCCCGGAGGTGATCCGGGAGGTGACCGGGTCGCCGCCCGACGAGGCATCGGGCGCGCCGTCTCCGGCGCCGACCGCATAGAACACCGGAGAGAGGCTCGTCCGCGCCCGGCGCTGCAACGGGGCGAGCGCACCCTCCAGCACCGAGAGCGCCCGGAGCCCGCTGTTCTGCCGGATCGCCGGAGCGGAGAGCCGCTCCACCGCCGTCCGCACCGCGCCGCGCACCGCGTCGGCCTCGGCCTTGGCCTCGCGGGAGGCCCGTACGTCTCCACGGATCTCGTTGAGCGGCAGCAACCGGGGGAGCCGCGCCTCCACAAGATCCAGCACCGCGTCCAATATGCCCGCATCGACGCCTGAGGCTGCGCCCCGCACCTGACCGGCCGCCTGCCGCGCCGCCACAAAGCGCCCGTCTGCCTGCTGAGTGGGCTGCCAGCCGCGCCGGATCGGCTGCGCCGGCCGCGCCGTCTGAACCCGGACGGGCGCAGACACCTTCATATCGGAGGCCACCGGCTCCGGGGCGGCGCCCTTCGGGAGCGCGTCCACGCTCGCCGTCGCCATCCGGCGCGCACGGATCGGGGCCGCTCCGGCCCGCTCCAGACGACCTGTGTCACGCGCCTGCGCGCCCTCTCCGGTGCGCGCCTCCAGCCGCGCCTCCAGACGCGCCTCCAGCCCGGCCTGCACCCGCACGATGTCCTGCTGCGCCACGCCGGCCTCCGCCGCATCGACCCGCAGCCGCTCCATCGCCGGACGCAGCTCCGGCATCGCCGAGACCCGCCCGCCCGCTGCCGGGAGCGCACGGCTGATCGACCGCTCCAGCAGGCGCAGATCGCGCCGGACCGCCGCGATGGCCGCCGCCTTCACTGGGAGCGCACGGGGGCTGATCTGTGAATTGTCCTGCGAGGCGACCCGATCCCGCGCATCGGCGCCCTGCGGCAGCACCGCCGCCCCGGCCGGAGACAGACGGCGCGCCCGCGCCGGATCTGCTGAAGCCGCCCGGGCCTCCGCCCGCTCCGCCGTCTCTGTGCGGGGCGGCAGCTCCGAACGTCCCAAAATCCCGGCGACCGCACCCGCGCGCGGACGCCCGCCGATCTCCGCCGGCTCCGCCCGACGCTCCGCCCGCGCGCTCCCCGCGCCGGACTCTGCCCGCACCTCTACCTGCCGATCTGCCTGCCGGGAGGCCGCAACAGGAGCCGCCTCCGGAGCCGGGAGCAGCAGCGCCCGCGCCGACACTGACTGCACCGCCGCCCGATCGAGCCGCGCCGCCGCGTACACCGAGCTGGCGCCCGCGCTCCGCTCCGCCTGCACACGCCGCGCGCGGGCCGGGGTCGCCTGAGCCTGTCCACGGGCCTGCCCCTCAGTCTGCGCCGCCTCAGCCTGCGCCGCCGTCGCGATCACCGGCAGCACGCTGCCCGGCGCGATCCGCTGGCTGCGCCGCACATCTCCGCGCCGCTCAGCGCGGGTCGCGGGCTCTGCCGCCGCCGCGCGCACCGGACGATCCTGCACGGCCTCCCGGCTGACCTCGCCCTGCGCCGCCTCAAACCGCTGACCATGACGGACAGGACGGTGCGCGACCGGCGCCACCGCCGGCGCCCCGGCCCCGGCCCCCGCCCGCATCGCTGCCGCCGCCGTCGCCCGCACCGGACGCTCAGCCTGCGCGGTCTCTGCCGCGCCCTGCCCGTCCCGCGCCGAATCGCGCCCGCCGTCGGGGAGAGCGCCCCCGCTGGAAGGCGCGCGCCCGCCTGCCGACAGGATCGCCCGGCGCTCCGCCTGGGGCGTCGCGCGGATCACCGCCGCGTCCGCCTGCGCCGCCCGCGCGATCCCTGCCTGCCCGGCGCCCGCCTGCCCGTCCGTCCGCGTCACGCCCGCCCGGGCCGCGCCGTGCCGCTGCGCTGTGCCGTCTGTCCGGGGCCTCCGGCCCACCGGCCGGGGCACGACCGAGGGGCGCTCCTGCTCCGCTGCCGCAGGCTCCGCCTCGACCGGCGCCACCACTGACATCGACGGGGTCCCGCGCAGCAGGGGACGGAGCCCGCCCGCCTTCGCCGGATCCGCATGCATCCGGCGCGCCGCCTGACGGCTCATCCCTTCGCGCTGGATGTCCTGCGTGGCCTGACCGGCCTGCTGCCCAGCCTGCTGTCCGGCCTGCTGTCCGGCCTGCGTCACGCGCCCCGCGCTCCGCGCCACCGGCTGAGAAGCCTCCAGCTCCGCCCGGATCGGCGCCACCCGCGCCAGCGCCCGCATCAGCCGACGCTGCGTCCCGGGAGAGATGTCCCCCTGCGCCGCGCCCGCCGACGTCAGCACCTCGGCCAGCCGCGCGCTCTGGCGCACCGAACCCGCCGGGAGCGACTCCGAGAGCGTGCGGCTGAGCGGCGACGTCGCAGCGACAGCGCGCTGGATGCGGCGGCCCGCCTGCTCCATCGGCCGCGCCGCGCGGATCGACCGCGCCTCCTCACGCAGATCCGGCGAAGACACCGTGTCCTGCGCGATCGGAACCCGCCCTGCCCGCGCCGGCTCATACCGTGTCTGCTCAGACCGCGTCTGCTCAGGCCGCGCCGGCTGAGACCGCATCGGCTCAGACCGCGTCTGTGCGGGGCCGGCCTGCTCCGGGCGGACATGCGCGATCGCCGCCCGGGCCTGCTGCCGGGGCTGCGCTGCCTGCTGGCGAGGCTGTTCGCGAGGCTGTTCGCGAGACTGCTCCCGGATCTGCTCCTCGACGAACTCCTCCAGCACGGCCTCGCCCTCGCGATTGCCACGGATCGCCGCCAGGAGCTGGAGCGCGTCCCCGCGCCGCTTCACCCGCGCCCGCTTCGGCTCCTGCGCCACCGGCGCCGGCTGCGCCGCCGGTTCGTCCTGCCGCTGCGGGAACACCAGCCGATCCGCCGAGGAGGCGATGCGCGACATCACCGCCCGCGCCTCTCCCGGCCAGCGGCGCGTCGCCGCCTTCAGCCCGCGCTCGCTGCGGCGCTCCATCGCCACGAGGCGCCGGTTGCGCCGGTTGCGCGCCCGCGCCAGCCGCCGCAGCATCGCGTAGAAGGGCGCGCCGGACAGCAGCACGAGATCGCCCTCGGCAGAGGCGTCCTCCACGCCGTTCTTGTCGTGCGACGTCTCCATCGCAGAGCGGAACAGCACCGAGGTCGCAAGACCGGCCTTCAACCGGCGCACACTCCGGGCGTTCACACGATCGATGGTGCGTTCACCGGGGATGGGGCGAGGCGCGCCTTCTTCAGACATCGGGGTTCCTCAGGCAGAGGGGAGAGCATATCGGCAGAGATCATCTGCCGATGAGAAGGGATCGATCAGGTGATCTGGATGCCGTTGTGGGCCAGCTCGATCGACTCGATCGCCAGCTCGGAGCTGGAGGAGGAGAACGAGGGGCCATCCCAGGAGACCGGCCACGCCTGGATGAAGTTGTAGCGGCGGACCTCGTCCCCCGCGAGCGTCTTCATCACGATCGCGCCGTTGCGCCGGTTGCCGAACTGATCCTGCAGGATCTCGTTGCGCCAGAGCGGCAGGCTGACGTCGGAGGTCACGCCGTAGCGCAACGTGACGTTCTCCCACTTCGACTGGCCCGGCAGCTTGTGGACGCGGTGGTTCATGCCGCCTTCCTGCAGCTCGAAGATCTCGGTGCTGCTCTTGAGACCGCTGCACTCAGTGAAGTGCGCGACCTCAGTGCCCTCGATCTCCAGCGCGAAGATGAAGCTGCCCTCAGGATCGGCGACGCGCGGATCCTTGTTGCCGCCCGTCGTCGCCGAGCTGTGGCTGCTCGCGCCCCGGAAGCTCCCGCCTCCGCTGAAGTCCACCGAGGGCTGCCCCCCCGCACGACCGCCGCCCCGCCCGGCACCGCCCCGGATCTCCAGGGTGGCCGTCGCCGTCAGGCGGCCGCTCCCCATCCCGGCGCCGCCCCGCAGCTCCAGCGTCGGTTGACCCGGCTCACGACCACCGCCACGACCTACCCAGTTTCTATCACTCATCTTCTACCTCCGGTGCTACGGCCCGTTGGAGCCGAGTCGCAGATCGATCAGGATCCGTTCTGTGGTGCCTACCGGCCGGAGCGACACCCGGACATTGAGCTGTCCGGCGTCCCGCATCGCGATCGGATTCGTCGCCTCATTGCATTGTACCGAATATTCTTCCTGGGATCGAGTCCCCGACAGAATACCGGCCTCAAAAAATTGATCGAGCCGCACCAGCACGTCCCGCTCCACCGTCTTCCAAAGAGAGCGGCTGTTCGGTTCGAACACCGCCCACTCGTTGTCCCGGCGGAGCTGCTCAGTGATCATGCTCACGATCCGGCGGCTGTTGATGAAGCTCCAGGCCGGATCGGTGGACATCGTGCGCGCCCCGAACACCACCGTCCCGCGCCCCGGCTGGATCACCACCGGGTTCATCCCGATGTCCGAGATCGCCCCGGCCTCCGCCCAGTCCAATTCGACCTCGGTGTGCGTGACCCCCCGCAGCGGCGCGTTCGCCGGAGGCCAGCCGACGCCGAACATCCCGTGCTCGCGCTCCATCCGCGCATACAGCCCAAGCACCGCCCCCGACGGCGGGAACAGGTCGTCCCCGCGCTTCAGCCAGGGGTAGTAGACCGCGCCGTAGGCAGCCGTCGCCGGATCGCCCGCCCGCAGCCCCTCAAACCACCGCTCCAGCAACGAGCTGTGCAGCCCGCGCGGCGCGTCAATCACCAGGAAGCGGTTGATCATCTGGCGGCAGTGCCGCATCATCAGCCGGTACAGCGCGTCCGCCTCAGACTGCACCGTCCCGCTCTCTCTCCACCGCTCACCGCCCGCCCCGCCGGGGCCGCTGACCGGAGCCCCCATCGTGCAGCGCATCCACGCCGCCGACGGGATCGCGATCAGCGCGATCTCCTCCTCAGTGCGGAGCTGATCAAACAGCGGCAGCAGCACCCCCTCGCTGTCCGAGGGCGCCAGCAGATCGTCCGGGCTCTCGATGCACACCGCGTACACATAGAGCACATCGCCGCCGTTCTCAAAGAACGAGCGGGCAGCGCGGCAGGTCGCCGGATCGAGGAGCGCGCGGCGCTCATGCTCCTCGATCTCCTGGTAGCGGCGCACCCGCAGCGAGATCAGATCCCCCGCCGCCGCGTCCTCAGGCCACCGGCCCTTCGGGATGAACCCGATCAGCGCCGTCACATCGCAGCGCACCACGCCCATCGTGTGGGCAGGCAGGCTGGTGTGCTGGATGCTGATCCCCGGTCTCATAAGGTTCCATCCTCACTTGGAAGCGCAGGATGGCGCTTCCGGCGTTGCCGTCAGCTCTATCCTGCGCTTTCAAGCGAGGACGGAACCTTCTGATTGTTGATTGATCGGTCGTTTCTCGGGTTCGGGTCGTGGCGCTGGGCGGGCGACCCGCTGGGATCTTACCAGGGAGAGCGCGGCGGCAGAGGCGGATCGGGGGGCGATCCGCCTCTGTCGCGGGCGGCTACTTCGGGCTGTTGATCTTCTCGTTGATCGAGGAGATCTCCTTCACCCACAGATGCCGTTCCTTATGCGTGATCTCCATACAGGCCTCCCGATCCCAGTGGAAGTGGTAGGCGATGAACGCTACCTCCTTGAAGATATTCTCCAAGGGGTAGCTTACGATTCCCCCAGGCGTCCGAACTCCTTCTCAAACTTCCCGCCGCAGTGCGGACAGGTCACCGAGATCGTGGCTTCATCCTCATTGATGCGGTTGTACATCTCCTCCAGGAACCGCAGATCGCCCGCGAACAGGTTCTCTACAACGCCCGTGTTCACCTCAGCCAGCGAACCCAGCCGGGTCACGACGCGGGACAGCAGCACGATGATCAGGTACGCCCGGTTGCGCTGGACGCGCATATCGGAGAGCGGAACGATCTCGTCCTTGGCGTTCGCCAGCCGCATCATCCCTTCGCGGTGTACGACGCCGTCCTTGTCAACATAGCCGCGCGGCAGCACAAACTCATATTCCGTCTTGAATTCCATCTCCCGCCCTCCACCACATCCACATTGGTACCCTCCCCGTATGCTAACCCCCGCTGAACCACGCTGCGGTTGCAGCATGGTTACAGGGGTCTGAGGAGGGAGATCGGATCGGGGAGGAGAACCGATCTCCCGTCAGCGGGCAGGACGGCCGTTGTCAGCCGCCCCGCCGCAGCGCCTAGTCCTCGATCATCGCCCCACCGTCCCACTGGCCGATGGAGAAGATCACGAACTCGGCAGGCTTGACCGGGCAGATGCCGATCTGCACGTTGACCTGGCCCGCGTCGATGAGGTAGCGGGGGTTGGTCTCATTGTCGCACTTGACGTAGAACGCCTCTTCCGGGGTGCTGCCGAACAGCGCGCCCGAACGCCACACCCGCATCAGGTAGGCGCGGACGTCGCGGGTCAGCTTCTTCCACAGCGTCATGTCATTGGGCTCGAACACCGCCCACTGCGAGCCGATCAGGATGGACTGCTCCACCATGATGAACAGACGGCGGACGTTGATGTACTTCCAGGACGGATCGGACATCGTCGCCAGGGTGCGCGCGCCCCACACGCGGATGCCGCGATCCTTGAAGATGCGGATCACGTTGATGCCGCGATCGTTGTACTGGCCCTGCTCCAGCCGGTTGATGTTCTGCGACAGGCCGGTAATGCCCATCACAATTTCATTCGCCGGGGCCTTGTGGACGCCGCGCTCAGTGTCGACGCGCGAGTAGATGCCGGCCATGTGACCGGAGGGCGGGACGAACAGCTCGTTCTTCTCGCACTTGATCATCTTGCGGCGGTTGGGGCCGGTGATCTTGACGTGATCCTGGGTGCCGGTGAACCAGGAGGGCTTGGTGATCTTCACCCAGGGCACGTACAGCGCGCCGTAGCCCTTGTTGGAGGCCGGGGCGTCCATCGAGCCGTCCGAGACGATGGGTCCGTCGAGGATGGCGAACCGATCCTTGCGGATCTCGCACAGCTCCAGCATCTCGCGCTGCTGGTGCGCCTGCATGCCGGGCGCGACCATCAGGGCGATGTCGTCCACGTCATCGAAGGCGTACAGACCGAGCTTGTCAGCCTGGTTCTCACGGATGGAGGTCGCGAGATCCTGCGAGCCCATCAGGTAGACGTAGGCCTTGCCGCCGCCGTTGTCGTAGAAGCCGTTGACCGACGACACGAAGTTGAACACCGACGGCGTGGAGAGCCAGTCGCGGAACTCGCGCTTCAGCGCCTCGTCCGAACCCAGCGCCTCATAGACCGCGTCCGCCGCCTCATCGGCGTCGGTGATCGAGCGGCCGAGCAGCTCCTCGATGGCGCGGTTCTCGACGAGGTACTGAGCGAAGTAGCTCTGGAGCCAGCGGAAGAACTCGGCCTTGTTCGTCACGGAGACCGGCGGCACCGAGTACTCAGTGCGGATCGCCGTGCCTTCGGTCTTGCGGACCTCGTAGCCGTAGACGCCCAGGATGTCGCCCGCAGACTTCGCGTTGATCCGCTCCAGCGGGAACGTCTCGTGCATCTGGTTGATCAGCTTCTCGACCGCCTCGTCGGTCTCGGAGACGATCTTGCCTTCGAGGGTCACCACCACCTCAGCCGCCTCAAACGACTTCTCGGCGTAGGTGATCTTGACCCGGCCCTTCGTCCCCGGCTCGAACTTCGGCGCCGTCGGCCCCGACTTCGGCGCGCCGAAGAGCTCCATGTACCGCTTCGCGTCCTTGACGTCCTTGCGGGAGAGCTTGAAGGCCGTCGTCAGGGCCGTGGAGGCCTCGCCGACGTCGGACTTGATATGACCCTTCTCATCCACCAGCTGCGGGGGCAGCTTGGCGCGCAGCTCGCGCTTGCCGTTGGAGGTGGTGATGGCCACCGCGTCGTTGTGCGGACGATATTCGAACAGCCCGATGAAGCCGGGGATGCTCGTCGCGACCGAAGCGATCGGCTTGGGGCCGCTGTCGACCTCACGGATGTATACACCTGGGGTATGATATTCCATGGCTCTGCCTATTCCTCCGACTCAGTTGATTCATCCTTGCGGACTCGGTAAGGCTTGGGCCCGGGCGGTTGTTGCCGTCCAGGCGCAGGCGCGGAACCCCGTACCCGACCGTTGGCCGAGTAGCCAGCGGGGGAGGGAGAAGTGACATCGCGACGCTCTAACCGCTCCATCTTGACAGTGGAGCCGCCATCGCTGCGGTAGAGAGGGCCGTCCAGCGCCATCCTGGCCCGGTAGGTCAGGAACGGGCGGTAGGGCGCCTCGTGTAAGGTGAACAGGTTGATCGCGTCGCCCACCGTCAGATCGTCCACGAGGGACAGCGACACCTTCTCGATGTACAGCCCGTCGTCCTCCGGGCTCTCCTCGCTGGGCTCCCCCTCCATCTTCAGCGGATCATAGGGACGCCCGAGGCTGTCGACCTCCCGCCCGTCCGGCAGCATGAAGCGCCGGGGCCGGTAGATCAGGTGCGTCGCCTCGTTGAGGCGGATCAGCAGCCAGCCGAGCAGGCGCTCCGCGTCGGAGCGGAACTTCGAGTGGATGGCGATCAGGTAGAACACATCGATCAGCACCGGCGGCCGGTGGTAGTACAATTCTGCGTTCTCGTCGTTCGGATCCTGCTTCACGAACACCGGCGCCAGCCGCAGCCGCTTCTGGTTCATCAGGTTCGGGTTCTGCGCCGCCCGGTACATGTAGATGTAGATGACCTCCTCCCGATCCTTCGGGACGAACTTCAGGTCCTCCTCCATCCTCGGCGGCGCGGGCCACATCCGGCAGCCGTCGAGGATGAACTTGTGCAGCGACTCGGTCGTCTCGCCGATGACGTTCCGCCCCGACATCGGGCTCACCGCCGTCAACGATCCGGGCGCCAGCACCGGCAATTTCGTGTTGATGCCAGGATTCAACCGCGCCCTCCCTGCTCGCCTTTTTTGCGGATTTTGCGGATCGGCGCGGCGCCCTGCGGGAGCAGCGCCCACCGGGAGGGCCGGATGACAAAATGCCGGACGCGCTCACGCACCGGAGAGCCGGTATGGACCGGCTGCCACTCAGCCAGCGACTCCTGGACCAGCGCCCGCCAGTCCACCCGCTTCCGCATCTCCTGCCCCGTCAGCGCCCCGCCCTCGGTCAGGTACTTCTTCCGCGCCCCCCGCACCGTCTCCAGGCGGAAGCGCCGCCGGATCAGGCGGATGAGCTGCGGCGCGTAGGGGCCGACGGTCGTGCTCTTCCGGCTGCGCCGCACGGTCCGCTCAGCCTTCATCGGCTTCAGATCGCGGCGCGGCACGTACTCGCGCGCCTCGTTCACCACCGACCCTGAAAAATCCAGGCGGGAAAAGATCGTAGAGATCCATTCCTCTTCTTTGAGGAGCCGCCCGCCTGGAAGCGGTCGCTTGAGCCTGTCCCGGGGGTCGTATGCCACGCCGCTCCATTGTATGCGACTGCTGCCCGCTGAACAGCCCCCTGATGAAAATTTCGATCCGGCCCGCCCCGATCCTCCGGCTTGACGATCCCGGTCGATAACGACATGCTGAGGAGACTCAGGATGCAGAATGGTCGCCCCAGATCCCCTCTCTGATCCGATCGGGCAACAGCTCCGTCGGAACGGCAGCGCCCTCACCCCCCAGCGCCGCGCCATCCTGGGTTTCCTTCAGGGAGGCGCGGATCACCCGAGCGCCGCCGAGATCTGTGAGGCGGTCTGCGCGAGAGATCAGACCGAGGATCATCCAGCCAATCCCGGAGCCATCAGCCGCGCCACGGTCTACAACAGCCTCGCGCTGTTCGAGTCGATCGGTCTGCTCCGCACCGTCCGCGACGCCCGGGGCGCGCTCCGCTACGATCCGAACACCCAGCCGCACCACCACCGCTGCTGCCCGGCCTGCGGGCGGCTGGAGGATGTCCCGCTCGGGGAGGTCCAGCTCACCTTCCGGGGGCAGCCCGCCGCCGGGGTCGTCTGCTTCGAGGGGCGCTGCCCCGGCTGCTGATCCGGCCCGCTGATCCGGCCCGCTAATCCGGACAACCGTCCGGGCGATCCGCGTCCGCCCCGCCCTCCGTCTCAGGCTCGGTCGGGCAGCGATCCCTCGGCATCGGCACGCGATCCCGATCGTCATCGTCCGGGCAGCCGTCGGGCGCCGCCGCGTCGTTGCCGCCCTCCGTCTCCTTGCGCTCCGGGCACCGATCCGTCCCGTCCGGTACGCCGTCCTGATCTGTGTCGGTCAGGCCGGTCGCCGGATCGGTCGCCGGATCGGTCGCCGGATCGGTCGCCGGATCGGTCGCAGGCGCCGCGTCCGGGCAGCCATCCGGCGCCGCCGCGTCGGCTCCGCCGGGGCTCTCTGGCGCGCCGGGGCAACGATCCTCAGGCGTGAACACGCCGTCGCGGTCGTCATCGTCGGGGCAGCCGTCCGGGTCGGCGTCGTCGCGCCCCCCCGCCGTCTCCTTGCGGCCCGGGCAGCGATCCGCGCCCTCCTCCACCCCGTCGCCGTCGCCGTCATCCGGGCAGCCGTCCGGCGCGTTCGCGTCGCTCCCGCCCGCCGTCTCCATCCGGCCGGGACACTCGTCGGTCGGGTTCTGCACCCCGTCGCCGTCGTCATCGTCCGGGCAGCCGTCCGGTGTGTTTGCGTCCTTCCCGCCGGGCTGCTCGCGCGCGTCGGGGCAGCGATCCTGCGGAGGGAAGAGCTGATCCCCGTCGTCGTCGTCGGGGCAGCCGTCCGGCGCCGTCGCGTCCTTCCCGCCCGCTGTCTCAGGCTGTCCGGGGCAGCGATCTGCAGCGTCCGCTACGCCGTCCTTGTCGTCGTCATCGGGGCAGCCGTCCGGCACCGCCGCGTCCAGCCCGCCCGCTGTCTCCGCCTGATCGGGGCAGCGATCTGCTGCGAGCGTCAGCCCGTCGCCATCGTCGTCATCGGGGCAGCCGTCCGGCGCAGCAGCGTCCTTCCCGCCCGATGTCTCCGCTGCCTCAGGACAGAGATCCGCCGGGGACAGCACCTTGTCTCCGTCGTCGTCGTCGGGGCAGCCGTCCGGCGCAGCCGCGTCCCGCCCGCCCGCTGTCTCCACCTTCCCGTTGCAGCGATCGACGTCCTCCAGTACGCCGTCCTGATCGCTGTCGTCCGGGCAGCCGTCCGGCTTCGCCGCATCGACACCGCCCGCTGTCTCCTTCCGATCCAGACAGCGATCTGACGCGTCCAGCACCCCGTCCGCGTCATCGTCGTCAGGGCAGCCGTCCGGCACCGCCGCGTCCCGCCCGCCCGCCGTCTCCACCGCGCCGACGCAGCGATCCGCGCTGTCCACGACGCCGTCCACGTCGTCATCATCCGGGCAGCCGTCCGGCGTCGAAGCGTCCTTGCCGCCGGACGTCTCCTTCTGCTCCAGGCAGCGATCCCCGATGTCCGCCACACCGTCCTTGTCGTCGTCGTCGGGACAGCCGTCCGGGTTCAGCCGATCCAGCCCGCCCGGGGACTCGCCCACCGTCGGGCAGGCGTCGATGTCATCCAGCACGCTGTCGCGGTCGTTGTCATCGGGGCAGCCGTCCGGCTTCGCCGCGTCCAGCCCGCCCGCCGTCTCCTTCCGATCCAGGCAGCCGTCCGCAGTGTCGAAGATCCCGTCACCGTCGTCATCGTCGGGGCATCCATCCGGCGCTGCCGCGTCCTTCCCGCCCGTCACCTCCGCCTGCTCCGGGCAGCCGTCGACATCGTCCAACACACCGTCGCGGTCGTTGTCGTCCGGGCAGCCGTCCGGCTTCGCCGCGTCCGCCCCGCCGATCGTCTCCCTGCGATCCAGGCAGCGATCCCCGGCGTCCATCACCCCGTCCGCGTCGTCGTCGTCGGGGCAGCCGTCCGGCTTCGCCGCGTCCTTCCCGCCTGCCGTCTCCTTCTGATCCAGGCACCGATCCAGATCGTCGCCCGCCCCGTCCCCGTCGTTGTCATCGGGGCAGCCGTCCGGCTTCGCCGCGTCCTTCCCGCCCGCCGTCTCGGGCCGATCCGGGCAGCCGTCCCTGTCGTTGAGCATCCCGTCTGCGTCGTCATCGTCCGGGCAACCGTCCGGCGCTGAAGCATCCTTCCCGCCCGCCATCTCCGGCGCCTCCGGACACCGATCCTTCACCCCTGCCACCCCGTCGCCGTCATCGTCGTCGGGGCAGCCGTCCGGCAGCGCCGCGTCCCGCCCGCCCGCCGTCTCCGGCTCCGCCGGGCAGCGATCCCGATCCGCAGGCATCCCGTCCGCATCGTCGTCATCGGGGCAGCCGTCCGGCGCGGTCGCATCCTTCCCGCCTTGAGACTCCTGCTCTGTCAGGCAGCGATCCCGGTCGTCCGCCACCCCGTCGCGGTCGTCATCGTCAGGGCAGCCGTCCGGCGCTGCTGCGTCCCGCCCGCCATCCGACTCAGGCTGATCGGGGCAGGCGTCGAGGTTGTTCCGAAAACCGTCACGATCTGTATCGATGATATGGATACAAGAGACAAGAGCAGAAATAAGATACAACCACATTCATTCCTCGCTCATTCTTTCATCATTCAACCGGTGATCCCCATAACCGCCCCGACTCCCAGACACCCGGCGCCACCTGCCACTTCCCCGCCGACTTCTGCCAGCCCTGCTCCACCACCTCCACCTCCAGCCGCCCGCCCCATGCGTCCAGGTGCTCGATCCGCACCGACACCCGGCCCTCGCGCTGCAGCGGGCGCTCCGACGCCTCCAGCCGCGCCCCGACCTCCACCGCCAGCAATTGGACCCCGGTGATCCGCCACGGCGGCGCGTTGACGAACAGCCCGAGCGCCTGGCGCTGCTCCATCGTGCTGAGGAACGGGGCCGCCCGCCCCGCGTCGCTCCAGCGGACGTAGCTCCAGTACGATCCGGCTGCCTCGGCGAGCGCCCCCTGATCGCGCTCCGTATTGATGCGCTGTGTCGCGGCGCAGGAGAGCAGCATGATTGAAAAGAGTCCCGCCATCCGCAGCCTCCGGCACCGGGTAAATTGTGCCGGGTAAGATATACCACTGGACGGTGTCCGGCGGCCCCGGCACCGCGCTCAGTCTGGAGTCCCTTTGCGCTCCCTGCCCCTTCTCCTGCTCCTCTCTGCGTCCGTCCTGACCTCCGGCTGCGCCCACCGCGTCCAGATCCTCTCGACGCCGACCGGCGCGTCGGTCTCCCAGGACGCAGTGCGCGTCGGGAGCGCCCCGGAGGAGATCACCGTCCGCATGCTCCAGCAGACCCGCGTCTCGATCTCGCTGCCCGGCTACCGCACCCTCACCTTCCGCCCCGACCTCCGCGCCCGCTTCTGGGACTTTGTATGGGAGGCGGTCACCTTCCGCTGGAAGAAGGCCACCGGGCGCGTCGGCTATGGCAGCATGGAGGTCATCCTCATCCCCGATCACCCCACCTACAGCGGGCAGACCCTGACTGAAGAAGATCCATAAATGCCCCTGCTCCCCGTCCTGCTCCCCGCCCTTTGCGCGATCCTATCGCTGCTCTCTCCGGCCCGCGCCGAGACCCGCACCCTTCACCAATTCGGCCTCGCCAACTGGCCCGCCGGCCTCCAGTACAGCTTCGAGATCGAGCAGCGCGCCTACATCGCCCCCGATCAGGAGGGCATCCTCTGGCGCAACAACCACGCCGCAGTCGGCGCCCACGCCGATCTCACCCCGGCCTTCCTGCGCCTCGGCCCCGTCGTCAAGTTCGAGCCCATCGCCGTCTGGGACATGCAGGCCCGCCTCTACGGCACCTGGTACTTCGGCACCTTCACCACGCTCATGCCGCTCCCGGAGGCCGACACCGCCGCCACCGCCGCCTACAAGCGCGACAACATCGGGGATCGCACCGGCGCCCTCGGCCTCCGCTTCGAGGTGAACTCGCGCTTCAAGATCAAGCTCGGCCCCGTCCTCGCCGTCTTCGAGATCGAGGGGCGCGACATCTTCGTCGATCCGCTCTCCGGCGACCCTGACAGCGACCCTGACAGCGACCCTGACAGCGCGGCTCCGATCCGCTACGTCTGGGAGCCGACCGAGATGCTGAACCTCCCGCTCCACAGCTGGACGCTCCACCAGAACCTCATCCTCGCCGGGGCGCTCATCTCCGAGGTCGACAACCGCCGCCTCCTCGTCGGCCTCTACGGTCAGCGCCAGCAGAGCCTCGCCACCGGCGATGAGAACCTCCGCGCCGGGCCGATGGTCTGGATCCACCCGTGGTCCTCGACCGCCATCCCTCAGATCGTCGCCGCCTCCCAGGTCTGGTGGGTGAGCGGGTTCACGCCGGTCTGGCCGCCCTACACCTGGATGGCGCTCCGCTGGGAGACAGCCACCTGATCGGCGGACGCCTGATCGGCGGACGCCTGCGCGCAGAGCGCCGCCCAGGCGTCCATCCCGCTCACGCCCGCCGCCGCCTCGACATCGGAATTATAGTTGGTGTTCATGTTGACGTCATAGGTGTAGCGGACACCGCCAGCGTCCTCCACGAACTCGATCCCGGCGGCGTCGATCCGGTTGTCCCGGCAGAACGCGAGGCAGGCCTGCACCAGCGGATCCTCCGCCGTCAGCGGGGAGACCCCGAAGCGCCCCGACGCCCCCACCGGGCAGAACGCATCGCCCGGCGTCGCCTCTACCGCGCAGGCATCCGCCGGGCAGAGCTGGAAGCCGCCGGTCGTCGAGGCCCGCAGCGCGTAGAGGAAGCGCCCGCCCGCGATCTCGATCCGGGTGATGTACGGCTCGCGGGGGACGATATAGCGCTGCACCAGCGTCACCCCGTCGAACGCCTCCTCGAAGTCCGCTCCGTCCACATAGGCGTCAAAGCTGTCCAGATCGGCGAACAGCCGCACCCCCAGCCCCTTGCCCCCCTGGTTGTGCTTGGTGATGAACGGCGTGCCGAGCTGCCGCGCCGCCGCCTTCAGCCCGCCGCGCCCGACCACGACGATGGTGGGCGGGGTCGCGATCCCGGCGGCCTCCAGCGCCGCATGCTGCTGCGCCTTGCTGAGCTCCAGCGCGTAGGAGGCGGCGCCGTTGATCACCCTCCGCCCCCAGCGCTCCAGCCAGCACAGGTATTCGCGCATGTAGCGCACGCCATCCCCGTGGCCCCGTGTGTGGGCGGAGGGGCTCATCCGGTTGACGTAGACGCCCGCAGGAGGGACATCCGTCACCCGGAAGCTGCCGCCGGTTACCAGGATCGGCGTCCATGCCAGCCCGCGCCGATCCAGGGCGGCGGCGAGCGGGGGGAGCCAGTCTGCGTTTTCGTACAGGACGTGAATCATCGCGCGTTGGTAGTCCCCGCCTGCCGGATCGGCACCCGAAAAGAGATGGGCAGGGAGCAGAACCCTCAGGATCGCAGAAATTGATTACACTGCGGCATGGTTTGCAACCCCAGCCGTACCACCCAAACCGCTGCTGGGACGCTGGGGCGCAGTAATTTTATGTATTGGGCCGTACTTTTACCGCTGATCGCCTGCAACACCTCATCTGACAAACTGCTCCCTGTCAGCGACTCATCGGGCGATACAGGCGGGTCGCCACCCTGGGCGACAGTCGGCGGCGCTTCTGCCGACGCGCTCGGGAATGAGGTCGCAGCGGCGGGGGATCTGGACGGAGACGGGCAGGGGGATGTGCTGGTGGCCGCCTACCTCGGGAACCGCGTCTGCGTGCTGTACGGCCCGATCCCGGCGGGGGCGGCCCTGCTGGAAGAGCGGGCAGGCACCTGCCTGATCGGCGAGAGCGACGCTGACTACGCGGGCTACGGGATCGGCGCGCCCGGCGATCTGACCGGGGACGGGCTGGCGGACGTGCTGATCGGCGCCATCGGCAACCGCGACGGCGGCGAGAACGCCGGAAAAGCCTACCTGCTCGCCGGGCCGCTGCCCCCCGGCGATGTCCCGATCCGGGAGGCGGCGCTCGCCGCGTGGTCGGGCGAGGCGGCCAACGACTATGCCGGGATCGGCCTCGCGTCGGGCGGCGATCTGACCGGGGACGGGCTGCCGGATCTGCTGATCGGCGCCACCGGCTACGACGGGGAGGGCGGGGGCGGCGGGCGCGCCTACATCGTCGCCGGGCCGCTCACCGGCGGCCCCCTCACCGCAGTCTGGGCCACGATCACCGGCCTCGGCGCAGAGGCCGCCCCGCCCCACGCCGCCTTCGGCACCGGCGACTTCATCGGCAGCGCGTTGGTCGGCGGCCACGATCTCGACGGGGACGGCCTCGATGATCTGGCCCTCGGCGCCAGCGGTGATCAGTCGACCGGCATCAACACCGGGAAGGTGGCCGTGTTCTACGGGCCGCTGCCGCCCGGCCCGGCGCTCATCTCCAGCGCGGACGCGCTCATCTACGGCGTCACTGAGAACGGCTACGCCGGGAGCCCGATGCGCGGCGCCCCCGATCTGACCGGCGACGGGCGCGACGATCTGCTCGTCTCGGCGGACGGCACCGGCGCCGGCTCCGTCTACCTGCTCAGCCCCGGCACCGGGGAGTCGCTGCTGTCGGCGGCCCCGGTGCGCCTCGACGGCGCAGCGGACGGCGACCTCTTCGGCTACAGCATCGCCCGCCCGCTCGATCTCGATCTGGACGGCTACATCGACCTCGCCATCGGCGCCACCGCCGCTGACGGCCCGGCAGTCGCGGACACAGGCGCGGTCGCGGTGTTCTCCGGCCCGTTCACGCCAGGCGTCCGCCTCGCGGATCGCGCCTGCTACGGGGAGGTCTACGGCGACAGCTTCGGCTCCGCCGTGGACGCGGCCCCCGATCTCCTCCCGGACGGCCTGCCCGGCCTGATCATCGGCGCCCCCTCCAGCGATGAGAGCGGCGGGTTCGCCGGCAAACTCTATCTCTTTGACATCTGATCCCAAAGCGCATCATCGCCCGCTATACTCCTTCACACCTGTCACCCCGGTATCCCATGCTTGCCCTCCTCCTCGCCTGTCAAGACGCGCCGAAGAACAAAGCAGATCCAGATCAGGAGCCATCCTCGCTGCTCGGCCCCTCCGATCTCACCGATCCGCGCTGGGAGCCCATCCTGACCGAAGATGATCGGCTCTCCGACCCGCGCGATCTCGGCTTCGACGCGGACGGCAACCTCTGGGTCGCCAACCGCTCAGACGACCGCACCTTTGTCGTCCTCGATCCTGGCACCGGTGATCAGGAGGTCGAGCGCCTGATCGACGGCTACGCCGAGCACTTCATGGAGGAGACCGCCGCCCTCTCCTTCGACGACAACGCGCAGTTCGGCTCCTGTGGCGAGTCGTCCAACACCTACAACGACCGGGTTCCAGGCAACAACTATATGGGTCCGGTCCTCTGGTCGACCGATCTCAACATCTTCGGAGAGGAGAACCCCATCGGCCTCGGTTCCCACCTCGACATGTCCCATGAGAGCCCGCTCTGCGTCGGGATCGCCTGGGAGGACGCCAATGTCTACTGGGTGTTTGACGGCCACAACAGCGCGCTCGTCCGCCATGACTTCAACCGCGATCACGGCGTCGGCATGGACGAACACTTCGACGGTGTCATCGCCCAGTTCACCGAGCCGGAGCTGAAGCACGTGCAGGAGGCCCCCGGCCACATCGTCATCGACCGGGAGAACCGCATGCTCTACGTCGCTGACACCGGCAACGGGCGCGTCCTCTGGTTCGACATCGACAGCGGCGAGGCCGGGGACGGGCTCCGGGCGCACGATCCGGGGGTGGTGCGCGAGGAGTGGGACGGCGCGCTGTGGGGCGTCGTCGCCGACGGCCTCGATAAGCCCGGCGGCCTCGCGCTGCATGAGGGTCGGTTGATCGTGGCAGAGTGGGGAACCGGCATGCTCTATGACTTCGACCTCGACGGGGAGCTGATCCGGTCGATAGACACGGAGGTCGGGCCGGAGGCGCTCTACGGGATCGAGGCGGGGCCGGACGGGCGGCTGTGGGTGACGGAGACGGCGACCCCGGCGGTGCTGCGGCTGGATGTGGATTGATCAGCGCTGCACAAACTCCAGGCACCGCCTCCGCACGCTCTCCGTCCCGATGCTCTTACACAGCGCCAGCGCCCGCTCCGGGTCGGTGCGCTTCTGCTGGTGGGCGACGCCCTGGCGGCAGGGATCGCGCCACTCTCCCTGCTGTTCACAGAAGCTGAGCGTCGCGTCGGGATCGCGCTCGGCGGCGCCCCAGCCGAGGCCGTGGAAGCAGGCGCCGATCCAGGCGGGGGTCGCGTCCTGGCAGGCGCGGGCGGCTTCGGCGGCGTCGCGGCGGGCGAGGTACTTGCCGACGCCGTGCCAGCAGGTCTTCCGGGCGAGGTCAGTGTGGTCGGGGGTGTCATCGCGGGTGCAGAGGGCGTGCGCGGCGGGGGTGTCGGCGAGGGCGATCTCGCCGATGACGTCGTGGCGGCAGAACAGCCTGAAGATCTCGGCCTGATCGCAGCGGGCGAAGGCGTCGGGCGGGTCGATCTCGGCGAGGGCGAGGCCGATACCGAAGTTGCACTGGCCGCGCCACTTGACGGCGCTGATCCCGGCGCAGATCGCGGCGGCGCGGTCGCGGTCGGCGGGGGCGGTGGCCTCGGCGACGTCGGAGCGGCACTCGGTCTGCATCTCAGCGTCCCGGATGCGGTCGCAGGTGGAGAGCGCCCCGTCAGGGCGGCCCCCGGACTGCGCGGCCTCCTGGCGGGCGAGCGACTGCCAGCAGAGATCCTGCACCGAGGCGGCGAGCTGCAGGCAGGCCGCCTCGCTCAGCGCGGCGCCGCCGCTCCCGTCCTCAGAGGCCGGGGCGGGCGGGGGGGCCAGCCCGGCGGGCTTTGGCGGGACGGCCATCGCCTCACCCGGCGCGGACACCGCCTCCGGGGCGCGCCGGGCGATCTCCGGCAGGGCCAGCCGCAGCAGCATCAGCGCGCTGAAGCAGGCCATCACCAGCAGCGAGAAAGGCAGGGTCCGCATGGTGTCCGGTTAATCGCTGTAGCCGAGATCCTGCAGCCACTTCTCATGTTCATCGAGAGAGATGTCCTCAAAGCGGCGCTCAGCAGGTGGCTGGGAGGATCGCCAGAGGTACAGCCCGGCCCCTGAGACCGCGAGGAGCAGGCCGAAGCCGAGCAGGGGGCGCGTCAGACGGGAGAGGCTCATCGCTGCAGCAGAGCCGGATCAGGCGGGGTTGTGAACCGGATCGCCCCCCGCTTCGCTCTGTGCATGCGGCGCGATGGGCCGGATCGAGCCGGGCAGGTCTGTACGGCCATCCAGGCTGTTGAGGAGCCGCCCGAGGCGGCTCTCGCGCGATCCGGCGACGCGGGCGGTGCGGAGCTGCGCCTGATGCCACGCGACGACTGAGCGCGCCCGGAGCGGGGTGGCGCGGTGGAACAGGCGGACGCTCTGCAGCATCGCCTCAAAGATCTTCTGCTCAGCGCGGCCCTGGCGCAGCCCGTAGGCGTCGCGCCACTGGGGGGGCAGCAGCCCGGCGCAGAGGATCTCATCGAAGGGGCCGCGCGTGGCGGCGGTGTTGAACAGGGTGCGGGCGATGTCGCGGGCCGCCGCGCCGACCCGGAGGGCGGGGCTCTCCAATTCCTGGGCGTACCACGCCTCCAGCGCGGGCAGCGTCTCCGGCAGATTTTCCGGCAGGATGCCGACGACGGCGGAGGCGATGCGGAATTCGCGGAACCATTGTTGCTTCTCCTCGGGCGTGAGCGGGCGCACGGCCCGCTCATAGAGCTGGAGGCCGCTCACCGAGACCGTCACGCCGACCCAGCGCAGGAGGTGCTGCTCATTGGCGCGGTAGGGCTGCCCGTCGAGCGGCCCGCCGGGATCGCGGATCAGGCCGCGCACGCGGCGGTGGATCAGGTGGAGCCGCCGCGAGGCCGCCAGCGCTGTCGGGAGATCGCTGTAGATCAGCTCATACAGCGAGCTCATCGTGCGCCACGCCCGGCCCAGCATGTCAACCTTGTACCTTGACAGCTCCGCCACGCCCGTCGCGATCGCCGGGTGCGCCACCTGCAGCAGCAC
>JBEIQZ010000285.1:0-7867 GCA_040376255.1 Alphaproteobacteria bacterium
AAAAGGTCTGGTGGGGTCTGGTGTGGTCTATGGCCTGCTGCCCGCAATGTAGATCTGGAAAAAAAATATATATCCACAGCGGCTCTGATATTATTTTTTCTGTATTCTACACATGGAGGTAGTCTGTAGACCTCACCAGACCTCACCAAAAATTGTATATTTCGGTAGAACGTGGATTATTACAGGTGTGGTCTTGTTCTAATAGACCCCACCAAGACCCCACCATCTTACAGATAGACCCAACCAAGATAACGAAGAAACGCCGGATTTCCCGTGGTGGAGTCTGTAGTGCCAGCCCGTGCGCAGAACCGCCACGCCCCGCCACCGGCTCCACCAGGCGCCCCCTGCCCACCCGGATCTGACTGATACCGACCGCCACCGCCACGGGCTGCACCGTCGTGGGCAAGCGCCACGGGCTGCACCGATCCCGACCACCACCGGCTCCACCGGCGCAGAACCCCCGGAAGCATTAGCCCCTATAATAGATAATATATCTATTATTGAAATAGATATATTAAGTATGTACCTTGATAAATCGTCAGATGTAGATCATACCTATTTCAATCAAATGCCACCGCTTGCACTAACCGGTCAGTGGAGGTAGGTAGGAACGCAGAGAGCCAATCCCGGCAAGGATTGGCTCTCCGAAACCCTTCAACCGCACGACTCGCGGGAGGCATTTCTATGTCTGAGGTAACTGGTACCAGACCCAGCGGCTACACAACGCCAATCAACGAACAGGCGATCAAAGACATCAACGACCTGCACCGGGCTACACCGGGCGGCCTCTCCCTGGCCATGCTGGAGGATCTGTCCGAGCCTGTCCCGGTGTCAGCAGGCCGCACCCACCAGGCCGCGCCTCCAGCGCCCCCCGGAGACAGTGCGCCTCCCCCTCCACCGTCCGCCCTCGACAACCTGCGAGCCCTGGTGGAACGGGCATCGACGATCACCCGCACAGAGGTAGACACCGCCCTGACAGCGATGCTGCCCGATCTGGCACGGGAACCGGATGAGGCACTGGTGGACTGTCAGATCCGGGGCATCGGGCAGGAGGTGCGCGGCCTCGGTGTCGTGGCGGTGGCGGCTCTGCGGGCGCTGGCGAAGCTGCGAAAGGCGGCGAAGCGCACCCGGACGGCTGCACCTCCACCGGCTGATTCGGTGTCGGCTGGCGATGACCGCGATCCCACTGGGGTCTACGTCGAGGCTGACGCGGGTGGCACTGAGATGATCCGGCGTGCATGGGCGTGCATGGAAGCACGGGACGGAGAGGTGCCGATCATCTACCGACAGGCGGGGCGGCTGGTGCGCGTCGGCTCGGGCGGGGAGATGGTAGAGGTGGATCGGGACGGGCTGCGCGGGGTTCTGGCGCAGCGGGCGCAGTGGTACCGCTGGCGCGTCAGCCTGACGGGCGCGGGTTGGGCGCGTATGGCGTTCCCTCCCTCCGAGCTGGCCGGGATCATGGTCAGCGGCGCGGTCGCGATGGACGCTCCAGTGCCACCCCTGGACGTGGTCGTCGGCGTCCCCTACGTTGACCGGGCGGGTGAGGTCGTGCGGGCGCCGGGGTACGATGCGGGGAGCCGGACGCTGCTCCTGCCCCATGACCTGCCGGTGTCTGAGATGCCGCCAGGCGACGCGGCGGCGCTCCTGCAGGATTGGATCGCGGACTTCCCCTTCGCGACCGGGGGCGGCGCCGCCCATGCTGTCGGCCTGGCGCTGACGCCCCTCATCCGGCGCATGATTGACGGGCCGGTTCCGCCGGTGCTGATCGAGGCGCCGAAACCCCGGAGCGGCAAGACGCTGCTCGCTCAGGCACTGCTGGCGCCGGTGCTGGGGTGGTCTGCGGTTCAGGCGTGGCCGTCAGGGCAGGAAGAGCAGGAGAAGACGATCTTCGCCTCCCTGCTCCGGGCGCACCCGGCGACGATCCTCGACAACGTCAGGGGGCGTGTAGAGAGCGCCGCGCTGGAGATGATCACCACCGCATACCCGACAGTGCGCGGGCGCCCGCTCGGATCGTCTGATGAGCGCGAAGTCCAGCACCTGACACAGTGGGTGCTGACCACCAACAACGGAAGCTTCACGGAGGACATGATCGGACGGCTGGTGACGATCCGCATTGACTGGAAACTGGAGCGCCCCGATCTCATCGACACCTCCGGGTTTCGGCACCCGGACATCAAGGACTACACGATGAAAAACCGGGCGGCGCTGCTTTCGGCGCTGCTTTCGCTGGTCCGGGCCTGGGTCAAGGCTGGGCGCCCGCCCCCTGCCTGTCCAGCGAAGGGGAGCTATGAGATGTGGCGCCTTGTCACAGGCGGCATCCTCCAGCACGCCGGGTTCACCGGGTTTCTGGAGGGCGTCAGCGCAAGCCGGGCGGAGATCGACGAATGGCGCGCTATCGTTGCGGTCTGGGCGCAGGCGCACGGAGAGGGCAGGGTGAGACTGGCAAAGCTGGCGGAGATGTGCGACTCCCGTGATCTCGCGCAGGGAGAGATGGGCAGCGGCGGTGACCATGCCCGGCTCATCCGGCTCGGTGCCGCGCTCCGGGCGCGGGCAGGGCAGGTGTTCGAGGTCGACAACGGGCTGATCGTGGAGGTATTCGGCGCCTCTGACGAGGAGGCACTCGACGTTCTGACCCGGAACCGGATGACCGAGGATGGAGGAGCGGGACGGGCACCGCTGGCGGGGACATGGTGTATCCAGCCCGTACGCACCATTGTCGGGACGAAGATGTACAGCTTGAAGCACCTGTAGCGAACCGGGCGGTAGGCGCAGAGGGGGCGGCACCGGAGACGGACCGCCCCTTCTGCGTTGCTGGTGGGCTCTGGTGGGGTCTGTGGTGGGCTCTGGTGAGGTAGACCCCACCAACGCGACACAGGTAGAACGCCAATAAACAGGGCTGGTGGGGTCTGGTGGGGTCTGTGGTCGGCTGTTCTATAAGAGAGATCGGAAAAAAATATTGATCTCTCTCTCTTTTTTTCTCCTCTCTACATACAGAGCTATCTTGTAGACCTCACCAGACATCACCAAAAATTGTTTATACAGTATAAACCTTCGTTCTTACAGGTGTAGTCTTGCGTTCATAGACCCCACCAAGACCCCACCTACATATCCGTAGACCCCACCAAGACTCCACCGAGACCCCTCTATTGACATGATGTCACTGAATCCTCTCCACCTCTCTCCGGCGCCCTTCCTGTTCCAGCAGGTCAGCTCCGGTGACCGCGGGAACGGTCGACAACCCGTGAGCGATCCACAAAATCTGACCGGCGCTCTTTGCACCGGAGATGATTGCGGGTAGAAGGAAAGTGGAGAGGCCGAGCCTGTTAGCGCAGGTCGGCCTCTCATCAATGCACTCAACCGCAACCATCGCGGGAGGCATGTCCTATGTCGAAAATAGCTGACACCTGTCTCAACGTCAACGGCTCTCCCACACCGATGGATGATGGCGAACGTGCGATCCTCGGCATCTTACCAGAAGATCCTGAGGATGGAACCGTCGAAGTCCCCCTCTCGGAGCGGCTCCGCACCTCCGCCGCCTCACGGGCGCTTCCCGCAGCAGACGCACCGATGAACCGGTTGATCGTCGGTCTGCCGCCGGGCTGGGTCACGCCGGAAGGCTGGATACTGGGCCCGCACGGCGTCTGGGAGATCGCAGGTTCGGGGCGCAGGGAGCGGACGGTGTTGATCGCGGCGCGCCCGATCTGGATCGCGGCGCGCCTGCGGGACGTGGACACCGGGCGCATGTTTTTGCGGATCGCGTGGCCGGGCGGCTCGGCGACGATTGAGCGGGAGGCGGCGCTGTGCCAACGGTCGCTCCTGCGGCTGGCCGGGGAGGACGCGCCGGTGTCGTCTCAGTCCGCCGCCGGGGTCGTCCGCTGGCTGGAGGCGGCGGAGGCGGCCAACCGGGACACGCTGCCGATGGAGCAGACGGTCGGGCGGCTCGGATGGATTGAGGGCAGGGACGGCGCGGCGCCGGTGTGGCAAGGGCCGGAGGGGCCGCTGACGCTGCGGGCTCAGCGCGGGGAGGCGCAGCAGATGGCGGCGATGAAGCCGCGCGGGACATGGGAGGGCTGGCGCGACCTCGCAGCGCGGGTGCATGCGGCGTCGCCTGTGGCGCTGATGACGCTGGCCGCGAGCGTCGGGAGCGCGCTGATGGCGCGCATCGGGCCGCTCGCGGCGCCCTTCGTCGTCGATCTCAGCGGCGGATCGGGCAAGGGGAAGACGGTGGCGCTGCGGTGGGCGGCCTCAGCATGGGCCTGCCCGACGGACAGGGCGGTGTGGATCAAGCCATGGAGCAGCTCCAGCCCGTCTATCGAGAGCTTCGCGTGGTTCCTGCAGCACGCGCCGCTCATGCTGGACGACACGCGCAAGCTCAACCTCCGCCGCCGTCAGGAATTGGGTGGCAGCGTCTACCAGTGGGCCAGCGGGCAGGGCGCAGGAAAGGGGCACCCGGACGGCGCGCGCGAGGTGCGGACGTGGCACAGCGTCGTCTTCTCGACAGGGGAGGTGCCGCTGCCATCGATCTTCGGGCAGGACATCGGCCTGCGGATGCGGATGGTGCGGATCGAAGACGACCCCTTCGTGGACGGCGATCCGCTGGTGACGGAGATCGAGGGGATCGAGACCTGGGGCCATGCCGGGCCGCGCGTGGCTGCATGGGCGGTGGAGCAGGGGGATGCGGCGCTGCGGGCGGCGTGGCTTGACGTGCGCGGGCGCCTGGCCGCTCGGCTGGCGGGCGCGGCGACAGCGGCATGGTGTCAGCGCGCCAGCGGCTACGGCGCGACGATCTGGATGGGCCTGATGGCGCTCAACGAGATCGGCGTGGAGGTTCGCCCCCCCGACGAGGCCGCCGCCATCATCGTGGGCTGGCTGCGCGCGGGCATCGAGAGCGCCGATGTGCCGGGCGCGGCCTGGGACCGGCTCTGCGCGTGGCTCGCCAGCCAGAGCGGGCGCATCGTCACGCACGCCGGGCCGGAGCCGCACGCGCCGCCGGGGGGCTGGATCGGTCGCACGGGCGCGGTCAAGCTCGACAGCGGAGATGCGGCGGAGGCGGTCTATGTGCTGCCGTCGGCGGTGGATGCGGAGCTGCGCCGCTGGGGCTACGATCCGGATGATGTCCTGCCGGTGTGGGCGAAGCGCGGGCTGCTCGTGGAGGACGCCAAGCAGCAGGCGCGGGCGCGGGCGATCACCTGGCTCGGGAAGAAGGTGCGGCTCTACTGCCTGCGGATCGACGGGTGGACGGGGATGCCGGAAGAGGCGGGTGAAGTGGAAAAGGAGCGTTGGAACTGACGGAACGGCAAATCTTTGATTATGGCGGGCGTCCTTCGGGGCGCCCGTTTTGCGTTCCATCACGTTGAACCAGGACAATCCGCCACCACCCTCTGTCAGATCCCCACCCACGGAACGGACGGAACGGTAGAACCGTTCCCTGGATTATGCTTGTCAAAGCTACAGAAGTTGCGTTTTTTTTGGGCCGGAACGGAGAACGCTCGACCGAAAGGCCTATATATAGAGACAGGAGGAGGTGGATGGAGGAGTGGCGAGACTGATATAGTCTATAGACGGAGAGCGTTCCACGGAAGGGAAATACATGGAAAGATCAGGAAGAAGGTAGTATAAATAGGGAACGGAATACCGTTCCCTATTCTCTATAGACCTCCCTCTTTTCCAGCTTCAACACCCGGAACGCACCGGAACGGAAAGTGGTGACGTTTCCGTTCCTTCCGTTCCGTCGCCTCCCGACGGCCGCCGCCATCATCGTGGGCTGGCCGCGCGGGCATCGAGAGCGCCGACGTACCGGGCATGGCCTGGGATCGGCTCTGCGGGTGGCTCGCCAGCCAGGGCGACCGAATCGTCGCGCACTCCGGCCCGGAGTCACGCCCTGCTCCAGCGGGCGGCTGGCTCGGTCGAACCGGGACGGTCAAACTCGACAGCGGCCCGGCGGAGGCGGTCTATGTGCTGCCGTCGGCGATCGATACTGAATGACCCAGTGATAGCCCATCTATTTCATGGTTCTATTCAGCCGAAAAGCCGATCTTCCGGTGCGTTCCGTCGCAGAACGGCTTGTTCGCCGATGCGCCGCAGCGGCAGAGGAACGCCACATCCCCGCGCTTGACCGCCCGCCCGGTGCCGCAGGTGATCTCGTGCGATCCGGCGACCTTCAGCGGCCCGTCCTTGATCGGGGTGATCTCCAGCGGCCCGGCCTCGCCCCAGGCGGAGAGGCTCGCAGGCGGCGGGAATTCGCCGGTGGCGGTGAACCCGGCGGCGGCATGGGAGCCGTCACAATAAGGCTTGTTCTTGGACGCACCGCAGCGGCAGAGGGTGGCGCGCAGCGCGGGGACTCCGGCGATATTCAGCGCGCCGCGCACGGCGCAGGGGCCGTTCTCCAGCACCGCCACGACGTTCCGGCCGGAGGGCTGCTCCGCCGGGCCGCCGTCCAGCCGCTCCACGACCACCGCGCCCGACGGGCAGCGCTCGGCCACGGCGAGCAATTCCTCAGGGCTCGCGGCGTCCGGGTCGATCCACGCGCCCTCGACGTTGGCCTTGAACACCTTCGGCTGGCTCAGCACGCAATTGCGGGCGTGGATGCACTTCGCCCCGTCAAAACGGATGCGGACGCTCTTGCCGTCGACGATCTCCATACTCTCTCCATTTCTGTTGTCAGTGTTCTGTTCTTCGTGGAAGACTATCACGCGCGGACAATCTCCGGCGGGATACGGCCCATCCGGCCCGCGCGGTAATCGGCGAACGCCTCCTCGATCTCGGCGCGGGTGTTCATCACGAACGGGCCGCCCCAGGCGATGGGTTCCCCGAGCGGGCGGCCGCCCAGGATCAGCGCCTGCGCCGGGCCGGAGGCAGCGTGCGGAACCTCCAGCGGAACCGCGAGCAAAACCGCCTCACCGGCGCCGAGCACGGCGAGCTGCCCGCGCTGGACGCTGACGCCTGAGACGGTCAGCGATCCGTCGAACACGTAGACCCCGACGTTGTGATCCTGCGGCAGCGGCACCTCGAACGCCGCGCCCGGCTGGAAGCGCCAGTGCTGGTAGATGACGGGGCTGACGGTCTTTACGGGCGCCTCCACCCCGGCGTATGTCCCGGCGATGAGCCGCACGGTGGCGAGGCCGTCCGGAGAGCGGATCTCCGGGATGGAGGCGGCGGCGATCTCCTGGTAGCGCGGCGGGGCGCGCTTCATGGCGCGCGGAAGGTTCACCCAGAGCTGGAAGCCGTGGACGCGCCCCCCCTCCTGCTGGATCCGGAGCGAGGGCATCTCCCGGTGGATCACGCCTGCCCCGGCGGTCATCCACTGGACGTCGCCGGGGCCGAGCTTCCCGGCATGCCCTGCGCTGTCAGCGTGGGCGACCTCTCCGGCGAGCAGGTAGGAGACGGTCTCAAAACCCCGGTGGGGGTGATCGGGCGCGCCCTTCGCCTCGCCCGGAGCGTAGTCGACGGGGCCCATCTCATCGAGCATCAACAGGGGATCGAGGTGGGGCAGGGCGCGTCCGGGGAACGGACGGCGCACGATGAAGCCCGCGCCTTCGGCCTGGGAGGGCGCGGTGATGCAGGCGGAGACAGGACGGAGGATGGACATGGGCTGATCGTAAGCCCGGTCAGGCGCGGCGGATACGTCAGAAAACCGATCGACAGCTGACCGCCTGCGCGCAGCGGGCGACCATCGGCCATCCATCCAGCAAATCCACAACAGGCTGTTTCACCGGCGCGCAGTTCATGCGCCGGATCCCGGCTTCGCGGGCGCGCCCCCCGTATCCAGCACCGCCCAGCCCCACATCCCGGCCAGCATCGCGCCGGTGAACAGCAGCGTGGAGGAGGCGCCTGCGACCACCGAGGTGAGCGCCGGGCCGGGGCAGTA
>JBEIQZ010000017.1:0-28779 GCA_040376255.1 Alphaproteobacteria bacterium
AGCGGAGATCCGTTTGCCGACGCTCAGCGCCCCTCCGACAACACCTATTTTCCTGAGGACACCGAGCCGACAGACGGCGCAGATCCCTTCGCGCCGGGCGGCTCGCTCGCGTCGGCCGCTCCGATGGGCGAGCGGCGGCCCGTCCACAGGGACGAAGATCCGCCCACCCCCCTGCCGATCGGGAGCCGGATCGTCGAGTCCAGCCTGTTCCCTGCGAAGGCCCAGAAGCCTGAGCAGAGGCCGGAGCCCGAGCAGTGGCGCCCCACTGGCCGCCCGGAAGGGCACCGCACCGATCCGAAGATTCACCCGGCCATCCCCCTGAGTCCGCCCGCGCCGACGGCGAACTATGCGCCGATCAGCCCGACCCACCCGCGCACCCCGGTCCCCCGGCTGCTCGTGGATGGCCCCACGCACTACAACCTGGAGAACCCGCTCCATCCGGTCACCATCCAGGTCAAGGTCCGGAACGATGGCGTGGGCCGCATGTCCGGAAAGATCACCGCCAAGGAGGCATGGCTCGATCTGTCCGCGACACAGCTCGACGCAGATGCCCATGAGCAGGTGCTGGTCGTGACGATCAACCCGGAGAAGATGCCGTTCGGCCTCCACTCCGGCACGATCCGGATCGCCGGGGATCACGGAGAGCGGCGGGACATCTCCATTGAGGTCGTCCGCCCCGAGCCGCCGAACAACCGCCGGATGGCGATCCTCGGCCTCGCTTCCATCGCGCTGCTCCTGGGCGTGATCGGTCTCTGGTTCATGACGCAGGATCCAGGTGTGGATGAGGCCGGGCGCGTACCCGTGGAGCTGAGGGTGGTGCCGCGCGCCGATCGCGTCACAGTGATCGAGGGCGACAAGCGCGTCGAGGTGGGCCGGGACAACTCAGCGTTCCGCTTCAACCGCCCGGTCGGAGAGAAGACCCGGATCGAGGTGACATCGCTCGGGTTCGCCCCCGTCCAGCAGAGCATCCAGGTAATCGCCCCCTCCGCCACCGCTGAGGTGCTGCTCACGCCCGATATCGATATGAGCCGCCCGCCGCCCTCCAACCGCCCGGAGACCAGCGCTTCCGTGGACGTGCGCGCCCAGGTCATCGCCAACGCTGATGCGCTAAGCCGCTGCTTCCAGAGCACAGGCGCCCTCTCCCCGCGCTTCACTGCCTGGGTGGCCGGCTCCTCCGGGCTGGTGCTGTGGGTGGGGCTCGATCCGGCCAGCGAGGCGGTCGTGGATCGCGGATGTCTGCAGCGGATCTTTCGGGGGATGAGGTTTCCACCGTTCAAGGCGGAGGATGCGGTTGTGCCGGTCAGTGGGGTGAGTATCGGCGGCTGAGGATCACGGCAGCACGGCACGGCGAAAGGCAAACACCGCCCCCAGACCCCCTGACCCCCCAGACACCCCCAGACCCCCCCAGGCGCGCCAGCGCCCAAAAACAACCATACCCTTGAAGCGCTGAATCCCGCCATCCTCACAACGCAGTGGAGAGGATGGCGGGATTCAACGCTTCAAGGGTATGGAGAAGAAGGGGATCGAACCCTCGACCTCCGCATTGCGAACGCGGCGCTCTCCCAATTGAGCTACTTCCCCGAAGGTGGCTCCTTATTAACCGGACCTCCGTTGAGGCGCAAGAGCATATCTGAAGAGTTCCGCGCCAGCCACGCTGAGAGGCCGCGCAGGCGGCGTTCGTGGGAGATGAGGTAGACGCGTTCGGTGAGGGCGGGGGCGCGACCGATACAGGTGACTTCGTACTGGCGGCAGATGTCGGCTTCGAGGCAGGAAGGCGCGGTGAAGGCGCCGATACCGGCACGACCGAAGGCTTTGAGGAGGGCGCTGTCTTCGAATTCGGCGGGGATGAGGGGGTGGATGTCCTGGTGTGCCAGCCAGTTCAGGAGAGGTTGCCGGAAGGCGGAGCTCTCCATCGGGAGGAGGAGGGGGCGGCGGTGGAGGGAGCGGGGGAAGTCGGGCTGGAGGGCAGCGGCGAGGGCGGGGGCGGCGAAGAAGGAGATGGGGCTCTCGATGAGGAGGTGGGAGAAGGCGCGGAGGTTGGAGCCGGGGGGGAGGGGAGTGTCGGTGAGGAGGATGTCGAGCTCGTGGGCGGCGAGCTCGCGGATCAGGCGCTCGGTGGGCTCTTCGCGGCAGAGGAGGTGGGTGGAGTGGGGGGGGGTCAGGAGGGGGTGGAGCAGGTGGAAGACGAGCAGCTTGGGCAGGACGTCTGCGATGCCGACGCGCAGGCGGGGCGCGGGGGCTTCGGGCGTCTGCATGGCTGCGGTGAGCTCCTGGCCGAGGCTGAAGATCTGCTCTGCGTAGCGGTAGGCGACGCGCCCGGCGTCGGTGAGGGCGAGGCCGCGCCCCCGGCGCTCAAAGAGGGGCTGCTTGAGCTGCTCTTCGAGGAGGTTGATCTGGCCGGAGAGGGTGGGCTGGGAGAGGCCGAGCCGCCTGGCGGCGGCGGTGACGCTGCCCTCGCGGGCGACGGTGTAGAAGTAGAGGAGGTGGTGGTAGTTCATCGGCGCGGCTCCAGGCGGGATGCGGAGGGATGGGGGATGAGGGGATGGGGGGATCAGGGGGGCGGGAGCATACCTTAAACGAAGAGCGCCGCCGGTGTGGCCGGGGCGCTCTGGATCAGAGGGGCGCTCGATGGGCGGCGCTGATCACTTGGTGGTGGGCTGCTCAGCCGGGCGGGGGAACATCAGCGAGCCGAGGACCGAGGTGAGCAGGACGCCGCCGATGATGCCGAGGGAGAGGCCGATGGGGAACTTGCCGCCGAACGCCTCGTTGAGCCACACCATCTTCAGCCCGACGAACACCAGCACCACGGAGAGCCCGTACTTCAGCATGTAGAACCGATCCAGCACGCTGGAGAGCATGAAGTACATGGAGCGGAGGCCGAGGATCGCGAAGATGTTGGAGGTGAAGACGATCAGGGGCTCCTTGGTGATGGCGAAGATCGCGGGGACTGAGTCGATGGCGAAGATGATGTCGCTGACCTCCAGGAAGATGAGCGCCACGAGCAGCGGGGTCCCGGCGGTGCGGACGACGCCGCCGACGTTCTCTTTCACGAAGAAGGACTCGCCGTGCATAGAGGAGGTGATCGGGAGGAAGCGGCGGATCAGCCGGATGACCGGGTTCTTCTCCGGCTCGATGCCCTTGTCATCGGTGACCGCCATCTTGATGCCGGTGAAGATCAGGAACGCGCCCGCCAGCAGGACGATGAAGTGGTACTGCATCAGCGCCGCCCCGATGGCGATGAACACCGCCCGGAAGAACAGCGCGCCGATGATCCCGTAGAACAGGACCCGGTGCTGGTACTGCTGGGGGATGGCGAAGTAGGAGAACACCATCGCGAACACGAAGATGTTGTCCACCGCCAGCGCCTTCTCGACCACGAAGCCCGTCAGGTACTCCAGCCCCACCTGCTCCGCCATCATGCCCGGATTGAAGCCGGGGAGCCCGACGAAGCGCGGATCGGTCTCAAAGGTCCACAGCGCGTAGCGGTAGAAGCCCCATCCGAACACCATGGCGAGGCTGATCCACACTGCCGTCCAGGAGGCGGCCTCCTTGAAGCTGACTGCGTGCGACTTCTTGTGGAACACCCCCAGATCCAGGGCGAGCATCCCGAGCACGAATGTGATGAAGCACGCGTAGAACCACCAATAGTCAGCAAAAGGGAACAGGGCGATATCCATATCTTCCTCCGGTCTGCAGGAGATAGGATCGGAATGATCTATCGTCTAATAGAAATATATATCTATATTTATAGGTTTTTTCGATGTATTGGCAGGTGCCGGGTGACATGAGTTGCGGAGCTGGCGGGAGCAGGTTATATGGAGGGGGAATCTGCTGTCTGGCGCGGGATCGGGGTGGGAAAGGCGGACCCATCACCCCCTGCGGCGGCCGCGCTTGAAGCCTGAACAGGCACGGAATGATCATGGATCTCGTTGCACGGACGCTGGAGTCCCTCGACTGGCCTGTATTGTTGGATCGGCTCGCGTGGCATGCGCGCACGCTGGCGGGGGCGCGGGCGGCGGAGTCGCTGGTGCTGGCGGACTCGGCGGCCGGCTGCCGCCGCCTCTTTGAGGAGGTGGAGGAGGTGCGCGGGCTGGAGGTCGGCAACGATCACGTGCCGGTCGGGCCGGTCGGGGACGTGGGCGGGCTGGTGGAGCGGTGCGCGGCGGGCGCGGTGCTGGAGGGGCCGTCGCTGCAGGACATCGGCAGCACGCTGCGGGCGCTGGTGGATCTGCGGCGGTGGCTGTGGGATCGGCGGGAGGCGGCGCCGCTGCTGTGGTCGCTGGCGGAGCCGATCGTCGTCGAGGGCGAGGTGCTGGATCTGCTGGAGCGGTCGTTCGACGCGACGGGCGCGATCTCGGGGGAGACCTGGCCGGAGGTGGGCGAGCGGCGGCGGCGGGTGGGTGCCATCAAGTCGCGCATAAAGAACGTGCTGGAGGACATCCTGCGGAGCGGGGACTTCGCCGACATCCTGCAGGAGCGCTTCGTCACTGAGCGCGGCGGGCGCTTCGTGATCCCGGTGAAGGCGGGCTACCGGCGCGGGCTGGGGATCGTGCATGACCGCTCCAGCTCCGGCGAGACGGCCTATGTGGAGCCGGCGGCGGTGGTCGAGGCGCAGAACGAGCTCGGCGAGGTCGAGGCGGAATTGCTGGCTGAGGAGCGGCGCATCCTGGGGCTGCTCTCCCGGATGGTCGGGCGGTGCGCGGCGGGGATCGCGGTCTCGCTCGCGGCGGCGCTCCGGCTGGATCTCGGCGTGGCGCGCTCGCACCTCGGGGACGAATTGCGCGGGACGATCCCGACGGTTGGCGAGGAGGGCGTGCTGATCCTCGACGGGGGGCGCCACCCGGTGCTGGCGCTGCGCGGGATCGACGTGGTGCCGAACGATCTGCGGCTCGACAGCCGCCAGCCCGCGCTGGTGCTGACCGGGCCGAACACCGGCGGGAAGACGGTGGCGCTGAAGCTGCTGGGGCTGGCGGCGTGGATGGTGCGGGCGGGCATCCCCGTCCCGGCGCGGGCGGGCAGCCGGGTCGACTGCTTCCGCACCATCCTCGCCGACATCGGCGATCACCAGACGGTCTCCGGCGACCTCTCCACCTTCTCCGGGCATGTGCAGGTCTGCCGCGAGGTGCTGGCGCAGGCCGGGGCGGACACGCTGGTGCTGCTCGACGAGATCGCGGTCGGCACCGATCCGGCGCAGGGCGCGGCGCTGGCGCGGGCGGTCATGGAGGCAGTGCTGGCGCGCGGGGCGCGGCTGGTGGTCACCACCCACTACGCGGAATTGAAGGTGCTGCCGCTGCAGGACGCCCGGTTCGCCGCCGCCGCCGTGCAGTACCAGGACGGGCGCCCCACCTACCGGGTGCAGGTCGGCCTCCCCGGCTCCTCCCACGCCATCGCCATCGCCCGCCACCTCGGCCTGAGCGGCGACGTGCTGGAGCGCGCCCAGTCGCTGCTCGACGCCGCCTCCCGCACGCTCGACGAGGCGCTGTCCGGGCTGGAGTCCCAGCAGTCGGCCCTGCTGAGCCGCGAGGACGCCCTGCGCGTCCGGCTCCAGGAGGCGGATCGGCGCGAGAAGGCGCTCAACGAGCGCGAGCACCGGATCGAGGATCGCGCCCGCCGCCTCGAACAGACCGAGCTGGCCCGGTTCAAGGATCGGCTCCGCGATCAGGAGGAGGAGATCAAGTCCCTGATCGCCTCCATCCAGGCGCGCGGCCAGTCCGACGGCATGCGCGAGGCCAACGCCGCGCTGGAGACCGTCCGCGCCACCCGCAGGCAGATCTCCCTGGGCGATGAGCCGCCCCCGCCCCCCCCGCCGCAGGATCTGAAGGTCGGGGATCGCGTGCAATTGCGCCAGATGCCGTCGCCCGGCCAGGTCGTGTCGCTCTCCGCCGGGAAGGCCGAGGTGCGCGTCGGGTCGGTGGTGCTGTGGGTGCCGCTCGCCGACGTCACGGCGCTCACGAAGGGCGAGCAGCGCCAGATCGACCGCCGCCAGCGCGCAGACGGCCGCGCAGAGAGCGCCCCTGACGACCGCGCCGGGCGCCGCGAGCAGCGCGCCGGGAAGAAGGCCGACCGCCGCGCCCAGGAGTCGCTCGCTGAGCAGGGCCGCGCCTCCACCGGCGCCGCCCCGCGCGTCCGCACCTCCACCAACACCCTCGATCTGCGCGGCCAGCGCGTCGAGGACGCCCTCGTCGCCGTCGAGTTCTTCCTCGACCGCATGCTCTCCGACCGCCAGCCCGTCGCCTTCCTCCTCCACGGCCACGGCACCGGCGCGCTGAAGCAGGCGCTCCGCCAGTTCCTCCCCCGCTGCGCCCCCGCCCGCAGCTTCCGCGCCGCCGATCCCGACGAGGGCGGCGACGCCTTCACGTTTGTTGAACTTTAGAGCAGAGCTGTAACCCCGGTCAACCTGCAGGAGCCCCCATGTTCGATGTCCCCTCCCGCACAATCCTCATGGTCGTCGCCGGCTCGCGCGCCTACGGCATCCACACCGACGCCTCCGACGTCGACATCAAGGGCGTCGCCATCGCCCCGCGCGAGTACGTCCTCGGCTACCTCAACCGCTTCGAGCAGGCCGACAGCGTCAGCCACATCGCCCCCTTCGCCGCCGATCTCAACCCGGCGGAGCAGGAGGTCGTCCGGCAGACGAAGCTGGAGGGCGCGATCTATGAATTGCGGAAGTTCATGGATCTCGCCACCCAGGCCAACCCCAACATCCTCGACGCCCTGTTCTGCCGCGATGAGGAGGTGCGCCGCCTCCGCCCCGCCGGGCGCCTGCTCCGCGACAGCCGCGATCTGTTCATCTCGGCGAAGGCCCGCCACACCTTCTCCGGCTACGCCACCGCGCAGCTCAAGCGCATCGAGACGCACCGCCGCTGGCTCATCTCCCCGCCCGACCACGAGCCCACCCGCGCCGAGTACGATCTCCCCGACCGCACCGTCATCCCCGCCGATCAGCTCCTCGCCGCGCAGGCCGCCATCCAGAAGAAGCTCGACTCCTGGGAGATCGACTACGGCTCCCTCGACGAGCCCGACAAGATCGCCCTCCAGCAGCAGATCGTCACCATGCTGGCCGACATCCACGTCCATGCCGATCAGCGCTTCGCCGCCGCCGTCCGCGCCATCGGCTACGACGAGAACTTCCTCGTCCTGCTCGACCGCGAGCGCCGCTACAAGGCCGCGCGCCAGGGCTTCGAGCAGTACCGCACCTGGAAGAACACCCGGAACGTCGACCGGGCCGCGCTGGAGGAGAAGCACGGCTACGACACGAAGCACGGCGCGCACCTCTACCGGCTCATGAAGATGTGCCGCGAGATCCTGGAGACCGGCAAGGTCAATGTCTGGCGCGGCGACATCGACGGCGACGAGATCCGCAGCATCCGGCGCGGCGCCTGGAGCTATGACCGGCTCGTGGACTGGGCGAAGGCCGAGGATCTCGCGCTCACAGACATCTACAACCGCAAGCAGTACGTCGTCCCCCACCAGCCCGACCGCGCCGCCCTCGACCGGCTCTGCGTCCGGCTCATGGAGGAGGGGCTGAGCCAGGCGGGCGCCTGAGCGATCAGCGTCTGAGCGATCAGCGGCTCAGCGCGCCCGCGCCCTCGACGTCCACCGTCTGCCCGAAGTCGACCTGCGTGAACCAGTCCAGCGAGAGGTCGCTGCCCTGCGCCGCGCCGGTCAGCTCCCCCTCGAACGTCTCCTCCTGACCCGGCCGCCCGAACAGGAAGGTCACCACACCGGAGACGTCGCCGCCGTCCGACACCGCGCCGTCGAAGGTCACCGGGATCTCCATCCCCATCTGCCCGTCGATGCAGCCGCCCTCGCCCGTCAGGCTCCCGTCCTCACCGACGCTCAGCGCGGCCTCGCCCTCGCAGACCTCCCACTCCCACTCCGGGATGAACATGGAGATGGTGCCGGAGTAGTCCCCCTCGAACGGGTTGGTATCGGGGAGCGTGGTGCCGCCAGTGTCGTCGCCGCCGGTGCTGCCGGTGTCGTCGCCGCCGGTGTTGCCGGTGTCGTCGCTGTTGGTGTTGCCGCTGTCGGCGCCGCCGCCGGTCTTGCCGCCGAGCTCGATGGGGGTAGAGGAGCAGGCGAGGGTGAGGAGGAGGGTGAGCATAGGGACTCCAGAGCGCGCAGGGTAGTCTCTGAGGGGAGGGTTTGTCTATATCCGCATCAAGCGGCGCGCCCATCGGACCGTATGGGAGGATTGGTAGAGGAGACAGGATGATCTGGTTCAGCGTGGCGGTCTGGGCGATTTTCGGGTGTGCGACAGCGCCGCAGAGCGCCGTGTCGGCGGTGGACGTCCAGGCGACGGCCTGCGGGCGCGTAGAGGAGTGCGACGCGGAGGGCTTCGCGGCGACCTACGGGGACATTGAGCAGTGCGTCAACGCCTACGACGACACAACCTCCGTCTGCTACGACCTGTACTGCGACTACAGCCCGGAGGCCGGTGAGACCTGTCAGGCGGGGCTGGAGGCGCAGACCTGCGACCAGGTGACGGGCGGCGAGGAGGTCCCGGCGTGCGAGCTGGAGGCGCTGTTCAGCGCCTGCGATCAGGCGGCGGTGGACGCCTGTGTCAGCAACCTCGGGGACACGCCCGTCAACTGAGCGCGGGCAGGCGGCGCATCAGGCAGGGAGCAGCGCGTCGCCCTGGAGACGCAGGTGCGGCACATGCGGCGCCAGCGCCGCCAGAAACGCTGCCTTGTCCTTCGGAGAGATGTTCGGCCCGAGCGCCGACCCCGCGTGGACATGCAGCCGATCCAGCGACAGCGCCGGGCTGGACAGCGGGTTCCGGGTCGGCTTGACAGACTGGATCTTCGCGTACGGTATCCGGCTCCGCGCCAGCCCGAACCGGATCACCAGCGCGTCCTCCCCGATCTCATAGTAGATCGGGAACACCAGCCCCCCGTAGATCGCCCCCACGAACAGCGGCGACAGCAGCCCCAGCGGCTGCCCCGCCGCCAGCGACACCAGCCCGCCCGCCAGCGACATCACCGGCGCCACCGCCAGCAGCGCCCCGATCCAGAGATCCACCTTCGACGCAAAGCGCATGCCCGCCCCCGTTCCCTCCCGACTAACACATCTCCCGCTTTCGCTCCCTCTGATATAGGCATCCACCCAGACTCCCGCTATAAGGGTGCCACCCGGAGCCCGCATGCCCCTGCTCTCCCTCCTCCCGATGCTCCTCCCTGCCTGCGGCGTAGACAGCACCGTGAAGCGGATCAACGCCTCCCCGGAGGTCGAGATCCTGCTCCCTGAGGAGGCCATGCAGTTCCGCCAGCCGGAGCCTGTCCTGCTCTCCGCGCGGTTCGCTGACGACCAGCCGCTCTCCGACCTGAGCGTCCGCTACCGCCTGGACGGGGGGGAGTGGGTGGACAGCGAGATGAACGCCGACGGCCTGCTGGAGGCGCAGTGGTCGAGCGCCGATCTGGCCTGGGGGGAGCACCTGCTGGAGGTGAGCGCGGACGACGCGGACGGCGGCGCGGGGATCGACAACGCGCTGTTCACGGTCGCCGGGCCGGTCAGCCCGCCGCTGGTCGAGATCACGACCCCGGCGGACGCCTCGGAATTCCTGCTGGGCGACATCATCCCGTTCAGCGGGCAGGCCACCGACGAGGCGACGCTGGCAGAGGAGCTGGTGTTCTCCTGGGACTCGGACATCCAGCCTGGGCCGTGGGCGGGCGTGAGCGGGGGCGGGCTGTCGAACTGGATCACCGGCGAGCTGATCGCCGGGACGCACGTGATCACGCTCTCCGCCACCGACACCGACGGGGACGTCGGCACCGATCAGATCACCATCACCATCACCGACGGCAATACCATCCCGATCCCGCCCGAGCCCGGCGACCTGATCTTCACCGAGTTCATGGTCAACCCCGACTCGGTCGAGGATCACTACGGCGAGTGGGTGGAGATGTACAACACCTCCGGGCAGACGCTGGACATCACCGGCTACTCCTTCCACGACGACGCCAGCGACCTGTGGGTGTTCGATCAGTCCGTGCTGGTCCAGCCGCACGGCTACCTCGTGCTGTGCGCGCACATGTCGCCCGCGATCAACGGGGGTGTGCCGTGCGACGGCTGGTTCTACCGGCAGCCGATGGGCGAGGCGCCGCCGGCGGGCTGGGGCCACGGCTCCGGGGTGGCCATCGCCAACAACGACGATGAGCTGGTGCTCACCGCACCGGACGGCACCGACATCGACGTCTTCGACTACAACGACACCGACAGCGACCCGATTGAAGCTGCCATGTCGTTCGGCCTCGATCCAAGCCACCTCGACGGCCAGGAGAACGACCTGATCCGCAACTGGTGTGTCCAGTACACGATCATCAACGGGATGACCGAGCCGGGGACGCCGGGCCAGGCCAACGATCCCTGCTGATCCGGCCCTGCCGGCCCTGCTGATCCGGCCCTGCTGATCTGCTACTCGACCTTCTTCCACACCGCCGAGAGCCCGCTGGAGTTGTAGGTGGACAGCAGGTCTGAGCAGCTGTTGCCCCACTTGGGGTGGTACTCCATGTGGGGGTAGTCGCCGATGGTGCCGAGCCAGCGGGTGAAGCCAGCCTTCGTCGCCTCCTTGCCGACTTCCTTCCACTGGCTGCTGGGGCCGCCCCAGCTCGGGCCCTTGTGCTTGGAGTCCCAGAAGACGATGTCGACCGCCAGCCCGTAGTTGTGCCAGGAGCCGCCGCCTTTGACGTAGGTGACGATGCTGCCGCCCTTGGTGCGGCCCTGGGCGTAGAGGTCGTTCTGCCGCTCCATCGTGCGGTGGCCCTCGAACAGGTACGGCTTCAGCCCCTTGCCCTGGAGGCCCTCCAGCACCTTCTGCGCCTTGGTCTTGACGGTGGGGTTGAGCTTGGAGCTGCTGAGGATGCCCTTGGGGTCGGCGTCGCCGAGGTTGACCGTGCCGGTGCCGGGGACGTTCTGGGTGGTGTCCTCGGAGGTGTCGACGGTGGCGTCCTGGGTGGTGAAGCGCTTGGCGGTGTCGCCGGAGAGCGCGGCTGCGGTGGTCGGGCCGATCTCGCCGTTCGCGGTGATCTTGTTGGCCTTCTGGAAGGCGACGACCGCCTTGCGGGTGGCAGGGCCGAACTCGCCGTCCGCCATGATCGAGGCGCCGTAGTGGATCAGCCGCTTCTGCGCCGCCTCGACGGCCTTTCCGTTGTCGCCGACGCTGAGGTTGCCGGAGATCGCGCCGTTCTGTCCGGCCTGTCCGCCGGTCTGGGCGCCGGTCTGGCTGCTCTGGCTGGAGCCGCGCGCGAGGGCCGCCTCCAGCGCCGCCTCGGTCTGCGGGCCTGCCTCGCCGTCCACCGTGATGCGGGCGGAGGCCTGGAAGGCGCGGACGGCGGACTCGGTTCGCGGGCCGAAGACGCCGGGGCCGCTGTTCCGGGCCTGCGCGCTCATGTGGCCGAGGGTCACGAGCGCGTTCTGGAGCCGCTCGACGGCCTTCCCGGTGTCGCCCCGCGTCAGGTAGCCGAGCCGGAGATCGGCGGTGTCGGCGACGCGGCGGGCGGGGCCGCTGTCGGCGTGGCCGAGGGCGAGGTGGGCGAGCTCGTGGGCGGTCGTCCACATGCTGTCGAAGTCCATGCCCTGCGACATGTCGCCGGGGAGGAAGGCGGCGCCCTGGGCCGAGAAGGCGGTGGCGCTCAATTGCTGGGCGAGCTGCTCGGCGGCGCCGCCGGTGACGAGGGGGAAGGCGGTGACGTCCACCCCTGCCTCCTCTTCGAAGGCCCGCACCAGATCCGGGGAGAGGCCGCTGCGCGTCGGGGACTTCTGGCTGCCGCTGCGCTCGGAGCCCTGCTGGTAGCCGCGCACCCGGCGCATCACCGCGTCGGCGAGCGAGTCGGCCTGCGCCTCCTGGGTGTCGCCCGCGCCGCCCACCCCGCCGGACAGCAGCTTGTCCTGCTGCGCGGCGTTCCCTGCCGGGCTCTTCTGCTGCGCCTGTTGCGGTGCGGCGTCCATCTGTCCGCTGCCCTGGCTCTTCTGACGGCTCTGACTCAGCATATGGCCTCCCAGCCTGGATCTGCGCCTCAGTGTAGCACAGGCACACCTCCCCATACGGCAGGCGCTGGTTACAGGTTGATGTCATATGCGGGGACGCATATATCGCAGGCCTCCAGCAGCGCCCCGCTCCGGTCGGTCAGCAGGATCGCCCCGCCGGCCTCCGCCACCGGCTCCAGCACATCCAGCAGGAGCCGGAGATCCTGCGCGTGCAGCCCGGCGGACGGCTCCTCCAGCAGCCAGAGCGCCGCCTCTCCCGGCCCTGCGAGCGCCCGCGCCAGCCGGAGCCGCTGCCGCTCCCCCCCGGAGAGCTGATCCCCGCCCATCCCCAGCGGCAGGTAGCCGAGGCCCGCCTGCGCGATCCGCGCCAGCAGCGGCGCCATCCCCGGCTGGTTCTGGAACAGGGTCCGCGCCCCGGCCACAGAGAGCGCGAGCAGATCGGCGGCTGAGCGGCCGCGCCACCGCACTGAGCGCGTCGCCTCGTCGAAGCGCCCGCCCTCACAGGCGGCGCACACCTGATCCTCGACCCGCCCGCGCCCCCGGCACTCCAGGCAGCGCCCGCCCCCCGCGTGGAGGCCGAACCGCTCCGGCCCGAAGCCGAGCCGCTGCGCCTCCCTGGTGTGCGCCAGCAGCCGCCGGATCAGCGGCCAGACGCCCGCGATCGTCGCCACCATGCTCCGCGCCGATCCGTGCTGACCGGCGGGCGGGTCGGCGCGGCGGACGGCCCACCCCGACAGCAGCGGCGCCTGCCCGGCCCGGATCTGCCGCTCCACCTCGTCCAGCAGCCCGCCCTCCCCGGCGATCCCCGTGATCCGGCCCGCCTGGATCGGGATCGCCCGCCCGCCCGCCTGGACCCACGCCGGCCGATCCAGCGCCCGCCGCGCCCGCGTGAGCGACAGCCGCCCGCCAAGCGCCCGGCCGGTCGGCGTGTCCTGCCCCGCCAGCGCCTCCGGGCGCCCCTCAAACAGCAGCCGCCCGCCCTCCGGCCCCGCCCCCGGCCCCAATTCGACGACGTGATCCGCCGCCCGGATCAGCGGCAGCGCGTGATCGGTCGCGATCACCGTGCAGCCCGCCGCCACCAGCCCCCGCATCAGCCCGATGATCGCCGGGATCTCCGCCGCTGCGAGGCCCGCCGTCGGCTCCTCCAGCACGTAGAGCGCCCCCGCCAGCGGGCGCCCCAGCAGCGCCCCCAGCCGCGCGCGCTGCTGGATCGACCGGCTCAGCCCCGCCACCGGCGCGCCGAGCGCGACGCCGCCCAGCCCGAGCCTGATCAGCTCCCCGAGGTGCGCCCGGATCTGCGCGGACAGCCGCCCCTCCGGGAACGAGCCCGCCCGGCTGCGCGCCTCCTCCACCGTCCACCGCAGCGCCTCCGGCAGCGAGGGGCCGCCCGCCCCGCCCGCCTCCAGCCGCACCGCGCGCCCCTCCGGGCAGAGCCGCTCCCCCCCGCAGGTCGCGCAGCCCGCCCCCCGGCAGGCCGGGCAGGCGCCGCGCCGGTGCGTGTGGGACAGCAGCGCCTCTGACGGCGCGATCAGCGCCCGGTCGCAGGCGTCGCACCGGAGGCGGCTGCTCCAGACCGTCGCCTGCCCGTCGATCTCGACAGAGATGCTGCCCTTCCCGACCTTCAGCCCGAGCGCCACCGACTCCCGCAGCCGCTCCGCCCGCGCCGCCGCCGCCGCCGCCCGCTGCGCCGGATCGCGCCCCGCCTCCAGCCGCACCCGGTCGACGACCACCTCCAGCGTGTGCGGCAGCCGCGCGTCCACCGGCCCCACCTCCGCGATCTCCTGCACCGCCCCGTCCAGCCGCACCCGCGCGAAGCCCGCGCGCTGCAGCTCCTCCAGCACCGGCTGGACGCGCCCGGTCTTCGCCCGCAGGATCGGCGCCAGCAGGATCAGCCGCCCGCCCCGGTCGCCTGCGCGGAGCGACCGCTGGCTCGCCTGCTGGATCGCCTGCTCCAGCTCGCGGCAGATCGCGTCCACCCCCAGCCGCCGGATCGCCCGCCCGCACCCCGGACAGCAGGGGACCCCGTCGCGCGCCCACAGCCGCCGGAGCGACGGGAGCAGATCGCACCGATCCGCCAGCAGCTCCAGCGCGCGCGGCCGGGTCGCAGCGGAGAGCCCCAGCGCGGGCGGGAGGCCGGTGATCTCCTCGACGAGCGGGGGAGGGGAGTGTGCGGCGCGCCGCTGCTCCGGCAGCGCCTCCCGCATCCGGCGCCGCGACTCGGCGAGGATGGTGTGGGTCGCCAGCGAGGTCTTCCCGCTCCCGGACACCCCGGTCAGCACGATCAGCGCGCGGTCGGGGAGATCGAGGTCGAGGTTCTGCAGGTTATGCTGCGCGGCGCCACGGATCTGCATCCGGAGGTCTATCCCGGGAGCCCATATGACAGAGACCTGGCAGCCAGAACCCTGGCACGTCGAGATCGCGCGGCTGTTGACGCGCGATCCGGACGGGATGATCCGCTACAACGGGCGCACCGCCGCTGAGGTGCTGGCTGAGAAGGACGAGGGCCGCGTCTTCTGCACCCGGCAGGGGAGCCGCCGCTGGGAGGGGCGCGAGGTGCAGGGGCGCCGGGAGGGCCGCTGGCGCTTCTTCGAGGACGATCGCCTGCGCTTCGATGTCATCTACCTGGAGGACAGGCCCGGCCACATCATCGCCTACCGCCCGGACGGAAGCCACGATCCGGAGGGCCGGTGGGAGGGACACTGGGCGCACGAGCGGAGCGACTACGCCGGCGAGCGGGTCCGCCTCTGCGCGCTCATCGGCGTCGGGCTGGTGGAGGATCTCCCCGGCGCCGTCGCCCGGCTCCGCCAGAGCGGTGCGTCGAACCTGCAGATCATCATGGCGCTGCGCGAATTGCTTGGCTGTACGCTGAAGACGGCGTCACAGGTGGTGAACCTCCCGGCGACCGGTTGAGCGCGCCGGACGCCGTCCCCGCCGCACCGGTCAGCTACCGGGAGCTGATCGCCCTCGCCCTCCCTGCCGCCGCCTCCGCCCTGCTGAACAACGCCTTCCGGCTCATCGATCAGCAGGCCGCAGGCAGCATCGACACCCCCTCCCAGGCCGCCATCGGCTCCTGCACCTTCGTGCTGATCGCCAGCTACGCCATCCACGATCTCGCCGCCGCCGGGTCGGCGTCCCTCGTCGGTCGCGCGACCGGCGCGCAGGATCTGGAGGAGCGCCGCGCCGTGATCGGCCAGGCGATCCTGCTGGCGCTGGCCTGCGGGCTGGGGCTGGCGCTCCCGCTGGCGCTGCTGGCGCCGGTGATCGCGGGGCTGCTGGGCCTCAGCGGCCCGACCGCAGAGGCCGCCACCGTGTTCCTCCAGACCCTGAGCCTGTTCGCGCCGGGGCTCTGCCTGTTCCCGCTGCTGGACGCCTGCTTCGTGGCGATGGGCCTGAGCCGGTGGATGATGGGCCTCCAGATCGCGGCGGCGCTGCTGAACTGGCTGCTCAACCCGCTGCTGATCCACGGGATCGGTGGCCTGCCCGGCGCCGGGGTCGCCGGGGCCGCCGCCGCCACCGGGATCGCGCGGACGCTCTGCGTCGGGATCGGGGTGTGGCTGCTCGCCTCGCACACCGGCCTCCGCCGCCAGGATCTCCGCTGGGGCAGGCACATCCCGCGTATCACCCGGCTCGGCCTCCCGATCACCACAAACATCCTCTTCTACGCCCTCGTCTACTGGGCGCTGCTCCGGGTCGCCATCTCCCCGCTCGGCCCGGAGGTCAACGCCGCGCTCGGCATCGGCTTCTCCGCCCTCGAAGGGGTGAGCTACCCCTGCTACCTCGGCGTCTCGCTCGCCCTCTCCAGCATCGTCTCCCGCCGCCTCGGCGCCGGGCAGCCGGAGCAGGCCCGCCGCGCCGGCGTCCTCGCCCTGCCGCTCTCGCTCGGCCTCGGGGCCGCGATCTCCGCCGCCTTCTGGCTGCTCCCCGGCGCGCTCTGCGCCCCGTTCACCCGCGATCCCGTCGTGCTCGCCCTCGCCGTCGGCTACGCGCAGAGCCTCGCCTTCTCCCAGATCGCCGTCGCGCTGGAGGCCTGGGCGGAGGGCATCCTCATGGGCGCAGGCGCCACCCGCGCCGTCTTCCAGTGGTCGGCGCCGCTGAACCTCCTCCGCGTCCCGCTCGGCTGGCTGCTCGCGATCTATTTCGGCTGGGGCGCGGTCGGGGTCTGGTGGGCGATCAACCTCACCAGCTTCTGCAAGGCGGCGGGGAAGGGCGCCGCCGCGTGGCGGGGAAACTGGATACAGTTGAAGGTGTAGCGCCGCGCCGCCGCGCCGCGCCGGGGAGGGTGCCGATGCTGGAATTGTTCAAGACCCTTTGGCTCGCCTGGAATGACCGCGTCATCCACAACATCCTGAAAACACAGAACACGATCCTCATGGGCGTCGTCTGGCTGCTCGCCCTCGCCCCCCTCGCCATCCTGCTCCGCCTCGCCGGGCGCCGCCTGCTCGACCGCGCCCCGCCGCCGCCGCAGGCCGGGAGCCACTGGCTGCCCCGCTCCGGCCAGCCGATGCAGATGAAGGAGGCCACCCGTCAGTTCTGAGCGGGCACCCCTTTCCCTGCCGGGAAACTCCACAGAATGCACATCGCCACCGCCGCGCTCGCCGTGCTGGCCGCCATCACCGTCCCGATCCCGCCGCCGAGATCCGGGATGTCCGCCAGCCGCGCCGCGTCGGGCGAGAAGCCCGCGAGCGCCCCCCAGAGCGGCACCGAGATGGCGGCGCCGAGGTTCCGCGTGAAGATCGAGAGCGAGGTCGCGGTCCCCCGCAGCAGCGGCGGCGCGCTCTCCTGCGCGGCGATGTTCAGCGTCGAGTACAGGAAGCCCATCGCCAGCCCCACCAGGATCAGCGCCGGCCGCGCCATCAGCCACGCCGTCGCCAGCCCGCAGCCCAGCAGCAGCAGCACCCCGCCCACCCGCAGCGTCCGGCGCACCCCCCAGCGCGGCAGCAGCCGCCCGGTCAGGTTGCTGCTCACCGACCACGCCAGCGAGATCGGCAGCAGCGCCAGCCCCGCCTGCATCGTCGTGCCGCCCTCCACCCCCTGCACCCACGCCGGGAGGTAGCCGAGCACCCCGTGGAACGCCCCGGTGATCGCCGGGCCCGCCAGCAGCACGGCGCGCTGCTCTGGCACCGCCAGCAATTCCCGCCACGACGGCAGCACCACCGGCCCCGACCGCGCCGGCTCTGCCAGCGACCACCACACCCCCGCCATCGCCAGCAGCCCCGGCGGCAGGTGCGCCCAGAACACCGCCCGCCACGACCACGCCTCCGTCATCGCCGCCCCGGCGAACGGCCCCGCCAGCGTTGACAGCCCCCACACCAGCGAGATGTAGCCGAACATCCTTGTGCGCTGCTCCACGCCGAAGAGATCGCCGCACAGCGCGATCGTCACCGGCATCAGCGCCGCCCCGCCCACCCCCTGCACGAAGCGCGCCGCCAGGAACGACGGCATCCCCCCCGCCAGCGCCGCCATCACCGATCCCGCCAGCAGGAGCCCCGCTCCGCCCAGCCACACCCGCCGCCGCCCGTACCGGTCGCCCAGCCGCCCCGCCAGCGGTGTACACAGCGTCGTCGCCGCCAGCGGCCCGCTGATCGCCCACGGGAGCAGCCCGGCGCCGCCCAATTCCTCAGCGATCTGCGGCAGCACCGCCATCACCACAGCGATCTCCAGGCTGGCCAGGAAGCAGCCGAGCAGCAGGAACGCCCCGATCATCCGGTAACAGCTCCTGCGCCGCAGTCAGGGCGCCTGTACAACGCGCGCCTCCGCCGCCCGGGTCGCCTTCGACACCGCCTCAAGCTCCTCCATCGCCTTCGCCTCAGTCGGGTAGCCGCCGATCCGGACGCGATGGCTGGGACGCCCGTCGATCAGCGCGGTCACCCGGTAGGCCGTGAGGCCGCCCTTGACCAGCCGCTCCAATTCCTGATCCGCCTCCTTCCACGTGCTGACCTCGATCGACCAGCCGCTCCTGGGCACTGTCCCGTTCTGAGGAGAGATCGCCGCGCCCGCCGGAACCATCGCCTCCGTCCCGAGCATCGGCGGCGGCGCGGTCTGCGGGAGCGTCTGCGGGAACTCGAACGGCTGCGCCCCCGGCCGGGCCTGCTCCACCTTCGTCAGCAGCACCTCCAGATCCCCCGTGCGCGCCTCCTCATCGACGAGCGACCGCGTCGCCGGCTGCTCCACCGTCGGCACCTCCCGGCGCCCGATCTGCATCCCGAGAAAAAACGTCACCGACGCCAGCGCGATCGACATCGCCATCAGGGCATAGAGGTGTCCCCGGGTGAGCGTCACCTGTCGATCCCGTGGGCGGGGAGGGTCTTTCAGCATGATCCATGCGGCATGAGCGGTGTTCCGGAGCGTATCACAAGGTGGGCTTGATCGGGATCACCTCGGTGGCGCGGGACACGATGATCGCGTCGGCCACCGACTCCATGTCTGCGAAGATGCTGTCCAGCCGCGCCTGTAACAGACGGCTGTCGTTCCCGACCACCGAGACGGCGATCACCGCCATGGACGGCGCGTCGAGGTGACCGATATCGGCGAAGCTCGCACGGAACTTTGCCTGGATCCGGTCGCGCAGCGAGCTGACGACCTGGCGCCGATCCTTCAGGGATCGCGCGCCGGAGATCTGGATGGCGACCCGCAGGACACCGATCCAGAGAGACTCATCCGGAGCAGGGAGGTATTGCATGTACCGGGGGTGCCCGGTCAGGCCGGGCGTGCGTGTTGCTCAACTGCCGCTCAGGCTGGCGCCTGAGCGCTGATCGCGCGCCGGACACAGAGACGCTGAGCGCCTCCGCGTCACTCGCGGGGAACCTCGACCTGCGTGTAGAACACCAGCCGGTCGTTCACCACAAGATCCGTCGTGCCGTCGACCGACACGCCGCACTCAAAGCCCTTCTCCACCTCGCGGACATCGTCCTTGAAGCGCTTCAGGCCCGAGACCTTGCCCTCGTAGATCTGCTTGCCGTTGCGGATGACCTTGACCACCGAGGAGCGGACGACCTTGCCGTCCACCACCATACAGCCCGCGACCAGCCCGATCTTGGAGATGGTGAACATCGTCCGGATCTCAGCCTCACCCACCCGGCGCTCTTCGTAGATCGGCGCCAGCAGCCCGAGCAGGCGGGCGCGGATGTCGTCTAGGACGGTGTAGATGATGTCATAGCGCCGGATCTCGACGTTCTGAGAGTCAGCGGCATGGCGGGCCTTGGCGTCGGCCTTGACGTTGAAGGCGATGATGAGCGCCTTCTCGGCAGCGGCGAGGTTGACGTCGGACTCGTTGATCGGCCCGATCCCGGCATGCAGGATCTTGAGCTGAGTGCCCGACACCTGCATGTTCTCCAGCGAGGAGCGCAGCGCCTCCAGCGAGCCGCTGACGTCCGTCTTGAGGACGACGTAGAAGAGCTCCTTCGCCGCCGCCCCCATCTTGAGAAGATCGTCCATCGTCCGCTTGGCATGGGAGCCCTGGCTGCTGGCCTTCTCCCGATCCTGGCGATGCTCGGTCAGCGAGCGCGCGTCGCGCTCGTTGTCCACCACCGCGAAGGTGTCGCCGGCCAGCGGCATGTCCTGCAGACCGAAGATCTCGACCGGCGTAGCAGGCCCGGCCTCCTTCAGCTTGCCGCCGCGATCGTCCATCATCGCGCGGACACGACCCCAGGTCATGCCGATGACGATGGCGTCGCCCTGACGCAGCGTCCCGTTCTGGATGAGCAGCGTCGCGACCGCGCCCTTGCCCGTCTCCAGGCGGCTCTCCAGCACAACGCCCTCAGCCTTCCGCTCAGGGTTGGCCTTCATGTCGGTGAGCTCGGCGACCAGCAGGATGCTGTCGAGCAGCTCCTCGACGCCCGTACCCTTCAGCGCCGAGATGTTCGCGAACATCGTGTCGCCGCCGTACTCCTCAGGCACCAGCCCGTGGGTCATCAGCTCCTGCCGGATGCGCTCCAGCTGGATGCCCGGCTTGTCGCACTTGTTCACCGCGACGACGATCGGCACGTTGGCCGCCTTCGCGTGGGTGATCGCCTCGACTGTCTGCGGCATCACGCCGTCGTCCGCCGCCACCACCAGCACGACGATGTCGGTGGCCTTGGCGCCACGGGCGCGCATGGCGCTGAACGCCGCGTGTCCGGGGGTGTCGATGAAGGTGATGAGCCGATCGCCGCGCTTGACCTGGTAGGCGCCGATGTGCTGAGTGATCCCGCCCGCCTCAGAGGAGGCGACGCGCGACTTCCGGATGGTGTCGAGCAGCGTGGTCTTGCCGTGATCGACGTGGCCCATGACGGTCACCACCGGCGGGCGGCTGATCCGCTTCTGCTTCTCCTCCTCGTTCTCCTTGACTATCAGCTCGGACTCGTCGAACGCCACGTTCACGATCTCGGCGCCGTATTCGGAGGCGAGGATGGCGGCGGTGTCGAAGTCAATGAACTGGTTGATCGTGGCGGGCTGGCCCATCTGCATCAGCATCTTGACCAGCTCAGCGGCCTTGGTGCCGAGCTCATGCGCGAGGTTCGCGACGGTGATCTCGCCGTCGATGCGGAGCTTGCGCTTGATCTGCGGCTTGGGCGCGCTGCGGAGGCTGGGGGGAGAGCGGCCCTTGGAGCGGCGGAGCTTCTCGTCCAGCACCACCTCAGAGCGCTCCTTGCTGCGAGGCTTGCGGCGCGGATCGGAGGAGGGGTGGTTCGGCTGATCCGAGGGGGGCGGCGTGCCGGGCTGCATCCCGGGGCGCGGATCGGGGCGCCCGTCGGGGCGTCCGTCACGGCGTGCGCCGGGAGGCCCGGGCGGGGTCCAGCGCTGCTGGCCGGGCGGGGGCGCGTTGCGATCCCTGCCCCGGTTGGGGGTCGGGTTGGACGGATCGTAGCCCGGAGGCAGCGCGATGACGCCGATCCCGAGGCCGGGCAGGTTCAGCCCGTCCGGACGGCCCGGCCCGGGGCGGCCCGGGTGGTTCCGGATCGGCATCGGGGGGAGCCCGGGGCGCTCGACGATGACGGCGCGCTCCATCGTGGGGCGCTCGACGATGACGGCGCGCTCCATCGTGGGGCGCTCCCCGTCGCCACGGCCCGCGCGCGGCATGCCCCGGTGATCGCGCTCCACCCGCCCGTCGGTGCGGGGCGGACGCGGATCGGCGCGGCCGTCTGCCGGAGCGTCCGTCCGCGCCTCAGCGCCGGCGGTCTCCTCCGGCTGTCCGGAGGCCGCCTGCGCGGCGTCGCCCGGTGTCCCGTGATCGGCGGGCGCCGCCGGATCAGCCTGCACCACCGGCCCGGGCTGGGCTTCCGGCTCGGGATGGGTCACCGGTCCTGGCTGCGTCTCCAGCCCTGGCTGCGTCTCCAGACCGGGCTGTGCCAGCGGTTCGGAGTAGGCCGGCTCGGACTGCCTCACCGGCTCCTGTGGCCGCGCGTCCTGCCGGGGATCCTGGCGTCCGTCCTGCCGGGGATCCTGGCGCGTGTCCTGCCGGGCATCCTGGCGCGTGTCCTGCCGGGGCGGGGGCCGTGAGGTCGCCGGAGAGGAAGAGAGGCTGCGGCGCGGCTGGTTGGAGGAGCCGCCAGCGTTGCCGCCAGCGTTGCCGCCAGCGTTGCCGCCTGCGTTGCCGCCTGCGTTGCCGCCTGTGTTGCCGCCATAATTGCCGCCTGCGTTACCGGTGTTCCCGGTATTGCCGCCTGCGTTGCCACCGTAGCCGCCCGAACCGCCGTAGCTGCCGCCGGTGTTGGAGCCGGTCGGAGCGCCGCCAGGGCGGGCCGGCGCATCTCCGGCCCCCGGACGACGGATGGTGCGGGTCGCGCTCGGCGGAGGGGTGGCAGGGATCGGATCCGGGGTGCGGCGGCGCACGACATCCTTACCTACACGGGTGGTATCCCCAGTCTTGCTCTCAGTCCCCTTCGGTTCCGGTGCATTGGGAGTCTTGCGAGCGTTGCCGCTATTGTTCTGCAGGCGATCCAGAAGATCTTTCGTGGACATTCACTACCTTGGGGGGGGGGCCGGTACATCTGCTTCTGGAACTGCACAACAACGGAAGGCCCGCTTGTTTGCAACCCGTACCAGAGCAGAGGACCGGCTGGGGAGGACCGGCTGGGGAGTCCGGTATGCGATCAGCCCTGGAGCCGTAGGAGGTACACCAACAGGATCGGATCGTGCGACCCCCTCTAACGCAATTCCACCAATTGTGGCAACCACCTCAGAATGTCCTCAGCAGCCTTCCCTCCACAGATCCCTGCTGCTGACCTCGGCCCGCAGCCGATCATGCGTCCGAGCGCCGCCCGATCCAGCGGCGCCTCGATAAAAATAGTCCCGTCGCCGTCCGCGACGCGCTGCCGGATCTGCGCGCGGATCCCCGCCCCGGCGTCAGAGGCGACCAGCCAGAGCTTGGCCTCTCCCGCCGGTAATGTCGATAACGCCATCGCCCCGCTCCGACACTGCCCCGCCCGCGACGCCTCCCGGAGACGCACCATCGTCCGCTCCTCAGCCGCCCGGCGCACCTGCAGCGCCAGCCCCGAGAGCCGCGCCCCCGGCGCCCGGAGCTGCTTCGCGACCTGCCCGGCGCGGGCCTCAGCCGCCGCCAGTATTTTTGCGTCCGGCGACAACCAGCAGCCGCGCCCCCCGCCGCGCCCCCATGTGTCCACGACGATCACGGGCGCAGCGGCCCCGCCTGCCTGCGCCGGAACCGCCATGAGCCGGATCAGCGCCGACGGGTGGCAGCGCTTCCGGCTGATCAGGCACATGCGCCACGGGCCCGGTCCGGCGGGGAGGATCTCCCGCCGGGCCTCTCTCTTCTCAGTGGCCGCTCGCTTAGGGGGCATCCCGCCGTTCCGGTCGTTGACTGCAGGCCGGCTACAGATCGTCCGCGCTCGGCGGGAGATCCGCCGCGCCGCGCCGACGCTCGGCCTCCTCCAGGATGAGCTGCTCCAGCGCCCGCTCGCCCGCGTCGACGATCGCCTGCGCGTACTCCTCGTCGACGTTGAGGATGCCGGTCAGATCGTAGGCCTCTGCGTCCGCGATCTCGCGGCAGGAGCGGAAGCCGTGGCGGATGAGCTGCTCGATCATGTCCTCGTCGAGGTGCTCGATCAGCTCCAGCTCGCGCCGGGCGGTCTCAGCCATCTCCAGGTGCTTGCTCTCGCTGTAGATGTCGATGCGCCAGCCGGTGAGCTGCGCCGCGAGCCGCACGTTCTGGCCGCGCCGCCCGATCGCCTTCGAGAGCTGATCGTCCGGCACCACCAGCTCCATCGCATGCGCGTGCTCGTCGATGTAGACGCGCGACACCTGCGCGGGGGCGATGGCATGCACCACGAACCGCGCCGGATCGGCGTGGAAGGGGATGATGTCGATGGCCTCGCCGCGAAGCTCCTGCACCACCGCCTGCACGCGGCTGCCCTTCATCCCGACGCAGGCGCCCACCGGATCGACGTCCGGATCGGTGGAGCGCACCGCGATCTTCGCGCGGAAGCCCGGCTCGCGCGCGCAGGCCTCGATGTGCACGATGCCCTCCGCCACCTCCGGCACCTCCAGCTCGAACAGCTTCATGATCAGGCCGGGGTGGGTGCGCGACAGGATCACCTGCGGGGTCTTGCTGCTGCGCGTGATGTCCACCACGTAGGCCTGGATGCGGTCGCCCTGCCGGTAGGTCTCGGTCTGCACCTGCTCGCGCTTGGGCAGGATCGCCTCGGCCCGGCCCAGCTCCACGATGATGTTGCCCTTCTCAAACCGCCGCACCATGCCCGTCGTGATCTCGCCCTTGCGATCCTTGAACTCCGAGAAGATCATCTCGCGCTCAGCGTCGCGGATCTTCTGGATGATCACCTGCTTGGCGGTCTGCGCCGCGATCCGGCCCAGCTCCTCCACCTGCAGCTTGATGCCGAGGCTGTCGCCGACCTCGCACTCCGGATCGAGCTTGCGCGCCTCCGCGATGCGGATCTCCAGATCGGGATCCTCTACGTCGTCGGTGACAGTCTTGAACTCGAACAGCTCCACCTCGCCGAGATCATCGTTCCATTGCGCTTCCAGATCCTTCTGCATGCCGTACTTCTTGCGGGCGGCAGCCTCCATGGCTTGCTGCAGGACATCGATCAGCGCATCCCGGGGGATGTTCTTCTCACGGGCAACTGTCTCAAGTTCGCGTGCAAGCTGGCTGTTCATGCTCATGACGACTCCTCTTCCGGGACGGGCGGCAGACCCTGTCCCATCCGTGTGAATTGTTCCATCGTCAGCTCCAGGTAGGCCCGCTCGACCTCCTCGACGCTGAAGACACGCGGGCCCTCCGTAGATTGGAGGATCACCTCCTCCCCTACAGACGCTGATTTGTCAGTGACCGACTGAATCTTCCCCTTCAACCAGCGGCGGCCGTCCATCCCCGCCAGCCGCACCCGGATCTGACAGCCCTGGAAGCGCCGGAAGTCTGAGGCGCGCTGGAGCGGACGCTCCATCCCCGGTGAGGACACCTCCAGCGTGTAGGCGACGATGATCGGATCTTCGACGTCCAGGACAGGAGAGAGCGCCCGAGAGAAGCGGGTGCATTCGTCGATTCCAACGCCGCCAGTCTTGTCAATGCTGATCCGCAGCGTCAGCACGCCCCGGCCGCCGAACACCTCCACTGCGACCAGATCGAGCCCCAGGCGCTCGGCGACCGGCTCAGCCAGTGCGCGGATCCGTTGGGGGAGTGGCCGGTTGAGGGATTCCATGGAGCTCCAAAACGAAACGAGCGTCCCTGAGGGACGCTCCGGAGAGGGAGGATTCGGGTGTGCCGCGACTAATCCGTTTACGGATCGCCCGCAAGGGTAGACCCCGCTCACTTCCCGAGCAGGGTCTTAGCCTCCTTGGCCGCCTTGCTCTTAGGATACTTCTTGATCAGATCCTCCCAGAATATCTTTGCAGCGTCCTTCCGCCCCAGCGACGCGAAGCACTCCCCCTGCCGCAGCATCGCCCACGGCGCGAACGCGCTGTCAGGCCACTTGTCTACCACCACCTGATAGGCCGCCGCCGCGTCCTTGAAGTCGCCCTCCTTCTGCCAGGTCTGGGCCAGCCGGTACTGCGCCTCAGAGATCCGATCGCTCTTCGGGTTCTCCGCCATGAACTGCTGTATCAGCGCCCGCGCCACCGCCGGGTTGCCCGACTCCATGTTCTCCATCACCAGCTTGAACAGCGCCTCCGGATCGTCCGGAAGCTCTGTCTTCGCCGTCGGGGTGTCCGTCTGGGCGCCTGATGCCGTCCCTGATGTTGTCCCTGACGTTGTCCCTGACGTTGTCCCTGACAAGCCGCCGGCGGAGGCCCCGCCCGCCCCCTTGATGCCGAACTTCTGCTCGATCAGCGCCAGCCGCTCCTCCATCGCCGCGAGCTGCGCCCCGGCCGTCGCCTGGAAGCCGGCGCCCCCCTCCTTTGTGCCGTCATAGTCGTGGCGGAGCTCCTCCAGCCCGCCGCGCAGCGTCGCCACCTCCTGCCGCAGCGCCTCCATCGTCTCCAGCCGGTCGAGCTGCTCGCGCCCCAGCCCGCGCACGATCTCCTCCACCTGCGCCAGGCGACGATCGATGCCCGCGCTGTTGGCCTCCATCGTCGCCAGCCGCTCGCCGTGATCCAGTAATTCCTGCTGGATCTTCGCCGTCGCAGACTGCCCTGTCCGATCCAGAACGCAGCCGGAGAGCAACGCTCCGGACAGCAGACCGCTGGTCAACAACCCCGTCATCACCCGCATGGCTCACCCCGGCGTCTTGTTGAGCGTCTTATTGTCTGGCTGAAAGCTCTGCCCGGCGGTTGCGCGCCCAGGCGTCCTCGCCGCTCCCGGTCGTCGCGGGCTTCTCTTCGCCGTAGGAGACCTGGCTGATGCGTCCCTTCGGGAGGCCGAGCCCGCTCAGGTACCGCGCCACCGCGTCGGCGCGCCGCTGGCCGAGCGCAAGGTTGTACTCGGTGGTGCCGCGCTCGTCGCAGTGGCCCTCGATCCGCACCTGCATCTCGGCGTCGCGGACGCAATTCGCCCAGATGTCGATGGCGCTGCGGGCGTCGGCGGCGATCGAGGAGCTGTCGAAGGCGAAGTACACCGTCAGCGGCGCGCAGGTCTTCGCGGACGCGCCGCCGCCGGTGTTCACCGTCAGCCCGCCGTACTGCGTTGATCGCTTGCCGTCGGGGTTGATCGCCGTGATGTCGTACCGCCCCACCGGCAGCCCCGGCACCGTCACGTTCAGCACCTCCTCGCTCGTCCACGTCACCGACGACAGGATGCTGCTGCCGATCTGCACCTGCACGCCCTTGGCAAACCCGTTTCCATAGATCTCGGCGGCGAAGGACTGGTTCGCGGTGGCCACGGAGGGATCGATCCCGGCGACCTGGAGGCGGCTCTCCACTGTCTCGATGTGGTGGTTGCCATCCCCGTCCGGCTTGGAGTCCTCGATGTTCTTCTTGCCGTTGCACCCGGTCAGCAACAGCCCGACCAGACACGCCCCCACCGGACACCAGCTCATCCCTCTGCTCATACCGCCCTCGCGGCACAGGGATAACCTGCCCTGCCGCTCCGTGAAACCATGCAGAGAAACAATGAAGACTCTTGACCTGTCGAGCCTCCTCTCCCTCGATCTCCGCCCCATCGCGGATCGGGCCGCGCCGCTGGCCGCGCTCTGGGGGCTGGCCGCGCTGCTGATCGCCCTCCGGCCTTCGCTCCGGCCCGCCCCCCCGGCGCTCATCGCCTGCGCCGCCCTCCTGCTCCGCCTGCCCTGGCTGGCCGCGCCGCCGACGCTCTCAGACGACGTCTACCGCTATGTGTGGGAGGGGCTGGTCTGGGCGCAGGGGCAGAACCCGTTCCGCGCCGCGCCCGACGCGCTGGAGCTCGTCCCGCTGCGCGATCTGCCGGGATCGACCTGGGCGCTGGTCAACCACCGGGGCGTGTCCACCGTCTACCCGCCGCTGGCGCAGCTGCTGTTCTGGCTGCTGGCGCCGGGAGCGGCGCCATGGAGCGTGCCGGGGGGCGTGCCGGGGGGCGTCTACGCCTGGAAGGCGCTGTCCGCGCTGTGCGATGTCGGGAGCGCCTGGCTGCTGGCGCGGAAGCATGCGTCGGCGGGCTGGTGCTGGGCGCTGCTGCCGCTGCCGGCGCTGGAGTCGGCGGGATCGGGGCACCTGGAGGGGATCGGGGTGTTCCTGCTGCTGTCCGCGCTCGCGCTCTCGGCGCGCCGGCCGATCCTCGCGGCGTGGGCGGCGTGGGCGGGGGCGATGGTGAAGCTGCTGCCGGGGCTGCTGATCCCGGCGCTGATCCCGGCGGAGCGGCGGCGGGTGTGGCTCCCGGTCATCGGGATCGCCTCAGTCCTCGCGCTGCTCGCGCTGCAGGCCGGGGCGGATCTGGGGCGCGGCCTCGACACCTACCAGCGGCACTGGTCGTACAATGGGAGCGTCTACCCGCTGCTGTCGGCGATCTGGCAGCAGCTCGGCTGGGCCGACGGCGGGCTGCGGCGGCTGCTGCAGATCGCGGGCGCGGGCCTCTGCGCGGAGGCGTGGTGGCGGTACGGGCGGGCGGAGGCCGGGCGCGATCCGGGGCGGGTGGCCCTCCGGATCTGCGCGGTCTTCGTCCTGCTCTCGCCGACCGTCCACCCCTGGTACGTCCTCTGGCCGCTGGCGGTGTCGCTGTGGACGGGGCGGGACATGCGGGCGTGGGGGCTGCTCGGGGCGCTCGCGCCGCTGTCCTATGTCGTGCTGGCGACGCTCGATCCGCTGACCGGGCAGTGGCAGGAGCCGGGCTGGGTCGCCTGGGCTTTGTATGCGCCCTTCTACGGGGTGCTGTTCGCCGGACGGCTCGCGAGCCGGATTGAGGAGGGCGCGGCGCGCGGGTAGCGGATCTCCAGCGTCCCGTCGCAGGGCGCAGGACCGAGGTGGATCGCGATCCGTCCGGGGCCGATGGAGAATCCCTTCTTCTCGCAGTCCCACCGCCACGATCCGCCGCCCGATCCCTCGACGATCAGCCAGGACTCCAGCAGGGCCGCCTGCGCCTCAGGCGGCTGCCCCGCCGGTACAGCCGGGAGCCGGAGCCGCAGCCACCGCTCCGGCCGCCCGTCCCGCTCCCCCCAGCCCTCCCCGTCCACCCCCGGCAGCAGCAGCATCCTGAGCAGATCCGCCGGGAGGTCGCCGACCAGCGGATCTGCGGGCGCCTGCGCCGCGATCCGCTCCGCCACCCGGATCGCCCCGTTCAGGTCGCCCGACCGGATCAGCGCCATCGCATGCTGCTGCGCGATCCGGCCGATGGAGGGGAAGCGCCGGTACAATTCCGCCCACCTCGCCGCGATCTGCGCCGGCTCCGGCTCCTGCCGCGCCGGGGCGCTCCACTGCCAGCGCGCGCGCCGCGCCGCGTCCACCAGCATCCGCTGCCCGGCCCAGCCCAGCTCCGGCTCCAGCCACTCCGGCGGGGTCACCGGCGCCTGACCGCTGTATGTCACCGTCCGCAGCCACCGCCGCACCGCCCGGCCCGTCTGCGGATCAGCGGGCGGCCCGGCGGTGATCTCCGGCTCCCGCCAGCCCGCCACCACCTCCGCCATCTCCCGATCCGTCAGCCCCGCCAGATCTCGCACCCGGATCCCGGGGATGTGCCCGATCAGCCCCACATCCTCCACCCACACCTCGTCCCCCCAGCCTGTCTCCTCCACCAGCAGCCGCACGTCCTCCCACAGCGGCGCCTCCAGGCTCTGCCGGAGGTTTTTCAGGGGCGACGCGAGCGGGCGGATCGGCCTCATGTGGAGCCCCGCCGCGCCCCGCCCCGGCGCGTCCAGCAGCGAGGCCGGGAGGATCAGGCCCGCGAGCAGCAGCGCCGTCCGCCCCCGCAGCCCGCGCCCCGCCCCGCAGATCCCCGCGCCC
>JBEIQZ010000872.1:0-1492 GCA_040376255.1 Alphaproteobacteria bacterium
CCTCCTCGCGCTCGCCGCCATCCGGGGCCGCACGGATCTGCGGCTCATCGCGCTGTTCCCGCTGTGCTGGGGGCTGCTGTTTTTCGCGAACCTGCTGCGCGTGCTGGCGCTCATCGTCGCCGGGGCGGTCGCCGGGTCGCCGGAATTGGCGGATCGGATGCACACGCCGCTCGGGCTGCTGGGGTTTACGGCGGCGATGGGGGTGGTGGTGGGGTTGATGGGGGAGACGGGGAAGGAGGGGGATAAAACGCAAGCACGGAAGCACGGAAGCACGGAAGCACACGGAAAAGGCGAAAGGCAAAAGGCAAAAGGCGGGAGAGGATCAGGAGGGATGGTGCTGCTTTGCGCGGGGCTGCTGGGGGCGGCGGCGGCGGATCAGCCTGCGGCGGAGGTGCGGGAGCCGGTGGGGTTCGGCTGGGCGGCGCCGGAGGGGTGGGCGGTGGAGCGGGAGGCGCTCTCCCCGCTGGAGCAGGCGTTTTTTGAGGGGGCCGGGCTCGCGACGGAGGGGGCGGAGGCGCCGGCGAAGTACAGGTTCCAGGTGGGGAGCGGAGCGGGCGGGGGGGCGCGGACAGAGGGGAGCCTGATCCTGGTCCCGGCGACCCGCTGGCGCGCCCACCACCTCCCCGAGCACTGTCAGGCCCCGCTCGGCATCGAGGAGAGCAGCATCCGGATGGTGGCGCCCGGGCTGGATGTCCGGCAGGCCAGCGCAGGAAAGGGCCGCTGGACGCTGATCTGGTGGTTCGAGGCGCCTGACCGCCGCACCCACGACCTGTTCAACCGGGCGTGGGCGGACATCACCGGCGCCCAGGATCGCTGGGTGATGGCCTCCCTGCTCATCGACAACTCCACCGGCGCCCCCCCGGACGGGCGACCGTCGCAGGACAGCGCCGACGCTGAACAAACGGACGCGCTGATCACCGATCTGGCCCGGAGCCTGCGGGCAGGGTTCAGCGTGCCGGAACCCCCTCTCTCAACGAATTCCTCAACGACGGAGCACCCATGACACGCCCCCTCACCATCATAAGCTCCCTGCTGATCTTCTGGTGCTGGAACCTGCTGTTCCTGTTCTCTGGATTGATGTTCGTCCCCGATCTGATCCGGCACGACGTCTCCTGGGACTTCTGGCTGGGCTTCGCCTCGCTGCTGGTGATCCCGGCGGGCTCGTTGTTCTACGGGGTCCGCAATTTCAACCTCCCGGTGAAGCTGCTCCGCTATTTTTACACTTTTGAAGCGCCGTTGCAGATGCTTGTGATGATGCGGATCTTCCTGGTGCGGGAGATGACGCCTGCGCTCGGCGCCTGCGTCGCGGTGCTGCTGACGGGGGTGGCGGCGCAGACGCTCGCGCTCCGGTCTGGAGCCGGGGGAGAGCAGGGCGAGGACCCGCAGGCGCCCTCTGTGCCGGGGGCGATGCTCGGCGCGGCGGCGGGGGGCTGGATTTTGCTGGTGGGGCTGTGGTGCGGGGCGCTGACCGGGCTGGTGGCGATCCCGTCGA
>JBEIQZ010000154.1:0-10971 GCA_040376255.1 Alphaproteobacteria bacterium
AGCGACGCCGCGCGCGTCCGACGGGACGCCGCCGAGCGGCCCGTCGAGCCGCCCGTCCATCAGGCGCCCGCTGTGGCGCAGGGGCTCCTGAGGCTCGATCCAGCGGAGGCGGGATCGGGTGTGGAGGGCCGCGACGCGCAGCTCGCCGGGCTCCTTCAGCAGGATCGCGCGCGGCGCCGCCGCCTCGCGGGTGCGGTCGAGCAATTGTTCGAGCAGCGAGGTGGACGCCCCGTGCCCGTCCACGATCGCGCCGCCGCGCGCGCAGAGGGAGGCGGCGACGCGCCCGCAGAGCGCGAGGATGTTGCCCTCCGGGGCGATGACGTCGGTGCTGCCCGCGTGGTTCATCGCCTCGATCCGCAGGCTCTCGTAGCCCGCGCCGTGGAGGATGTGCCAGGGCTGGCCGTCCTCCGGGGTGATCGGCAGGCGCAGCTCCGGCCCGAGGCCGAGGCAGACGCGCCCCCACGCCGTCAGGCGGAGGCCCGCCGAACCCGGCACCACCGCGTCGGTGACGTCGCGCCCGACCACCTGAACGATCCCCCAGCCCTCCAGCTTCATCGCCGCGTCTTCGAGCGTGCGGACGTTCTCACGGTGCTGGGCGAGCATCGACCAGCTCAAGATACCGGGGCGCTGGTGGCTGTCCTGCTGGCGCGCAGACTCGGCCACCGTCGCGTCCAGATCGAGGGCGCGGAGCTTCTTCAGCAGCGGCAGCGCCGCCGCCGGGAGCTGGAGCACGCGGACTGCGCGGGCGAGGCAGGTGTTGAGATAGGCGGGCCACTTCATCGCCGCTACCTCACCCCTGGACGGGGCGCCTCACCGGAGGCGATCCCCGGCCGCAGCACGATCTCGCCGCCGCTCTGGAAGCGGAGTTGGAAGCTCATCGCCGACTGGAGCGGCTGCTGGAGCGCCTGGAGCAGCCCGGCGATGTCGCTGTTGGCGATCTCGCCCTGGGGGAGGATGGCGACCTGGTGCGGGAACTGGCCGCGCGTGACCTCCCAGATCCGGCGCAGATCGGCGGAGTGGGTGCCGCGCCCCTCGAAGGACTCAGCGAGCGCCTCCACCAGCCCCGGCAATTCGTCGGGCGGATCGGGCAGCGGGAGGCTCACCTCGAAGAACCGCTCGCGGAAGATCGCCGCCGAGAGCACCGCGAGCGCCGGGACGCCGAGCGGCGGGCTGGTGGTCGGGTCGTGCTCGGGCAATTGTCCGGCGGCGAGGGCGATGTAGCGGATCAGGAGCGGGATGCCCGGCAGCCAGCCCATGCGCGGCAGCCGCACGTTGCCCTCCTGCACCCACTCGGACTTGTCGCCCCCGCCCTCAGCATGCTGATTTGTGCGCTCGTTGTACCAGCGCTGCATCGGCTCGGGGAGGTCGGCCAGCGGGGTGCGGGCCATCAGCGGGGCGCTCATCACCGCCCCGCCCCGCATCTCAGGCCGCCGCATCATCTGCGGGGCCATCTGCGGGAACAGCTCGTTGAAGCAGCGGTTGATCGTCACCGCCAATTCCAGGCAGGCGTCAGGCGCGCCCGCGGCCCGGGCCGGATCGTTGTTCTCCTGGCCCATCGGCACGACCGCGTGGTTCATCTCGGTCATCTTGGGGTCGGCGCCGACCCGGAACGGCATCAGGATCATCGTCGGATCGGTGCGGTTCCCGGCGGGGATCTGGCCCAGGCACTCCACGCCGTACAGATCGGCCTTCCGGAGCCGCTCGCGCGCCCACGCCAGCAGATCCTGATGAACAGTCGTCGCGCTCAGCCGTGCAGTCCGGTACAGGTTCATTGTCTCTCTCTATCCTCCTGACGGGATCGTTGCCCCATCGGGCCTGGCACTTCGAACACCGGGCTGGCCGGGTGGGGCGCCTGCACCGGGAGCCCCGGCTGCGGGGATCGGAGCCCTTGAGGCCAGGAGAACGCCGGGAACTCCACCTCCGTCACCCCGCTCCACTGCCGCATATCCCAGCCCTGCACCGCCCCCACGGACACCACCGGCGCGCCGAACAGCGCGTCAAAGATCAGCGTGTACGCCTCGATCAGCGCCCGGTAGCTGCCCGGGAAGTACTCCGGGTTCAGCGCCACCAGCCCCGCCCCCGCCGCCCGCAGCGCCTCCAGATCCGCCCCGTCGAAGGCGAAGCGGCCCGGCAATTCGGCGCGCTCCAGCCGCTGCATCTCTGAGAGGAAGGAATTGGCCGCGACGAAGGCGTCCCAGGCGTCCGGGCGCACCCGATCCACCCAGAGCGCATGCCCGGAGAGCAGCTTCTTCTGGTGAAAGACCTCATAGATCAGCATCGTCTGCGAAGAGGCGAGCGCGGGCGAGAGCGGCGGCTCGATCAGCACCTCGGCGGGGATCTCCGCGAGGCGGCTGTAGAACGGGTGCGGCAGCGCGACCCCGGTGAACTGTACGTGCCACGGCGCGCCCTGCGCCTCCAATTGCAGCGGCACGCTCACCGCCAGCCCCAGCGCGAGCGCACCCTGCAGCCGGGGCCGCGCGTCGAACCGCCGCAGCAGCCGATCCAGCCCCAGCGCCCCCAGCCCGATCCACGCGAGGTTCACGATCATCACGTGGCGGTAGGGCCACCAGAACCGCCGGAGCGGGCCGGCGAGCCCGTAGAGCAATTCATATGGGCCGCCCGGGATCAGCGGCCCCGCCATCAGCGCCGTGAACAGCAGGCCGATCCCGATGAGCGCCAGCACCCGCCGCCGCGCCGCGCCCGGCTCGCGCAGGATCGGCAGGCAGCCGAGGGCCGCGAGGCAGACCAGCGCCGGGAGCGCCCGCCCCGCATGGCGCCCGCCCGCCACCAGAAACGGGATCTCAGGCCAGCCGCTGTCCCGGACGGCCTCCGGGTGCGGAAAAACGTCCTCGTCCGTCCCCGGGATCTGCGCCCAGTACGCGATGAACACATAGAGCAGCGGCGCGATCAGCAGCAGGTAGCCCGCGCTGAACCCCGCCAGCGGCGCGATCCGCGCCCGGAGGCCCGGTCCCTCCCGCGACCCCTCCCGCGACCCCTCCCACGGCCCATCCCACGGCGCCGCCGCCAGCAGCGCCGCCCCCGCGATCACGCAGAACAGCCCGTAGTACCAGTACCCGAGGCTCGTCACCGCGAGCAGCGCCGCCGCCGCCGCCGCCCGCCCCGCCGAGGGCCGCGCCAGCAGCCGGAGCCACGCGGCGAGGAACATCACCGCCCAGCCGCAGTCCGCCTGGGAGAACCGGCCCGCGCTCAGCTCGTGGAGCGCGTAGATCGACAACGCCCCGGTCGGCGCCGCCGCCCAGCTTGCCCGCGCTGATGCGCCGAGCGCCCGGCACCACGCCCACGTCGCCGCGCCGTTGAAGGCAAGCACGCAGGCGACGTAGGCGTTGGCCGCCATCGGCCAGGGCATCACCAGCGAGAACGGCGCGTAGAAAAACCCCTCGCTGCCGTTGCCTGCCAGCCAGGGAGCGTCCCCGACGGGCCAGTAGTAGCGGTCGTTGTGGAGCAGCGACGCGCCGGCGGTGAGGGCCTCCGCGACGCGGATCAGCAGCCAGTGGTTCGAGAGGCAGTCGGGGTGGATGTAATTGCACACCAGCGTCCGGGCGGGATCGGCCAGCACCGGGGCGAGGGAGGCGGCGGTCGCGAGCAGCGCGAGCAGCAGGGCGGGGACGGCCCCGCGCCAGCCGCCGGGATCCTGGTTCATCCTACTCCCATACCGCCGCGAACACCTGTACGCCCGGCGGCTGCGCGAGCCCGCCCTGGAACACCCCCGTCGCCCCCGCGCGCGTCGCGGCGAAGGAGACCAGTTCGAGCGCCGGCCCCATCTCCAGCACCAGCTCCGGGCGCAGGAACGGCCCCTCATCGGCGACCGGGCGGGGGGTGAGCCAGGCGAAGTCCCCGGTGTGCGGCGCCCAGGTGGCCAGCGGCTCGGCGCGCAGGCTCCGCTCAAGCACCCCGATCAGCCGCAGCCGCCCGGCGGCGATCTCCCAGCGCTCGTCGACAGACGGCGAGATCCAGCGCGCGCGCACCGCGTGGATGCGCGGCGTCCAGCCATCGAGCGCCTTCAGGTAGTCCGCGTCCTCCACCGCCAGCCCCTCGCCCTTCGGCGCGCGCACATCAGGCAGCCGGTACCGGTCGCCGTCCTCGTCGAAGCGGAACGAGAGGTGCGGCCACTCCCCGGCGTCCCGCACCACGCCGATGGCGACGCGATCGAAGCTGGCGCCCGGCGCAGGCTGTCCGGCGGGCCGATCAGCGGGCTGTACGGCGAGCCGATCAGCGAGCTGCCCGATGAGCTGCTCCAGGCGCGGGCGGGCCTGCTCCATCGCGCGGGGATCGGGCGGGCCGCCGCTCGGGAGGCGCTCGCTGTCGATGGCGCGGAGGCGGAAGCGGGAGCCCTGCCGCTCCAGCCGCACCAGGAAGCGCCGCAACCCCTGGCGCCCGCAGGCGGCGTCGAACGCCGCGTGGATGCGCAGCGAGGTGACGATGCCGGTCAGCAGCGCCGTCAGCTCCGCCGGGGGGGCCCCTGCCGCGCCATCCAGCCCTCCGCGCTCACGCGCGCCTCCGGCGGATCGCGACGAGCAGGCCCAGAGAGAGCAGGCCCGGAGAGGACGCGGGCAGGGAGGCCCCGGATGGCCCGGGAGCGGCCGAGGCGCAGGCGCGCGGGGTCTTTCCGCCGGGGTCCTCCGCCCCGCCCGCACCGGTGTCCTCCGGCCCGCCGGCGCCGGTGTCACCGGTGTCCCCGCCCGCTGAGCGTCCGTACCAGAAGGTCCCGGGGGTAGCGGTGGCGGTGAAGATCGCGGTGTAGTCGCCGGAGGCCGGAGGGGTGTCCGACCATGCGCCGCCCGCGACGAACCGGGCCGCGACGTCGCCTCCCCACGCGAGCGGGGCGTCCGCGCGCTCAATGTCGATGTAGTAGCTGCCGTAGAGGCCGGGCAGCGGGATCTTCTCGCGGTCGGGGACGCCGGTGTGCGCGGCCTCCCGGACGGGCGGCCAGTAGAGGCTGGACTCGGTGAGCGCGGCGGCGGCGTAGGCCCCGCTGAAGTCCGCGACGAGCGAAGCGAAGTCCTGACCTGTGGCGCGGGCGATGCGGAGATCCCAGCCCTCGTCGTGCTGCGCGGCGGTCTGCCAGGCGTCGGTGATGGCACCGAAGCCGACGCGCTGATCGATCCAGGCGTTGAGGCCGAGCATGCCGTAGGGGTGGAAGTTGGCGGTGGTGTTGTAGTCGCCGTCGGGGAAGTCCGCGTACCACCAGGTGCTGTCGGCGTACCAGTCGAGATCGGGGGCGGTCTTCTCAGCCATCCACTCGGCGGAGGCCTCCCAGTACCAGGTGCGGTCGCGGTGGGTGAAGTAGTCCTCGACGGTGAACTGGAGCATGTGGGCGAATTCGTGGACCGCGACGCTGACGGCGAAGCCGGGGTAGTCCTGCTCGACGTAGGTGGGGTGGAGGAAGGTGACGGGGTAGCCCTCCGGGAAGTCGTCGTTGTAGTAGAGCGTGGTGAGGCCCGATCCGCTCATCGTGGTGTCGAGGATGAACCAGAGGTAGCAGGAGTCGGCGTAGGGCGGGAGCTGCCAGCCCTGATCGCCGAAGTACGTCCAGGCGGCCTCCAGGCGCTCGCCGATCTCATCGACGCGGGCCTGCGGCACGGCGGCGTCCTCCCACTGGATCGTGAAGTGCTCAGTCTCCTGGTGGAAGGCGTAGTTGTTGCCGCAGACGGCGCGCTCCCCGCTGCGGTCGGGCGGGCGGGACGGGGCGAGGAGCTGCGGCGGGGGCCGGAGCATCGAGGGGTGCGCCGGTGGAGCGCCGTCGAGCGCGTCGAGCAGGGCGGGCAGCAGGCAGTACATAAGATCAGTATATACAGCACAGACATGATCATCGACCTCCCGCGCGTCACCCTCCTGACCGGCCCGACCCCGCTCCAGCGGATCGCGCCCCGGCTGGTGGTGAAGCGCGAGGATCAGTCGGCGCCGATGTACGGGGGGGTGGGCTGCCGGGCGCTGGAGTGGGTGCTGGGGTCGGCGCTGGAGAGCGGGGGCGACGTGCTGACGGCGGGGCGGATCGGGAGCGGCTGGCTGCTGGGCGTGGCGGTCCACGGCCGGCGGCTCGGCGTGCGCGTGCAGGCGATCCCGCTGCCGGATCAGGACACGCCGCAGGTGCGCGAGCAGGCGCGGGCGCTCCACGCCTGGGCGGAGAAGCTGTGGCCCGCCCGGAGCCTGCAGGCGGGCGCGATCCAGGCGGCGCGGGCGTGGGCGTCGGTGCGGCTGCTGGGCGGCTTCCGCCCGGAGCGGGTGTTTCCGGGCGGCGGGGCGCGCGGGGTGCTGGGCGGGTGGGCGGGCGGGCTGGAATTGGCGGAGCAGATCCTCTCCGGCCAGGCCGACGCGGGGCGATCCGGGCAGGGCCTCCCTGAGCGGCTGCTGCTGCCGGGGGAGGAGGGGGCCATCGCGGTGGGGTTCCGGGCGGGGCTGGCGATGGGCGGGCTGTCGATCCCGGTGCTGGTCGTCGGGCCGGGGCCGCCGCTGGCGTTCCTTCAGGCGCTCCACCTGCGGCTGCTGGCGCTGCTGCGGGAGCATGGCGCGGCGCGCATGCTGCGGGTCGGCCCCCTGCTGCGGGAGGAGCCGACGGCGGCGCAGGCGGCGGCGTGGCGGCGGCGCGGGATGGAGCGCGCGCGGGAGGCGGGGCTGCCGGAGGACGCCGACGGCGGGATGCTCGCCGGGCGCGCGCTGGAGCAGCCGGATCTCCCGCAGATCGCGATCTGGCCGGGCAACGGGCAGCCGATGGCGCCGCTGCTGGCGGGCGCGCTGCCGGAGGTTCCGGCGTCTCTGCTGGAGTGCCTGAGGGCGGGAGAGCGGGGGAATCAGCCGGGGTGACGGTCGGGCGCATGAATTCCGCTTGCCCGTTTTGGAAAGGTTCGCTATACGCGCCCCGAACCGGAGTAGGTGGATGATTCAACTGCCCTATGAGATGCGAGAGACGCTCATCGAGCAGCTCGACGAGTACCTCGGCTCACTGCCTGGAACCCCCGACGCAGAGACGGTGGCCGAGGAGGTGATCGGCATCATCGAGACTGTGGCTGAGGAGATCAAGCTCAGCGAAGCCGACGAGATCGTTGTCAAGCTGGAGACCTCCGGCGAGCTGGAAGCCACGCTGCTGGAGGTGCTGGAGGAGGAATTCGACTCAGACGAGGAGTTTGACTACAACGGCACCGACGTCGTCCGCATGCTGGAGAAGGTCTGCGACATCGAGTGGTCATCGCGCGACGATGACGACGACGATGACGACGACGATGACGACGAAGACGACGATCCGGACGGCTTTTTTGACGAAATCGGCGGGGAAGACGACGACGAGTGATATCAGCGCGCATGAAATGCGTGCTGATATCATACGCGAGGAGAGATGTGCGCCGGTTCCGGCGGTTCGCGTTGGCGCAGCGGGTTAGCTGGGGTCAGGAGGTACGATGGCAAACCCGCAGACCCGTCAACGGATCCCCAAGCCGGACTGGCTCCGCGTCCGGCTCCCCGGCGGCGAGCGCTACAGCGGCATCAAGGCCCGCGCCCGCGAACTGAAGCTCCACACGGTCTGTGAGGAGGCGCAGTGCCCGAACATCGGGGAGTGCTGGAACGGCGGCACCGCGACGTTCATGGTGATGGGCGGCACCTGCACGCGCGGCTGCCGCTTCTGCGCCGTCGACACCGCCCGCGCCCCCGCGCCGCTCGACCCGGAGGAGCCGCAGAACGTCGCCACCGCCATCGCTGAGATGGCGCTGGACTACGTCGTGGTCACCTCGGTCAACCGGGACGATCTCGCCGATCAGGGCGCCGCGCACTTCGCTGCGTGCATCCGGCGCATCCGCGAGGCCAGCCCGGAGACGCTGGTCGAGGTGCTGATCCCGGACTTCCGGGGCCGGCTGGATCTGCTCCAGCAGGTGCTGGACGCCGCCCCCGACGTGCTGGCCCACAACGTCGAGACGATCCCGCGCCTCCAGCAGCCCGTTCGCGACCCGCGCGCCAACTGGGCGCAGTCCATCGCCATCCTCGAAGGCGCGAAGTCCCTCCGCCCCGGCCAGCGCACCAAGACCAGCATCCAGGTCGGCCACGGGGAGGAGGAGGAGGAGGTGCTGGAGGCGATGTGGCTGCTCCGCGCCAGCGGCATCGACTTCCTCACCATCGGGCAGTACCTCCAGCCCTCCCAGAGCCACCTCCCGGTGCGCCACTTCGTCACCCCGGAGAGCTTCGCGCGGCTGGAGGAGGCCGGCCTCAAGATGGGCTTCACCTACGTCGCCAGCGGCCCGCTCGTGCGCTCCTCGTACAAGGCGGGTGAGTATTTTATCAAGGAACACCTCAAGGGAACTACCGAGCATGCACGCTGAGCCGTTTCTGTCCGCGAACCTGGAGCGCATGCTGCGCGATCCCCGCCTCTGCTTCCTCTCTGAGGGGGCGGGCTGCCACGGGATCAGCCGTGGGCTCTCCGGCGCGGGCCGCGCCCCGGATCAGGGCCGCCTGATCCGCATGACCCTCTCCGAGGGCGCCACCTGCGGCGTCGCCGCCGGGCTCGCCGCAGCCGGGCAGCGCGTGATCGTCGAATTGATCGATCCGGACGGGCTGGATCGCGCCGCCGGGGCGCTGCGCGACGCCGGGAGCCTCCGCCGCCGCTCGGACGGGACCTGGCAGGCGCCGGTGGTCGTGCTGGCTCCGGCCGCCGTCCCCGCGCTGATCCCCGGCCTCCGCGCCGAGGCCGCCCGCACCGCGCCGGAGGCCGCCCGCCTGATGCGGCAGGCCGTCGGGGGGGCAGAACCCACCCTGATCCTGCTCCCCGCCGACATGCACGGCGACGCGCGGGACGTCGATGCAGCAGAGATTGACGCCGCAGAACAGGACGGCGCAGCGTCCAGCGCGACTGCGCGCCCCGCCGCCCTGCTCACCGGGCCGCTGTCAGGCCCGACGGGCAGAGACGCCTGCACCGTGCTGGCCTGGGGCGCCGGGATCGACGACGCGCTCGCCGCCGCCGCGCTGGACGCAGACCGCGCGGGCGGGCAGGGCCGGATCGAGGTCGTCGCGATCACCCGCCTCGCCCCGCTCGACCGCGCGACGATCCTGGAGAGCGTCCAGCGCACCGGGCGCGTCGTCATCGCCGGGGGCCTCATCGACGCCGAGGCGCTGCAGATCGTGGCGGAGGGCGCGTTCTGGCGGCTGCTCAGCCCGCCGATCTGCCTCCCCGCCCGCGCGGCGGACACAGCGGAGGCGCGGGCGGAGGCAATCCGTGCTGCGGTGCAGCAGGCGATCACCGAAGGGCAGTAGCGCCCGTAGAATCGCAGCGCCCGCGCTGCACAGCGGCAGTAGGCACCGGCGCGGCCCCGGAATAGAGGGGCTGCGCAGGACCGGGCCGGGATCACAGGCCACCCCCACAAGGATAGAGGATCATGTACATATTTGAGATGCCAGAGATCGGAGAAGGCGTGGTGGAAGGCGAGGTTGTACGCTGGCTCGTCAATGAGGGCGACCGCGTATCCGTCGATCAGCCGCTCTGCGAGATCATGACCGACAAGGCCACCGTCCAGATCTCTTCCCCGCGCGCCGGACAGATCCAGAAGCTGCACGGACGCCCCGGCGACATCCTCAAGGTCCACTCTCCGCTGGTCACCTTCAACCTCGGAGACGCGGCAGAGGCGCAGCGGGCGCCCGCCCAGAAGGCCCACGCGCCCGCGCCCGCGCAGAAGGCAGCCCCGGTCGCCGCTCCGGCTCCGGTCGCAGCTCCGGCTCCGGTCGCTGCCCCCGTCGCCGCTCCGGTCGCCGCCCCCACCGCCGCGAACACCATCCCCGCCCCCATCGCCGCCCGGATGCCCCGCCCCCCCGGCGCCCCGGTGCTGGCCTCCCCGGCGGTGCGCTACGAGGCCCGCAAGAGCGGCCTGGAGCTGGAGCAGATCCCCGGCAGCGGCAAGGACGGCAGGATCACCCGCGCCGACGTCGAGGCGGCGACGGCTGCCCCGGCGGCTGCCCCGGCCCCCGAACCCCGCGCCCTCCCCGCGCTCCAGTCCCCCGCCCCGACGGACGGCGATCAGCGCGTGCCGATCATCGGGCTGCGCCGCAAGATCGCGGAGAAGATGGTGCAGGCCTACCGCACCGCGCCGCACTTCACCTACGTCGACGAGGTGGACGCGACCAACCTCGTCGCGCTGCGCGAGCAGCTCAACCGGATCGCCGGGCCGCGCGGGCTGAAGCTCAGCTACCTGCCGTTCATCCTGAAGGCGCTGGCGGTCTGCTTCAAGGAGTTCCCGACGCTCAACGCGGTGATGGACGAGAAGGCGTTCGAGCTGATCGTCCGCAAGGACGTCCACATCGGCCTCGCCACCGACACCGACGCGGGGCTCTACGTCCCCATCGTCAAGCACGTCGACCGCAAGAGCCTCTGGGAGATCGCCCAGGAGATCCAGGATCTCACGCAACGCACCCGCGAGGGCAAGGCCCGCCTCGACGAGCTGACCGGCGGCACCTTCACCGTCACCTCGGTCGGCAACATCGGCGGGCGCTTCGCCACCCCGATCCTCAACCACCCGGAGGTCGCCATCCTCGGCGTCAACCAGATCCATGACCGCCCGATGGCGATCGACGGGCAGGTGGTGATCCGCAAGATGATGTACCTCTCCCCGAGCTTCGATCACCGCGTCATCGACGGGGCGGTGGCGGCACGCTTCGTGTCGGCGCTGAAGAACATCCTGGAGAACCCGCAGTCCCTCCTGCTGGATCTGCGATGAACCTGACCGACACCGCGACCGTCATCACCGCACCCGACGCCGGAACCCTGCGGGGCGCCGTCGCGACGCTCGCAGCCTGGCATGCCTCGCTGCCCGACGTCCGCGCCGGTCGCGGCCTGGAGCCGCTGATCGCCGGGGCCACGCTGGGCGTGTCGCGCCAGACCTTCCTGCTGCCCGGCCCGCGCGAGATCGGCTGCGGACTCCTGCGCGGCGCCGCGCCGGATCGCCTCCACGCCGCCCGGCCCTGGCGCGTCCTCCCGCCCGG
>JBEIQZ010000675.1:0-2822 GCA_040376255.1 Alphaproteobacteria bacterium
CCCCGCGCCCCGCCGCCCGCCGCCACAGCGCCGCCGCGCCCGCCGCCCGCGCCTGGAGCTCCCGGCGCCCGCGCGCGGGATCGACGCGCAGCTCCTTGCCGAGGATGAGGATCACCCGGCCCAACCCTCACCCTCCCTGCTTCGCCGCGTCCGTCACCGGAACCGCCTTCACCTTCGCCTTGCCCTCCTCGATGGAGATGCGGAACCGCACCGACTCGACGCTGAACTGGGACTTGATCTGGCGGACCTGCTGCTTGAGGATGGTGCGGACGGTGTCGAAGGCGATGTCGGTGCTCTGGCCGCACTTGGCGCGGGCCTCCATGTACTTGTCGAACACCATCTTCAGCGCGCGCTCCTCCTTCTCCTGGATCTCCATCCGGCGCCGCAGCACCTCCTCCTGCTCGCGGGAGATCAGCGGCTCGACGGCGGCCTCCGGCAGCGCCTCCTGGCCGGGGGCCGCCTGCTTCGGCTCCCTCAGGTCGGCGCGGAAGCGCATCTTCGGGTGGACGCCGCGCTCGATCATGTTGAGGTTGCGCGTCCAGTACAGCTCGAAGGACTGCATCCGGGCTTTCAGTTGTTGGAAGCGGAAGCGCTGGGTCGCGTTCTGGATGGGCTGATCCTGGATATCGCGGATCTTCCGGCGCAGATCGTCGCGATCCTTCATCGGCTCGATCCGGTCGACGCCGCCGAAGTACTTCTCGTACTGGATCTTCAGGTACGCCATCTTCTGCTCGATCTCGTCGAGCTGGCCCTGAATCAGGTTGTCCTTCCGATCAATGCGTGCCATCGCTCCATCCCGGCAGGACGCAGAAGATATCACGACGTGACAGCCGACGATGAGCGGGCCGATGGGATAGCTGTCAAGGCTATGCCGTTGATCTGGGACGCCCTGCCCGCCGAGCGGATCTTCCCGCTCCCCTTCGCCGACACCCGCTCGCCGCTCTCCACGGTAACGCCGCGCTGGGATCGGCCGGACGGCACCCACGGGATCGACGCCACGATGGCCGCCGACTTCCCCGCCGTCGGCCTCACCGTCCCGCTGCCCTCAGGCGACCTCGATCTCCGCCTCGGCATCGCCGCCGCCGGGTTCCTGGGCTTCTCCAACGACGGCTCCCTCACCTTCGGCCTCCAGACCTTCGACGGGCTGTTCGCCTTCCCGCTCGACGTCCGGTGGAACCACCTGAGCGCCCGCCTCCAGTGGGCGCACCTCTCGGCGCACTTCGGCGACGGCGCGCGCTACCTCGGCCTGCGCCCCTGGAGCACCCCCGGCTGGAGCCGCGAGTACCTCCAATTCCAGGTCGGCTACCAGCTCGGCCCCGCCCGCCCCTACCTCGGCCTCCGCTCCACCACCCACGGCACCGGCGAGGAGACCCCGCTCGGCCTCCAGATCGGCGCAGACCTCACCGGCCCCTGGGCCGTCTCCCCCTGCGGCGCCGCCGACCTCCAGACCGCCGCCGACACCGGCTGGCGCCCCGCCGTCGCGCTCCAGATCGGCGCATGCGCCACCGGCAAGTCCCACCGCTTCCGCGCCGCCTTCCTCTGGCACACCGGCCCCGACGAGACCGGCAAGCTCCAGGGCGCAGAGGAGCGCTACATCGGCGTCCAATTCGGCTTCGACCAGACCACCAGCCTCCTGCGGTGGTCGCCCGGATGAGCCGCCGGTGGACGCAGTGGCTCCCGCTGCTCCCGCTGCTCGCCCTCGTCGCCGGGCCGGTGATCGCCGACCCCGCCGGGCGCGTCATCGGGACGCCCTGGGTCGACGGCTACGGGACGCTCTGGTTCTATTTTCTCACCGGGGAGATCCTCGCCGGTCGCCAGGACTTCTCTCATACCGATCTGTTATTTTATCCCTGGGGCAAGGACGTCTACGCCCACACCGGCGGCAACCTCCTCGACGCCCTTTTTGCGCAGCCTTTTTTGATGGCCCTCGGCCCGGTCGCCGGGTACAACCTCTGGCTGCTGGTGCTGCTGGCCTCCAACTACGGCGCCGGGCTGCTGCTCGCCCGCGCCCTCGACCTCCCCGCCCGCTGGCGCTGGATCGCCGGCCTCTCCCTCTGCGCCAACCCCTTCGTGCTGCTCGAACTCATGCAGGGCCGCCCCACCCAGGCGTGGCTCCTGTTCCCCGCCCTCGCCGCCGCCGGGCTCTGGGGCGTGGATCGCGCGCCGGGTTGGCGCGGGATCGTCCAGGCGGCGCTCACCGGGGTCTGGATCGCGCTCTCCGGGTTCCAGTACTGGTACTACGGGATGGTGCTGGGGCTGCTCGCGGTCGCGGACGGGGCGATCGCGATCCTCGGCGGGCCGGATCGGATCAGGGCGATCAGCAGGTACGCGCTCGCCGCAGTCGTCTGCCTCGGGATGGTGCTGCCCGCCGCCGCGCCCATGCTCGACGCCATCGACCGTGGGACGGTGCCGGGGCTGGCAGATCTGAGCGGGGTCACCGGGCCGCTCGCGCCGCTGTCGATGGAGACCCGCGAGGGCGACGCGCTCGGCTTCTTTGTGCTGTCGCTGTGGAACGGGATCGCCGGTTCGCTCGTCGATGAGGACGGGCTGCGGTTCATCGGGACGTACCCGGCGCTGCCGGCGGGCTGGTGGATCGTGACGCTTGCCGGGCTGGCCGGGGTGCCGGGGCGGACGCGGGCGCGGCTGGCGGTGTGGCTGGGGATCAGCCTCGTCGTGGCGAGCGGGCCGGGGGTCGTCGTCGGGGAGCGCGTGATCGGGAACCCGGTCTACATCGGGATGCTGGAGGCGGCGGAGCCGCTGCGGCGGTGGTGGTGGCCGGGGCGGGCGGTGTTCGCGGGGCTGCTGGTGTGGGCGGCGGCGGG
>JBEIQZ010000979.1:0-1018 GCA_040376255.1 Alphaproteobacteria bacterium
ACCCCGTTGACGGCGGCGATGACCGGGCGGCGCAGGCGGCGGATCTCGGTGATCAGCGCGCCGGTCAGCCGGGTGAACTCCAGCAAGGCCCGGATGTCGCGGCTGAACAGCTCTGCGATGATACCTTCGACGTCCCCGCCGGAGCAGAAGCCGCGCCCCGCGCCGGTGATCGTCACCGCCCGCACGTCGGGGCGGTCGAGCGCGGCGAAGGTGCGGGTCAATTCCTGGTAGACCTCGAAGGTCAAGGCGTTGAGCCGGTCGGGGCGGTTCAGCGTGATGCGGGCGACGCCGTCCGCGAGGCGGAGATCGAAGTGTTCAGCATGCATGGCGCCCCTCTATCGCGGCTAAGCTGCGGGCGGCTAAGGGGCGGGCGGCTAAGACGCGGGCGGCTAAGCTGCGGGCAGCTCAGCGACCGCCTGGATCTCCACCATCGCCTCCCGCTCCACCAGCCCGCTCACCCCGACCAGCGCCATCGCCGGGAAGCAGCGCCCCAGCCGCGCGCGCCAGATCGCGCCGAGGTCGGCCTGGCTGTCGCGGTAGGCACCGAGGTCGGTGACGTAGATCGTCATCGAGACGATGCGCGAGGGGTCGGTCCCGGCGGCGCGGAGGATGTCGTTGATGTGATCCAGCGCCCGCCCGAACTGCCAGCAGAAGCGCGAGGTGCCGGGGGGCGGATCAGCGAAATGTCCGTCCAGCTCCCAGCCGATCTGCCCCGCCACGAACAGCAGCGGGCCGTGGCCGACCGCGCCGTTGGCGTAGCCCTTCGGGCGGGGGAAGTGCGGAGGCTGGATGATGTCAGGCATCGGCGACGGATAACCGATCCGAGGGAGAGGGGCGCAGCAGCCGCTCAGCGACACCCCACCCGCATCGGCGCACTCTCCGCCTCCGCCGCCCCGTCCGCTCCCTCCCAGCGGATCACCGCCGCCCCGACCTGCACCGGCGCTGCGCAGCCGGTGTTTTTTACCGTGTAGCGCAGCCCGCCCCACGCCAGCGCGCCGCTCCGCCCGGCCAGCTCCAG
>JBEIQZ010000369.1:0-6286 GCA_040376255.1 Alphaproteobacteria bacterium
CCGGTACCGTGGGCCAGAGAAGGAGGAGCCATAATGTAAAAATCAAGGTTGAACCTGAATATCAATTATAATCAAGGTTTATATTCCATTATAATTATCGGCATTGTAGCTTGGTTTAAACCAAACATCGCGAGTGGAAGTCTATTTTTCTGCTTTCAACCTGCAATATTCTTCTTCTTGCAAAACCAGAGAAATAGAGTGCTTTCAAAGACGAACATCTAAATTTTACCCTTTCTTCTTTGATAATTTCAATCATCGAAAAAACATATTTTCAATCTGCAATTTCGATTTTTTCGGCGTATTTCCTTATCTACATTCACCGTCGTAACTTGAGATCCGTTTTATCCAGCTTATATCTATACTATTTCTCAAAGTACCCAACATTTTGTAGAAATTTCAAAATTATCAAGTTTTGACCAATATAGCATCTCTACTGAACATGCGTTGGGTTTGCAAATTCTTGACATCTCAAAGTACCCAACACCCCCTCAAAGTACCCAACCCCCCGTTCAAAGTACCCAACACCGTCGTAACTCATTTTTGACAAAACCAGGTAAAAATTCCTTTTTTTGATATTTTCAACTCAGAGAGAGGTCGACGATCCGAACCGAAGTGGAGGAGGCACCGTTTGCCCCCCTCCGCTTTCGCTGCGAGGGGGCAACCGTCGCCCTCCTCCGAGGAGTGATTAACCCCTCCGGTGAAGTAAAATAAAGCAATAACAAACACAGAAAAGAAGGGAAAGAAGGGAACGATGGCGCTGAAGAGAGAATGAGGAAGAATTCTTGACGCATGTTCAGTGGATCTTTTGATCATAGACTGAACATTAGGATATTACCATGTTAGAACAATGAAAATTTCTATAGTTTCACCGGATACGCATCTCTGACGAGATGAACAAATTTTCATTCCCCGGTGCGGGGGATCGGCGGGGATCTCCGGCGGTCTGGCGGACGTGATAGCAGGGGCGGGGAGGTCACATGGACAAGGCAGTGGAGCGGATCACGGTGGTCCATCTGGACGGTGGAGATTCGGAGACGGTCTACAAGAAGGCCAAGCCGAAGGCGAAGAGTTCGAAGGCGGTGAAGCCGCTGGAGAAGGCGACACGGCGGCTGCTGGAGGCGCAGCAGGTGTTCTCAACGGAGCTGCTGCAGCAGCACGACAAGAACAACCGGAAGCACAAAGATGGGTGGCTGCGGGACGCGCCGGCGGGGGGGCTGCGTGCGGTACGGAAGGCGGTAAAGACCCTGCTGGATGATTAAAGTTTTTTCTCTTCAAAATCTGGTTTCTCCAGATGGAGCTGCACATGGCTGACACTGTTTCATCCCCTGCTCAGAGCCTTGTCGTTGTGGATCTTGGCAAGCACAAGCGCAAGCATATCAACCAGCTCCGCAAAGGCGAGGGCGGGCTGGTGGAGAAGGTGGAGGATGTGATCGCGGAGCTTCGCGGCAAGGGCGTGATCGGGGAGGGCGCGCAGCCGGTGGTGATCGTGGTGAAGGAGAAGCGGAAGGTGCCGGAGCTGCCGCTGGGCGGTCTGCTGCGCTGATGGAGGAACCGGGCGACGGGGGGGCGATCTTCCGGTCTCTCCCGAGGCGCGCCCGGCTGGCGAAGGGCGGTGACGCCCCGCCGATCCGGCCCCGGGCGGATCGGGCGGTGCGGGCGGGGCTGCTGCCGGCGCTGCGGGCGGTGCCGGGGTGGCTGCTGTCCGGCGCGGAGGTGTGGATGGCGCGGCCGGAGGCGCGCGCGGCCCGGCTGCTGGAGGGGCTCCGGCGGCGGGGTCCGGCGGCGTGCATGGTGGCGCGGCAGTTCTCCTGGCGGATCGATCTGCTGCCGACGGCGATCGCGACGTCGCTGCCGGAGCTGGAGGACGCGATCCCGCCGCCCGCGATCGGCACGATGCTGCCGCTGATCCGGGAGGCGATCGGGGGGGAGCTGGAGTCGGTGTTCCGGGTTTTTGACCCTGCGCCGGTGTCTGCGACGACGTTCCGGTGCTGCTACCAGGCTGAATTGCTGGACGGGACGCCGGTGATGGTGCGGGTTCGACCGCCGGGGATGGTGGAGGCGGTGGCTGCGGAGTTCCGGGCGCTGGGGATGATCCTGTGGGTGATGGAGCTGTTCACGTTGGTGCGGCCCGGGATCTTCCGGTACCTGACGGTGGAGACTGAGGATCTGCTGGAGGAGGAGGCCGACATGCGCCCCGGGGCCAGGGCGCAGAGCATCTTCCGCGAGCGCCTGGAGCGGGATCGGATCGGCTTCCTGTCGGCGCCGGAGGTGTACGCGCAGTGGCTCACCGGGGCGGTCTGCGTGACCGGGCGGGTGGAGGGTCCGACAGTGGAGGAGATCCTCGACATCGTGGAGGCGGGGGGGGAAGCGGCGGGTGCTGACGGGGCCGGGGGGGGCGCGGGGATGGCGCTCGACCGGCTCCGGGCGATGGACATCGATCCGGAGACAGTGGCGGAGCGGATCCAGCAGCTCGCGTGGTGGGAATTGCTGGAGGGGCTGTTCTTCCACTCGGAGCCGACCCCGGCGGATCTGGTGGTGCTGCCGGGGAACCGGCTGGTGGTCACGGGGTTCTCGGACATCACGGTGACCTCGAACCGGAACCGCCGTCTGCTGCACGACCTCTACCGGCGGCTCGATCTGGACGACGTGAGCGGGGCGGCTGAGGTGCTGATCCAGTTCCTGTCCCCGCTGCCGTTCGTGGACATCCACGCGCTGACGCGGCGGGTGGAGGCGCGGCTCTGGCACCACCTGTTCGCGTTGCGCGATCCCGACGCGCAGTGGTGGGAGCGGACCTCGGCGGGGCTGTGGACGGCGCTGCTGGACAACACGCGGAGCGACGGGGTGCCGGTCCACCTGGACATGATCCGGATGGCCCGGTCGCTGCTGATGTATGAGTCGATGATCCTGCGGCTGGATCCTGCGATGAAGCCGCTGAAGGCGTTCCGGCGGCACCGGCGGCAGGCGGACCGGCGCGCGGCGCGGCAGTTCCGCAAGGACGGCAGCCGGATGGGCGCGGGGCAGGTGCGGGCGGCGCTCGTGGCGCGGGTGGCGGAGGCGCGATCGCTGTTCGATCGGGCGACGTTCTACCTGGAGGCGCTGCTCCAGAACCTGCCGATCTCGCGGCTGGCGCTGCCGAGGAAGGCCGCCTACCTGATGATCGTGGCGCTCCAGCACCTGACGGCGGCGGCGGCGGTCACGGCGCCCTTCGCGGCGGCGGCGCTGTCATCACAGGTGCGCGCCGGGGCACCGCCGGACGCGCAGGCGGCGCTGATGGTCGCGCTGGAGCAGCCGCTCTGTGTGGTGGCGCTCGCGGCGGTGCTGGTGCTTGCGGTGCGCCGGGCGATGTTCCGGCTCTCCGACACGGAGTAGGTGTTGGAGCCGGAGATGGGCGGGCCGGAGACGGGCGGGCCGGGGACCGGGATCTACCGATCGATTCCGCGCCGGATCCCGCTGGCGCCGCGTCGGGCGCGCCGCCCGATCCCGCCGCGCGAGCCGCCGGGCGCGCCGCCGGTGCGTCCGGTCATGCTGGCCGGGAGGCTGATCCGCTGGTTCGCGGTGGCGATCCGCAGCGGCCTCCGGCTGCTGTCGGATCGGCGGGCAGGGCCGCTCACCCCGGAGCGGATCGGGGTGAGGATGCGGCAGGCGTTCGAGCAGGTCGGCGGCCCGGCGGTCAAGATCGGACAGCAGCTCGCGATCCGCGTGGACATGCTGCCGTTCGCGCTGTGCCAGGAGCTGTCCCGGCTCACCGATCGGGTCGCGCCCTTCCCGTTCCCGCAGGCCATCCCGCGCATTGAGCGCGCCATCGGCGGCCCGATCGGCTCCGTGTTCGCCGCGATCGACCCCGCGCCGATCGGGGCGGCCTCGATGGCGTGCGTGTACAAGGGCGTGCTGCTGACCGGGGAGGCGGTGGCGATCAAGGTGCAGCGGCCTGCGGTCGCTGAGCAGTTCGCATGTGACATTCTGGCGTTCGAGTGGATCACGCTGGCGCTGGAGGGGCTGACGTTCGTGCGTCCGGGCTTCTTCCGGTTCGTGCGGGATGAGATCCGGATGCTGTTCTCAGAGGAGCTCGATTTCAGGACTGAGGCCCGCTACCAGAGCCTGTTCCGGCGGGTGGCGGAGCGCGACCGGCTCCAGTGGGTGACATGCCCGGCGTTGTACGCGCGCTATTCGGACGCGCAGGTGCTGGTCGGGGAGTTCATCGATGCCCCCTCCTGCGCGGAGATCCTCGGCGTGCTGGACAGCGCCGGGGGGCGGGAGGTGCTGGCGGGGATGCGGATCGACCCGGAGACCGTCGCGGAGCGGATCTCCTACCTCGCGCTGTGGGGGCGCTACGAGACGCTGTTTTTTCATGGAGATCCGCACGCTTCCAACCTGCTGATCCTGCCGGACAGCCGGATCTGCCTGCTCGACTTCGGCGCCTGCGCCGCCCTCTCCCGCTGGACCAACCGGATGAGCCTGCGGACCCTGGCCTGTATGGTGCAGAACCGGCCCTCCGAGGCCACCGACGCCATCCTCACCAGCCTCAGCCCGCTGCCCAACACAGACATCGACGCGATCCGCCGGGATATGGAGGGAGCGTTCTGGATCTTCCTGTTCAACCTGCGGAACCCTCACGCCGCCTGGTTCGAGCGCACCTCCGCCGGGCTGTGGGCGGACATGATGGCCGTGATCCGCACCCACGGCGTCCCGGCGACGCCGGAGACCCTCAGGATGTTCAGGGCGACCCTGCTCTATGACACCCTCTCCGCGCGCCTGAAGCCGGATATGAGCCTGGAGCAAACCGCGCGCTACATCAAGAGCGCGGTGCCGCGCGTCGCCCGCAGGCTGCGCCGCGTCCACCTGCGGACGCGCTCCCCGCTCTCTCGCAGCACGGCGGCCGCCCTGAAGCTCAGCAGGGCGATCTCGGACGGCAGGATCGTGTTGCTGCGGCTGGAGGCGCTCTACGCTTTCGTTCTTGGATTCTACCATGTGATCGGCGTGAGCCTCAGGATGCTCCTGAGGCTCGCCCTGCTCGCAGCGGTGATGGCCGGGATCGGGTTTCTGCTGGAGCCGTGGAGGGACGGGGCGGACGGGGCGGGCGGGGCGGGCGGGGCGGATCTGCTGTTGTGGGGAGCTCCGGCGGTGCTCGCGGTCGGGTGGCTGCTCCGGCACCGGCTGCGGGAGCCCGATCCGCGCACGCTCGTCAGCGCGGATCGGGCAGGGTGAGCAACCTGGCGGCGGTGCTGCGAGTGCGATGCGCGCCAGTGGCTGTAAACAGCCCGCTGTGGCACGGGAAGCACATGAACCGTCCCGGGAGTGGTCTGGATGCCGAACGCGCGCCAGAGCGCCTGAAATCGCTTCTGGTGAACAGCGCCTCTTTCCTGACGCGGGCGGGGGTATGTTAGGGGGGCAAAATGGCACACCCGGCAGGCAGGCAGAACACAAAACGCAAAAACGCAACCGCGCAGGACGACGACCACCCGGCAGACTGGCTGCTGTGGCTGGCGGGGCGGCTGTGCAATGACGGCCCGCAGGAGCTTGCGCGGGCGTCGATGGAGGGCGTGCTGCGGTGGAGCAGGCTGGAGGCGGGGCTGCAGCCGAAGATCGAGGCGGATCTCGCAGATCCGATGGGCCAGCTCCTCCCGGCCCTCGCACACGCCATCTTCCAGCTCAGACCCCTCCTCATGCCCCTCGTCACCCAGTTCCAGCTCAACCGCCTCACCGCCGCGCAGGCCTCCGCCTTCCTCCAGGCTGCTCCCGACGTCACCGTCCCCTGGAAGACCCTGGAGGGCCTCAACCTCGCGATGAGCCACTTCCTGGAGTTCTACGGCGCGAGGGGGCGGGAGTACGCCAAGGCCCTCACTGAACCGATGGCGACGGCGGGGCGCCTGAAGGCGCTGGAGGCGGAGTGGGCGCCGGAGGCGGAGGCGGAGCGCGTGTGGTTCGGGTGGCCGGAGAGCGGCGTCCCGGTCCCGATGCAGAACGCCTCTGCATGGCAGGCCGCAGGGGTCCCGGACCCGGTGCAGTGCCGCGCGATGCGGCGGCTGGCGCTGGCGGTGTGGTTCCGCCAGGCCGAGATGGCCGCGCTCAAGCCCACCGAGGACCGCTACCCCCACGCCGTCGTCCCCGTCGCCATCCTCAAGGGGATGGAGAGCTGGCAGACGCACCGGCTGGAGGAGACCGGGGAGGGCCTCGTCATGCGCAGCCCCGGCGGGCAGGCCGACGGGGGCTTCCCGGGCCTGCTCCCGGAGGTCGCCGCGCGCCTCGTCGACAACCCCGGCGCCCTGGCCGGACTCACCGCCCGCCG
>JBEIQZ010000305.1:0-7464 GCA_040376255.1 Alphaproteobacteria bacterium
CACCGTCGATTACGAGACCACCGGCACCCGCACCCTCGCCGACGCCATCCGTCCCCACATCCGCACCCACGACGCCATCCTCATGGATCGCCACGGCGCGGTCTGCCTCGGCGCCAGCCTCTTCGACGCCTTCTGCAAGCTGGAGACGATGGAGCACACCGCCCTCATCACCAAGCTCGCCCGCGATCTCGGCGGCGCCCGCGAATTGCCCCCGGAGGAGTCGGTCAAGCTCCGCCAGCTCGGCCTCAAGCGCTACGGCGGCCCCCCGGAGGCCGTCGCGAAGGCCGATCTCCCCGGCGCCGACCTCCCTGACGCCTGCCTCGCCTGCTCCGGCTGCGCCAACCCCCGCCCCTCCGGCATCGGCCCGAAGTCCGACATGCGGCTCGCCCGCCTCAGCAGCACCCCGATCCAGGGAAATTGCCGCCACCCCGGCCCCCAGGACGCCAGCGGGATCGCCGGAGAGGACGCCATCGTCAAGGCCGTCCTGCACGCTCTCCAGCGCTGATCTGCTACACTCCCCCGATGCTGCTCCCGCTCCTCTGGCTCCTCGCCTGCACTGATTCTAAGCCCGACACCGCGCGCCCCGGCGGCGCAGACAGCGCCGCAGACAGCACCGCAGACAGCGCCGCAGACAGCACCGCAGACACCGCCCCGGACAGCACCCCGGACACTGCAGACACCGACACCGGCCCCGCCGACACAGACGACCCCGCCCCGCCCTTCGCCTGCCCCGTCGGCATGGTCTCCGTCCCCGCGCAGCCCGCCCCCGGCGCCCCCGCCTTCTGCGTCCACCCCTTCGAGGTCAGCCTCGACGCGAACCTCCAGCCGGTCGCCGTCCAGGGCGTCCTCCCCGCCATCTCCGTCACCTGGATGGAGGCAAAAGCCGCCTGCGAGGCCCTGGAGCTGTTCTCAGCCGATGGAACCTCCCTCGGCTTCGCCCACCTCATCACCTCCGCCGAGTGGGAGGACGCCGCCGACGGCACCATCGGGGAGGGCGGCCACCCCTGGCCCTACGGCGACGCCTGCGACTACGACATCTGCGTGACCCCCGCCGAGGACAACAGCCTCGTCTGGCCCGATCTCCAGCCCACCGGCACCCTCCCCGACTGCCGGAACGACTCAGGGATCTACGATATGGCCGGGAACGCCTGGGAGTGGGCCGACCCCGGACAGACCATCGACAGCGGCTCCTGGTTCGCCGCCCGCGCTGAGGACGGCCTCCTCGTCGAAGAAGAGGACGGCCTCCTCGTCGTCCGCACCGGTGACTCAGGCGACTACCTCATCGACATCGCCGGCGCCTCCCAGGGCACCCCCGACATCGACGCCGACGGACACCTCTGTGTCACCTCCTACGAGTCCCACATCCCCCCCGAAGACATCAAGGGCTTCCTCCAGGCGCCCGAACACCAGCGCGGTGACGCCTCTGATCTCCTGCCGGTGTCGCTCAGCGCCGTCGGGGACGCCTACTGCCTCCGCCTCCTCGACAGCGAAGACGGGATGCCGATCACCGACAAGCGCGGCGGGGCCTGGTACGTCGGGAACGCGGAGAGCTACCGATCAGACAGCAGCTATCGCGGGCATTCATATGATTTTGATGGGACGATCGGGTTCAGGTGCGCGTGGTAGAGTGAAGACAGGAGAAGGATCACGACGGCACGACGAAAGGCGAGTGATTTCAGATTTTTTAGCGCTGCGACATGTTGTTGCCGCTCGCGTTTGTCCGGTGCATCGGTGCGATGATCCGGGCGAGGATGGAGAGGATACGCTGGCGGAGTGACGGGCGCGGAGCATCCATCCCCCCATCATAACCCGGAATCATCATCGAAGCCCCTGCCTTTCGCCTTTCTCCCCCGGACTACCTCCCCACCATCAACTCCCCCACCACCCCATACCGCTCCCGCAACCGCTCCACCTCCTCCGCCGACAACCCCTCCGGCAGGATCACCGCCCCCCGCCCGCAGATCGCCTCCACCATCGGCGGCTGATCGCTGAACACGGCCCCTGGCGGCAGCCCCTCCAGCCCGGCGCAGTCCTCCGGCGTGAACAGCGGCGCCCGCGCTCTCAGCGGCCCGACGCTCATCTGGAGGCTCAGCGCGCATCCTGCCACGATCCCCGGCAGAAAGAGAGGATGGTAGCGGGCCGACGACCATCGGCTGAGCTGCCCGAGGGACTCAGCGGCGAGGGCGCAGCCGACCGGGAGGAGGGCGATGCTGGAGCGGAAGAAGGAGCCTTCGAGGAAGATCCCCGGGGCGAGCAGGCAACCGGCGACGGGGAGCAGGATCATGTAGGTGTAGACCCCGTTCAGCGCCCTGCTCTGGCGCAGCCCGGCCCACATCGGGAGGGGGAGCGCGACGAGGCCGACGAGGAGCATGGCGGGGGGGAGGCGGGAGATCAGGAACGAGGCGCGATCCATCCAGGTGACTTCTGGAATTTTGCCGATGATCATCCAGTTGAAGTCGAGGACATCGACGAATTGCGCGCGGAGCGACCACCAGCCCGGGACGAGGGCGGCGCAGCGCAATTGCCAGCATAGCCATGCGGCGATCCCGGCGAGGCCGGGGAGGGCGCTGCGGGGGGTGCGGGCGGATCGCTCCGACAGGAGGAGTCCGATGGATGCGGCGATCCCGACGAGGAAGCCGTCGTTCCGGCAGAGGGCGGCGGCGGCGGCGGCGGCGGCGGCGGGCAGGGGGCGGCCGGAGGCGGCGAGGAGGAGGGCGAGCCCGGCGGAGAGGCCGAAGGGGGCGACGGAGTCGGGGACGACGAGGTAGCGGCCGGAGGCGCCCCCGGTGGCGGCCCACACCCCGGCGAGGAGCGGGGTCCATGCGGGGAGATCGGGGCGTTCGCGGCGGAGGAGGGTGGCCCATGCCCAGGCGAGAGGGGCGAGGGAGGCGCCGAGCAGGACGCTGGTGATGCGGTCGCCCTGGGGGTGGAGCAGGAGGCCGGGCAGGAGGAGGCGGGAGGGGAGGGGCATCCAGTGGAGGTCGGCGGGCATGGGGAGGCTGCCGGTCTGGATGAGCAATTGCCACAGCGAGATCGTGGTGGCGCCCTCTCCGGCGAGGATGCGGCGGGCGAGCGCGACGCAGGCGGCGGAGTCCCAGTCGAAGGGGAGCGGCGTGCGCGCGGCCCAGACGCCGAGGATCAGCAGGCTCAGGGCGTAGAGGGCGACAGGCGCGGCGGGGGCGGGGCGGGCGAGGAGGCGGGCGGGCGTCATACCGCGACGATCTTGCGTACCATCGTGGCGGTGAAGTCGTGGCCGGGGAGGTAGCAGAGCCGGAGGCGCACCGGGTCGGCGCTGACGCACATGCGGTGGGCGATCCCGCGATCCACCCCATCGACCGAGAGGCGGGCGGGGCGGTGATCCGGGTAGCGGGCCTCGACGGTGACAGCGGTCTGCGGCGGGAGAACCATCGGGGAGAGGCGGGGCAGGTGGGGGCAGATGGCGGTGAGGTGGAGGGCCTCGACGCGCGGGTGGGCGGCGGGGCCGCCGGCGGAGAAGGAGTAGGCGGTGGAGCCGAGCGGGGTGGCGGCGATCAGGCCGTCGCAGATGAGTCGGGAGACGACATCGACCCCGTCGACGACGACGCGCAGGTGGCAGGTCTGCCCGGTGGAGCGGGCGATCCATGCGTCGTTGATCGCGAAGTCCTCACCGGCGATTGTGTCACCTTCTGCGTCGGTCCAGCGGATCTTCAGGCAGGGGAAGCTGTGCTCCTGGATCTGGGCGTCGGCGATCTGGCCGAGGAGGCGGCGGGCGATGTCTGCCGGATCGCCCTCCGGGTCGTTCATCAGGAAGCCGAGGTTCCCGCAGTTTATCCCGAGGTAGCGCCGATCCCGCCCGTGCTGGTGGATCGCGGCGAGCATCGTCCCGTCGCCGCCGAGGACGAGGCAGAGATCGGGCGCGAGGGCGGCGGGCGGGGCGAGCGCCTCGAAGGCCCCGTGGAGGGCGAGGGCGCGGGGGCTTGGGTGTCGGGCGAGCAGGATGTCCACGGAGGAGGGATAACCGGATCGGGGCTGCTGTACAGGCACTTCCCGATTGATAGCGGGTGGTTAGGTTGCCGTTGACGCTCCTGCGGCCCCTCTCTTAGAGGATCGCGTATGCCGGTCTTCGGGCGGTGGTTTCAGGTACGCTGAAAACAGTTATTCTATCCCTGACGCCTTGTGGCGGGAGCGACCATGTCGATCCTTCTGGCTCTGTTTCTCTCTCTGCGCCTGCTGATCGCGCCCTGGATCGGGACAGCGGCGGCGGCGCCCATGCCTGCGGCGAACCATCAGCACCCGGCGCCCGTGACAGTCCCGGCGGGCTGGGGGGTGGTGGAGAGCCCGTGGCTGCGGGTGCATGCGGCCCCGGCGGATCAGCGGGCGGCGGATCGGCTGGTGACGGCGGGGAGCCGGCAGATCCCGGAATTGTCGGCGCGGCTGGGGCTCCCGGCAGGCGGGCCGGTGGAGGTGTACCTCGCGCCGACGGCGGCGGCGTTCCGGTCGATGCAGCCGGGGTCGCCCCCGGACTGGGCGGACGGCACGGCCTGGCCCCGGCAGGGGCTGGTGTTCCTGCGATCCCCGGCGATCCGCTCCGGGACGGCGGAGCCGCTGGAGCAGGTGCTGCTGCACGAGCTGGCGCACATCCTGGTGGGGCGGGCCTTCGGCGGGGAGCAGCCGCCGCGCTGGCTGCAGGAGGGCGTGGCGCTGCACGTGGCGGGCGAGATGGGGCCGGATCGGACGGCGCTCCTGATGCGCCAGTTCCCGTCTGCGCTGATCCGCTTCGAGGCGCTGGCTGAGGGCTTCCCCGACGATCCGCTCACCGCGCAGCTCGCCTACGCGCAGTCGGGCGACCTGATCGGGATGATCGCGGCGGAGCACGGCGAGGCGGCCATCGGTCGGCTGGTGCGGGAATTGGCGGCGGGCGAGCCGATGCCGGTGGCGCTGCGGCGGGTGACCGGGGAGAGCCCGGTGACGCTGGAGGAGCGGTGGCGGGCGCGCTGGACTGATCCGTGGCAGAAGATCCCGTCTACAGCAGAATTGCTGCTGTATATGGGCGGGATCGGGGCGATGGGGGCGGCGGCGTGGCGCACGGTCGAGCGCCGTCGCCGGATCTTCGCGCGCTGGGAGCAGGAGGAGGAGCAGGAGCGGCGCCTGCAGGAGCAGCGCAGGGCGCAGCTCCGTCAGAACCGCGAGCGGGCGCGCCGCTACCGGTCGGGGGTCTCGGATGAAGACTTGATGCGGTATCAGGTCTTCCAGTAGAGCGATCCTCCGGTATCAGATAGACTGCCGGAATGCGCCTCTCTGCTGTCTCCCTGCTCCTCCTCGCCGCCTGCGCCCGCAACTACGGGAAGCTGCCGCCGGTCGAAGAGGACACCGCCGACACCTCCTACACCGACAGCACCCCCGACTCAGAGCCCGACACCGCCGACACGGACGGCGATCTGGACGACGACGGCTGGACCCCGGCTGCAGGCGACTGCGACGACAGCGACGTGCGGGTGAACCCCGGCCGCGACGAGGTGGTGGGCGATCAGCGGGACAACGACTGCGACGGGCGCACCGACGAGGAGTTCTGGGGCGTGGCGATGGCCTGGGACAACGCAGCGGGCGACAGCTCCATCGTGACGCTCGATCTGTTCGGAGACATCGACGAGGAGATCCGGCTCTCCTCCGGCTGCTACCCGCTCTGGATCGCGCAGCTCCCCGGCGGCCGCTGGGTGATCAACAACGGGCAGGCGAGCATCGCGCTCGTCGAGCCGGACGGCACCTGCACCGACATCGCGGACTTCTCCGAGACCGACTACGGCGTGTGGGGCGTCGCCACCGCGCTCGACGGCACGATCTACGCCACCACTGTCGACAAGCTCTACCAGATCGGGGAGGACGGCACGCTCACCGAATTGGCGACATGGGTGGTGGACTTTGAGGACCCCGCCGCGCACGAGGCGGCCATCACCGGGATCTCGGTGGACGCGGCGACGGGGACGCTCGGGCTGTTCGACTACTTCGGCGGCTTCGCCACCTGGAACCCGGACTCCGGCCTCGATCTGCGCCTCAAGGGCGACTATGAGGCACCCGCGCTGGTAGGTTTTGCCGGGGCGGGTCAGGACGGCGGGCGCTACTACTACCTCGCCGGGGACACCCAGACCGGCGCCTACGGCATCTACGGCTACGACACCGACGCCGACGCCTGGGAATTGCGTGACGGCTGGACCGATCTCGGCTACGCCCCGAACCTGATGGCCATCGACTCCGACACCGGCGACGCCTACATCACCGCCAACGGCGGCTGGTACGCGACGGTCTGGCGCGTGGTCGCCGGGACCGGCTACGCCGCCGACCTCTACTCCACCGACGGCACCACCGAGGGCCGCCCCTACTACGGGATCGTCCCCATCTATGAGTAGCCCCCTCGCGGACAGCCCCTCCTTCCGCACCATGCGCGCGCTCACCGTCGGGCTGGCGCTGATCACCCTCGTCCTCGTGCCGTTCTTCCCGGAGCTTGAACACCTGATCCAGCTCATCAGCAACGGCGTGGAGCGCTGGCTGCTCGAACACCCCTTCGCCCCCTGATGCTGCCCTTCCTCCCCGACCCGGGCCCCGTCTCGCCCCGCGACGCCGGCCTGCTGTTCCTGCTGACCGTCGCGGTCTTCACCGATCTCCGCAGCCAGAAGATCTACAACGCCCTCACCTTCCCGATGACCGCGCTCGGCGTGCTGACCGCCCCGCTCCTCGCCGCCCACCCCTGGGACGGGCTGGCCGGGGCCGCCACCGGGCTGCTGCTCACGCTGCCGGTGGAGGCGATCCGCGCCGTCCGCATGGGCGATGTCAAGCTGTTGATGGCGGCGGGCGCGTGGATGGACGCCCGCATGACGGCGTACGCGGTGCTGTTCTCCATCGCGATGAACCTGATCTATGGCCTGCTCGTGCTCCTGGTGCGCGGCCGCCTGACGCGCCTCTACACCTTCTGGCGCACCGGCGGCAAGGACATGGAGCCGACCGTCGTCGCCTACGGCCCCGCGATCGCCGCCGCGATCCTCCTCGTCCGCTCCGGCGCCCTGAGCTGATCAGCGCCCTCGCGCCCGATCCCTACAGCCCCGTGTCGGTGGCTGTCCCCTCACCGTCCGTACAGACATGTGCGTCTGTGTTGTCCTGCGCCTTCAGATCGACGAGCACCGTCTCGCACTCGTCCTGCAGCGCAGCGTCCGCGCCGTCATACTCGGTGAAGCAGGCGTCGCAGTCATAGCCCTCTTCATCCGTGTGACAGTCGCAGATGTAGCTGCAGTAGTCATCACAGGGGTTGGTTTCGCTGAAACAGCCGGTCAGGGACAGGAGCAGAGAGAAGAAGAAGATCATTGCCCGGCACTAACCCATATCCAGCCGCTGTCTATTCCCACGCCCCCGGGCCGGGGGCCCGGCGGGGGGGGGGCCGCGGGGGGGGGGGGGGGCGGGGCCCCGGGGGGGGGGGGGCCCGCGGGGGGGGGGGGG
>JBEIQZ010000253.1:0-8384 GCA_040376255.1 Alphaproteobacteria bacterium
CATCATCCCGGCGAAGGTAACATGCGCGGGGGCGGACGGGCCGGAGGAGAGGGCGGCTGATCTGTGCTATCCTGGGCCGATGTGGATGATCCCGCTGCTGCTCTCGTGCCGGCCGGAGGCGGTGAAGCCCGCCCCAGAGGCCACCGCGCCCGCTGTCGCGCCCTCGCGCCTGCACCGCCTGACCGACGCGCAGTATCGGCGGGCGGTCGCGGGGTTGCTGGGGGTGTCGTACGCGGGGGAATTGCCGGGGGACTACACGCTCTACGGCTATACCAACGTGGGGAGCGGCGAATTGTCGATCTCGCCGCTGGAGCTGGAGCAGTACGAGGCGGCGGCGTGGTCGCTGGCGGAGGCGGCGATCCCTGACGACGCGGCGCGGGATCTGCGGATGGGCTGCGCGGCGGCGGCGGCGCTGGGGATGCCGGCGGTGGCGGCGGAGGCGGCGGATCGGTGCTTCCGGGGCTGGGCGCTCGGGCTGGCGGGGGAGGCGTGGCGGCGCCCGGCGGAGGGCGACGAGGTCGAGGAGCTGGTGCGGCTCGCGGCGGCGGCGACGGAGGCGGGCGGGGCGACGGCGGGGGCGCAGGCGGTGGTGGCGGCGGTGCTGCTGTCTCCGGCGTTCCTGTTCCGGGTGGAGCAGGGGATCGACGACCCGGATCAGCCGGGGCAGCGGCGGCTGACCGGGCATGAGCTGGCGGCGCGGCTCTCCTTCTTCCTCACCGACGACGCGCCGGACGCGCTGCTCCGGGCGGCGGCGGCGTCGGGCGATCTGGACGGCGATCTGGACGGCGGGGCCGGGCTGGCGGCGCAGGTGGATCGGCTGATGGAGACTGAGGCGGCGCGCGGGGCGATGGCGCGCTTCTTCCGCGAGAGCATCGAGCTGGATCGGCTCTGGCTGGCGGACAAGGACGCGACGCTCTACCCGCTCTCCGACACGCTGCGGGCAGACATGGCGACGGAGATGGAGGTATTGTTTGAAAATATCTGGTCGACGGACGCCGACTACCGGACGCTGCTGACCGATGACCGCGCCTGGGTGAGCCCGGAATTGGGCGCGCACTACGGGCAGCCGGTCGATCAGGCGGGCTGGGTGCGGCTGGGCGCGGATCGCGGGGGGCTCCTCGGGCGGGCGGCGTTTTTGACGCTGACCTCGCACGCCACGATGACCTCCCCGACCCGCCGGGGCCGCTACGTCCGCATGCGGCTGCTCTGCCAGGACATCCCGCCGCCGCCGCCGGGGGTGGCGACCACGCTCGGCGAGAGTACCGACGGCACGCTCCGCGAGCGGCTCAACGCGCATGCCGAAGACCCGGCCTGCGCGGGCTGCCACAACCTCATGGACCCGCCAGGGTTTGCGATGGAGCACTTCGACCCCATCGGCGGCTGGCGCGACCTCGACAACGGTCGGCCGGTCGACGCGAGCGGAGAGCTCGACGGCGTCGAATTCTACGGCGCCGGCGAATTGGGCCGCACCGTCGCGGAGAGCTGGCGGTTCGGTCCCTGCGTCGCGCGGCAGCTCTACCGCCATGCGACCGGCCACCTGGAGACGGAGGCCGAGGAGCCGGTGCTGGCCCACCTCGGGACGGCGTTCACCGACGGCAGCTTCCGCCTGCGCGCCCTCGTCCGCAGCCTCGTCCTCCACCCCGCCTTCCGCGCGGTCGGCGCCCCGGAGCAGGGCGCGTGCACCGAGGAGGGCGCCCGCCGCCCCTGCGCCACCGACTGCGGCGACGGCGAGGAGACCTGCACCGCCTTGCAGTGGTCGGGCTGCACCGCGCCCGCGCCCGCGCCGGAGACCTGCGACGGGATCGACAACGACTGCGACGGCTTCGATGACGAGTACGTCGTCGAGACCTGCCTCGCCGGATCGCTGACCGGTATCCGCGCATGCACCGACGGCGCGCCGGGCGCCTGCGAATTGCCCGACGCGCCCGCTGAGACCTGTAACGGCGAGGACGACGATCAGGACGGAGAGATCGACGAGGATCTCGGCGCCTTCCTCTACACCGTCCCCTCCGCGCAATTGACCGCCGCCCTCGCGGACTGCGCCCCCGACAGCGATCCCGACAGCCCCGCCTGCCACGCCGCCATCCACCGCACCTGCGCCGCCTCCGGCTGCGCCGCCTCCGGGGTCGCCCGCGTGACCGCCGACGAGTGGATCGGCAGCAGCGCCCTGCTCTGCGCCGGCGGCGCCACCGAGGTCGTCACCACAACGTTCACTGAGCTGTCCGGCTGGCATGCCGACTGCAACATCTACACCCGCCAGAGCCCCGCCTGCAACGCCGCCATCCACCGGATGTGCGCCGCGCGCGGGCAGGTCACCGGCTTCGGCCCGGTCGAGAACGACGGCGACACCGCGATCATCTCCTGTACGCCCGACGCCTGGACCGTCGAGACAACCTACTCCGCCCTCTCCGCCCTCGACAGCCGCTGCGACGGCAGCCTCTCCCGCGACGGCGCGGGCTGCGCCGGGGCGTTCCACCTCCTCTGCCAGTCGCTCGGCGCCCGTTCCGGCTTCGGGCCGCTGGAGAACTCCGGCGACTACGCGCTCGCCGCCTGCACCGGGAGCCTCTGATGCCCCTCCGCTCCCCCCTCTCCCGGCGCGCCATGCTCCGGGGCGCCCTGCGCGGCTCCTCCCTGTTCGTCGGCCTGCCGCTGCTGGAGCAGATGGGCCGCACCGGCTCCCTCTTCTCTCCGGCCTCCGCCACCGGCACCGAGGCCCCCGCCCGCTTCGGCGTCTGGTTCTGGGGCAACGGCGTCCGCCCCGATCAGTGGATCCCGCCCACCACCGGCAGCGGCTACGCGCTCTCCGAGGAATTGGCCCCGCTCGGCGCGCTCAGCAGCATGGTCAGCGTCGTGAGCGGCTGCGAGATCAAGACCGCCACCCACCCCCACCACTCCGGCATGACCGGCATCATGACCGGGCAGGCGTACTACCAATTGGGCGTCACCCGCGACACGATCGTCTCCACCTTCGCCCGCCAGTCCGTCGACCAGGACGCCGCCGACTGGATCAGCCAGGATCGCCCCTTCCGCTCCGTCGAGGCCGGGGTCACCTGGTTCCGTGGCACCGACGAGGGCTCCACCTTCCAGCACCTCTCCCACAACGGCCCCAACCTCCCCAACCCCTCCGAGTACGACCCCATCGCCCTCTACCAGCGCCTGTTCGGCGCGCCCGAGAGCCTCGCCCGCGACCTCGTGCGCCAGAGCGTGCTGGATCAGGTCGGCGACCAGATCCGCCACCTCAGCGGCCGGCTCGGCGCCACCGACCGCCTCCGCCTCGAACAGCACCTCGACTCCGTCCGCGCCCTCGAACAGCGCCTCGGGACAGACATCGCCTGCGGCAGCGCCGTCCCGCCCGACAGCAGCTTCCCCGACATCGACGGGCGCGAGCAGATCGAGCAGAAGAACCTTGTCATGTCGCAATTGCTCGCCTACGCGCTCTCCTGCGACCTCACCCGCGTCTTCTCCCTCCAGTTCAGCACCTGCGGCTCCGGCGCCCTGTTCTGGCAGGTCGGCGCCACCGACGGCATGCACGGCATGACCCACTTCGAGGCCCAGCCCCAGCCCATCGTCCACGCCGCCGTCACTTTTACGATGGGCATGCTCGCGCAGTTCCTGCAGGTCCTCCAGGATACGCCGGAGGGAGACTCGAACCTGCTCCAGCGCTGCTCGATCCTCTGCTCTACCGAATTGTCGGACGGCTCGCGCCACACCAACTCCGAATACCCGATCCTCATCGCCGGGGGCGGCAACGGGAACCTGCGGCCGGGGCAGCACATCCGTACGTCGGGGCGCAACACCTCAGACGCGGTGCTGACGGCGCTCCGGGGGGCGGGGATCCCGCTGGACGGGTGGGGCGTCGATGCGGGGTACTCGGCCAGCCCGGTGGGAGAATTGCTGGTCTAAGGGAGGGCGGCAACACCCGTCTGTGGTGCTGCCGCCATAGATCTCTCAGCCCGCGTCGGCCTCGCCGGTGTCCGCGCCGGTGTCCACCTCGGTCTCCTCCTCGTAGACGGGCTGGGGGCGATCCTCGCTGCGCCCGCTGAAGGCGACCGAGACCTGCGCGCTCAGGCTGCAGCTCATGCCGTCGCCCTCGAACCGGTAGGTGAAGCGCCCGTCCGCGATCCGGTCGGTGCGGATGGCGAGATCCAGGCTGAGCTCCATGATCATGTCCGCGTCGCCGGGATCGCCCGGCTCTGAGCCGGTGTCGCCGCAGTCTGAGCCGCTGGAGCCGCCGCTGGAGCCGCCGGTGTCTTCGCTGCTGCCCCCGCCGGAGCCGGTGCTGGTGTCGCCGCTGTCCCCGCAGTCGCCCGGCTCGGGCGCCGCGCCGCCGGTGTCCTCCTCACCGACCGGATCGGTGTCGCCTTCGTCCGGGGGCGAGGTGTCGGTGTCGGTGTCGGTGCCGGTGTCCTCGACAGCGGTGTCATCGTACCAGATGGCCTCGCTGCCGCTGACGCTGATCGCGCTGTCCTTCATGCTGCCGTAGAGCGCCACCCCGTCCCAGTCCACCCGCACCTTCGGCCCGTTGAGCTGCGCCAGATCCACATACAGCGTCTCGCCCACCAGATCGCGCGGGCGCATCCCCTGGCAGGCGATCTCCTCGACCGCCACGATCTGCACCTCGTAGCTGCCCTCAATCAGCTCGATACCGGAAGGGGTCGGATCGTCGGGGAGCACGATGGGCTCCTCGTCGAAGCAGCCGGTGAGGGTGGAGAGGGCGATCAGGGAGAAGAGGCTGGAGATGCGGATCATCGTGGGCTCCTGTGGTGTGACGCCCGCCATAGAGCAATCCGCGTGCCAGCCCGCCGGATGCGGTAAAACCGGCCTGCGCCCGTCAGGCAGGATAGATCCGTCTGCGCCGGGCGCGGCAGCGGTGTCGCTGTCCCGCCGGACATCGGGGGACACATGCTGCTCTGCCTGCTGGATCTCGCGCTCGCCGCCTACCCCAGCCCCCTCGGATCCACGTCCACCTGCACCCGCACCCCGCGCGGCCCCTTCCAGCTCTGGTGGTTCTCGGTCAGAAAATCCCGGAACGCCTTCATCCCGCGCCCGCGCAGCACGAGCTGGTACCGCCACCGCCCCACCATCCGGGGCAGCATCGCCGGGGCCGGGCCGAGCACGTCGATCCCGGCAAAGTTCTTCGCCTGCGTCCGCGCCAGCCGCGCCAGCGCGTCCGCCGCCGAGACCGTCGCCGACCGATCCTCCCCTTCGATCCGCAGCAGCACCAGCCGCGAGAACGGCGGGTAACCCAGGACGCGCCGGTAGTGCTCCTCGTACCGCGCGAATGTCGCCACGTCCCCCAGGCAGCCGAACACCGGATGATCCGGATGCGAGGTCTGCAGAAACACCTTGCCCGCCACCTCCCCGCGCCCGGCCCGCCCGCAGAGCTGCGTCACCAGCGAGAAGCTGCGCTCCGCCGAGCGGAAGTCCGGCATCCCCAGCACGTGATCCACGCCCAGCACCGCCGCCACATGCACGTCCGGGAAGTCATGCCCCTTCGCCACGATCTGCGTCCCGACCAGCAGCCGGAACGCGCCGTCCCGGAAGGCGTCGAGGATCCGCGCATGCGCGCCCCGCTCAGAGGTGGTGTCCGCGTCCATCCGGCCCGTCGGGATGCCGGGGAAGGTGTCTGCGACGATCTCCTCGACGCGCTCCGTCCCGCGCCCCAGCACCGAGAGCGGCGTGGCGCACTTCGGACAGTCCGGCTGGAACGCCCGGTGGAAGCCGCAGTAGTGGCAGTCCAGCCGTCCCGGCTTCAGCTTGCGCTTGTCGCCCTCCTTCGGCGCCGGGCCGCCCTGGTGCAACACCATCGCGATCCCGCAGGACGGGCACTCGTACGCCTCCCCGCAGCCCGGACACTCCACGAACGTCGCGTACCCGCGCCGGTTGTACAGCAGGATCGCCTTCCCGCCGTTCTGCAGCGCCTCCTCGATCGCCCCCTTCACGGCCTGCGAGATCAGCGGCTGCGTGTTGTCCGGCATGCGGGGCTCCTTCCGCATGTCGATGACGTTGACGCTCGGGACCGCCCGCGCCGTCGCCCGGTTCCGCAGCGTCAGCAGCGTGTACCGCCCCGTCCGCGCGTTCTCCCAGCTCTCCAGCGAGGGCGTCGCTGACCCCAGGATCACCGGACAGTCCGCCATCTTCCCCCGCACCGAGGCCAGATCGCGCCCGTTGTAGCGAACCCCGTCCTCCTGCTTGAACGAGTCGTCGTGCTCCTCGTCGACCACGATCAGCCCCAGCTTCGCGAACGGCGCAAAGATCGCCGACCGCGCCCCGATCGCCACCGTCGCCTCCTGCGCCCGGATGCGCCGCCACTCCCGCCGCCGCTCCGGCCCGGTCAGCCCCGAGTGCAGCACCGCGATCCCCGTCCCGAACCGCGCCGTGAACCGCCGCGTCAATTGCGGCGTCAGCGCGATCTCCGGCACCAGCACCAGCACCTGCTTCCCCGTGTCCAGCACCCGCCGCGCCAGCTCCAGGTACACCTCCGTCTTCCCCGCCCCCGTCACTCCGTGCAGCAGGTACGTCCCCGGCCGCCCCACCGCCTCCACCGCCCCCATCTGCTCCCCGTTCAGCGCCGGCGCCCGGCTCCGCACCGCCCCCTCCACCCAGTCGTTCAGCTTCCGGCGCATCACCTTCTGCACCAGCCCCAGCCGCTCCAGCCGCAGCACCGCCGCGCTGTCCAGCTCTGAGAGCCGCCGCCCCTCCGCCCCGATCCGCTCGTAGATCTCCTTCGCCTTCCGCGCGCGCGGCGTCAATACTACCGGATCCGCGCCGGGGACCCGCTCCACCCACGCCTCCTCGTCCTTCGACGCCTCCATGATCAGATCCTCTCCCTCGATCCAGCACCGGTGCACCAGGCCCTGCAGCACCGCCGGGACGTCCTCCACCTCCGCATGCAGCCGCCGCGAGATCCCCGCCCGGCTCGACCGGGGCCGCGCCACGATCTCCCGCAGGATCGTCCCCAGCGGCCCCTCCGCCTGCCCCTGCGCCAGCGCCTCCACCCCCTCCGGCGTCGGCACATACACATGCCGCGTCCGCGCCGAGGTCGCCGCCGGCACCGCCGTCGCGATCACCTCCCCCAGCGGACTCAGATAATACTCTGAGATCCAACGGAAGAACCTGAGCTGCTCCTCCGTAAAGTCCGGCTCCTCCCCCAGCACCCGCTCCAACCCCTTCAGCTCCGCCGCCCCCGTCGCCAGCTTCCGCTCCAATTCCGGCGGCGTCTCCCCGTCCACCACCCACCCGTTCACCACCCTCGACCCGAACGGCACCAGCACCGGCATCCCCACCGCCAGCCCCGCCCCGCCGCCCAGCTCCTCCGGCACCGCATACGTGAACGTCCCATGCACCGGCAACGGCACCGCCACCTGCACCCTCATGGATCTCCCCGCAGGGGGAGAACCTCCCCCCGCATCGGGCAGGGCATAGCCTGCCCTCCCCCCGCGCGCACTGGCGCGCTGCAGCTGGCCCTTGCCGGGGGTGAACAAGAGGGGCGATAGTATTTGTCGCGACGACTCTTTTTGGGTTTTCCGCCCCTCTTGTCCACCGGGCCCGCTGGGGCGGCTCGGGGAACACCCTCGACGGGTGGATACAGAGGGGATGACGGGTTTGTGGGGTGGGAGAGGGGAGCGGTGTAGGAAGGGCGGAGGGAGGCGGGAGCGCGGGGGGATGTGATAAGGCTGCGGGATGCTGTACCTCCTCATCGCCTGTCAGGGCGCTCCGGCGCCCGCTCCTGCCGCTCCGGCAACCCCCGTCAAAGCCCCGGCGGCTCCGGCCCCGACAACCGCACCGGTCGCAGCAGCTCCCGTGGCTGCACCGGCCTCCGGCGCCCCCGCCACCGTCAACGGCACGCTCTGCACTGCCAACGAGGACGCCCGCTTCTCCTGCGCCGCCAAGAACGGCAAGGTGATCTCCATCTGCGCCAGCCCCGACCTCTCCGCCACCGTCGGCAGCATCCAGTACCGCTTCGGCCGCCCCGGCGCCGTCGAGCTCGCCTACCCCGCCGACCCCGCCACCGGCCGCACCGCCCTCACCTGGAACACGCAGAACCACGCCTCCAGCCAGTCCTTCAACGTCGTGTTCCAGAACGGCGGCTTCTCCTACACCGTCTACGATCAGGACACCATGGGCTCTGGCAGCCAGAACGGCTCCGGCATCCTCATCGAAAAACCCGGCGCCGAACCCATCTCCATCGCCTGCACCGGCCCCACCATCCTCAAGATCGACTCCCTCGAAAAGATCCTCCCCCCCACCCCCGCCCCCTGACCCCCCTCCCTCCATCAAAAACCCGTCATTCCAAATATTTCCGAACCTCTCCGCCCGACAATGTTCCCCGATACGCCCCGGCTGGCCCGGTGGATGCAGAGGACGTAAAACCCAAAAAGCCC
>JBEIQZ010000779.1:0-2013 GCA_040376255.1 Alphaproteobacteria bacterium
CTGGCGCGAGCGGCTGGCGATGCTGCTGGCGAAGTCCGGCCTGTACGGCGTGGTCATGGAGCGGCAGCAGCGCTACCTCGATGAGATGATCGAGAAGTTCGAGAAGGGCGATCTGGCCGACGCCCTCCGCCGCGCCCTGCCGCTCGGTGGCGGCGAGAACGGCCAGCCCGGCGGTCTCTCGCTCGGCTGGGGCCAGCTCCGCGACAACCTCGATCTCACCACACAGCCCGCCGGGCGCCGGACGGTCATGCCGCTGGGCGACGACATGATGGAGCGCCTGAAGCAGCTCTATGAGCAGGCGCTCGTCCGGCTGGAGAAGGAGGGCCGGATCGATGAGGCCGCGTTCGTCCTCTCCGGGCTGCTCCGCGAGCATGAGAAGGCGGTCTCGCTGCTGGAGCGGCACGGGCGCTTCCGCGACGCCGCAAAACTCGCCGAGGCCCGCGTCGCCGATCCCGCCTTCGCCATCCGGCTCTGGCTCCGCGCCGGAGAGGAGGGCCACGCCATCTGGCTCGCCCGCCGCCACGGCAGCTTCGGGGAATTGCTCGTCGCGCTCCAGACGAAGTTCCCCGACGCCGCCGAGCGCCTCCGCTGGCTGTGGGCCTCCGGCCTCGCGGATCGCGGCGATCTGTCCGCCGCCGTCCAGGCCATCTGGCCCTCCGCTGACCAGCGCGGCAAGGCCCTCCCCTGGATCAGCGAGGTCGTCGACCAGCCCGGCGCCGCCGGAGAGGCCGCGCTGCCCTGGCTGCTGATGCTCGCCCCGGATCGGCTGCCCGAGGCGCAGGCCCGCGTCCGCGCCCTGCTCGCTGAGGAGGGGGAGGAGGCCACCGAGCGCCGCGCCCAGCTCTGGCGCCAGCTCCGCACCGTCGCCCCGCCCGCCGCCGGGCTCTCGCGCGGCCTCGCCCGCCGCCTCTGGCTGGAGCGCCCCACCGAGGACGGCCTCCACGCCGTCGATCCGCTGCTCCGCGAGACCTTCCCCGCCCGCGCCCCCGCCGGCGCCGCGCCGAAGTGGCCCCGCGAGCGCAGGATCGCCGCCTGGGATCGCGGCAGCCGCGCCGTCCATGACGCCTGCCTCCTCGCCACCGGCCACCTCCTCGTCGCCTTCGGAGAGGGCGGCGTCGAATTGCGCGAGGCCTCCGGCGCGCTCCTCCGCCGCTTCGATGTCCCCGCCCACGCCCTCGTCCCCGCCGACAAGGGCCGCGTCGCCCTCGCCCTCGCCCGCCGGGGCAGCGTCCAGCAGATCCACTGGCTGGAGCTGGAGCGCGGTCGCGCCCGCTGGGTCGCTGATCTGCCGATCGATCGCTGGGCCTCCACCTTCGATGGCGAGCGCTGGGTCGTTGCAGGCGCGGGGGAGCTCATGGTGATCGACGCCGCTGACCTCCAGCGCGTCCTCTGGCGCGTGACAAAGCTCGGCACCGTCCTCGCCGTCCACCGCAACCTCACGACGATCGCCATGCTCTGCCTGCCCCCCGACGCCCTGCCAGGGAAGGGGAGCGGGAAAAAAGAGGAGATCGGCCCCGATACGCCCGTCCGCGCCGAGCGCTGGATCTACAACTCCACCGGGATGGCGCTCCGCCAGCGCGTCGAGATGCCGCCCGTCGCCGTCGCACAGATCGGCGGGGCCGGGCTGCTGCCCATCGACAGCAACTGCGTCGGGTTCTGCCTCCAGCCGGGCGGGCTGATCTGGGACCCCATCCCGGATGGGAGCGTGCCGGATGGGAATGGCTGGCGGGGCGTCGTCACCGGGGACGGGATGGTGGCCGGGGTGCTGGCGGGGGGGGCGCTGGAGGTGCGGCGGGTGTCGATGCTGAACAACAAGCCGGTTTTTTCGGGGGATATTTACAGGCTGCGGCTGGAGGGGACGCGGGAGCCGTGCGTGCGGTTGCAGGGAGGGGTGGTGATGGTGGGGGATGAGTGGGGGAGGGTGATCGGGGTGCGGGTGGTGGATGGGCGGGTGGTGGTGGATGGGAGGTTTTGAGGGGATCGCTCAGATGTCGCTGGTGAGGATGGAGTGCC
>JBEIQZ010000422.1:0-5574 GCA_040376255.1 Alphaproteobacteria bacterium
GCCGCGATCACCCAATCCGCCCCCCACACCCGCCACCCGCCACCCGCCACCAGCCCGTCCATCGCCCGCTCCTGCACCCCCGCGATGTGCGCCTCCATCGTCGCCGCCAGCCCCCGATCCTTCAGGTACCCGAGCTTCGTCCGCGCCACGCTGAGCTGCCCCTCGATAAACCGCCGCCCGAGCCGGTTCGGGATGGAGGCGCTGTCGATCACGCTGAACCCGGCCCGCCCGACCCAGCCCTCGACCACCGCGCGCGGGTACTCGCGGTAGCACCGGTGCCCCGCGAGCAGGATGCAGGCGTCCCGCACGCGGCAGACCTCGTCCATCCCGCTGCCGTCGCGCGGCGGCGGCTCCATCCCGATCAGGTAGACGCGCCCCCCTGGCCGGACATGGGGCCGGAGGCGCTCCAGAAAGTCATACTGGAAGTAGGGCGCGTGGCCGTCGATCGCCCCGATCACATAGTCGACGACCACCGCGTCGAAGGCGCGCCCCGCCAGCAGCAGCGGGTCTGTCCACTGCCCGAGCAGGATCTCAGCCCCCGGCGCGATCCTCCGCAGCCCCTCCATGCGCCACTGCTCGACGGTCACCGCCGTCAGCGCGCGCGGCGAGAGGCCGTGGAGCCAGCCGAGCGAGTGATCGCCCGTCCCCGCGTCCAGCACCTCGCCCCACGGCCCGGCGCCTGCGTGAACCCGCTCCACCCAGGAAAAAAGCGCGTCCGCCACCGGATCAGCCGCCCGCTGCTTCGGCGGGAGGGGCGCTGAGGATCTGCACCACCTGCTTCTTCCCGACCCACAGCAGCGTCGGCTCCGCCAACACCTGCTTCTCGTCGCCCACCGGCTGCCGATCCGCATGCGCCTTCACCGCGCCCTCGCGGATCTTCTGCCGCGCCTCCGCCTTCGACCTGCACAGGCCGCTCTCCACCAGCAGATCGACGACCCCGCGCGGCAGAACCGCCGCATGCCGGGGCGTCTCCTCAGTGACGCTGAACGCCTTCGCCTCGCCGGGCCGCCCGAACAGCCCGAACGCCGCCTCCTGCGAGGCCAGCGCGACCTCCGCCCCGTGCGCGATCTCCGTCACCTCCCGCGCGAGCCGGTGCTTCGCCGCCCGGATGTCCCCCGCGACGATGGCGGCGATCTCCGGCAGCGGCAAAAAGGTGAACAGCTTGAGGAACTTCTCCAGATCGCGGTCGTCGCAATTGTACCAGTACTGGTAGTACTCGAACGGCGGCAGCCGCTCCGGATCGAGCCAGATGGCCCCGGCGGCGGTCTTGCCCATCTTCGCCCCGCTGCTCGTCGTCAGCAGCGGCGTCGTGAGGCCGAAGGTGTCGCCCCGCCCCGCCCCGTCCTCGCCGATGCGCCGGATCAGCTCAGTCCCCATCAGGATGTTGAACCACTGATCCTGCCCGCCCACCTGGAGCCGGCAGCCCTTCCGCCGGTACAATTCCAGGAAGTCGTACGCCTGCAGCAGCACATAGTTGAACTCGATGAACGACAGCCCCTGCTCCCGCTCCAGCCGCAGCCGCACGCTGTCCGCCGACATCATCCGGTTCACCGAGAAGTGCCGCCCGATGTCGCGCAGGAAGGCGATGTAGTTGAGCCCGAGCAGCCACTCGCCGTTGTCCACCATGTCCACGCCCGGGCAGAACCGCCCGATCTGCGCCCGGATGCCGCGCAGGTTCTCCGCGAGCTTCTCCTCGTTCAGCAGATCGCGCGTCGTGTCCCGCCCCGCCGGATCGCCGATCATCCCCGTCCCGCCGCCGATCACCCCGACCGCCCGGTGTCCGGCCCGCGCGAGGTTCCCCATCAGCATGAGCTGGACGAGGCTCCCGGCATGCAGGCTCGACGCGGTAGGATCAAAGCCGCAATAGAACGTGACCGGCCCGGCGCCAAGCGCCTCGCGCAAGGCGCTCTCGTCGGTGATCTGATGGATGAAGCCGCGCTCCCGCAAAACAGTGAGGATGTCCATCCCCCCTCTTTAACCGGTTCCATGACATCCGCCCCGCCGACTGGCACCCCCCCCCCGCTCAGGATAGCAGTGCGGCTCTTTTCTGGAGAACGATGGAACGCATCCTGCCCCTGCTGTCCGCCCACCCCTACATCCGCCTGTTCCGCAACCGGGTGTTCGTCATCAAGCTCTCCGGCAGCCTGCTGGAGGAAGAGCGGTTGCGCATCCTCGCGGCGGACATCGCGCTGCTGGTCGATGTGGGGATCCGGGTGGTGCTGGTGCACGGCGGCGGGCCGCAGCTCGACGCGCTCTGCGCGCAGCTCGGCGTGGAGCGGCAGGTGGTCGGCGGCCGCCGCGTCACCGACGCGAAGACCCAGGAGCTCGCCCGCATGGTGTTCCGTGGCGCCCTGAACTCCGACGTCGTCAGCGCGCTCGGCGCCTGCGGGATCGCGGCGGTCGGCCTCTCCGGCGGCGACGGGCGCATCGTCCAGGGCGTGCGCCGCCCCCCCCGCCCCCAGCACGACCCGGCGACCGGCGAGGAGCGCATGGTGGACTTCGGCCTCGTCGGCGACATCGAGTCCGTCGACACCGGTCTGCTGCTCACCCTGCTCGACCGCAACAACACCCCGGTCGTCTGCCCGCTGATCACCGGCCCCGACGGGCAGCTCCTCAACGTCAACGCTGACACCGTGGCCGCCCGCCTCGCGATGGCCCTCGGCGCCGAGAAGCTCATCCTCTGCACCGCCGTCCCCGGCCTGCTGGAAGACGTCAAGGATCCCCGCCGCCTCGTCTCCTACGGCGACCTCGACACCGTCGAAGACCTCATCGGGCGCGGCGCCATCAGCGGCGGCATGCTCCCCAAGATCGCCGCGATCCGCGAGGCGCTCCAGGGCGATGTCCGGCGCGTCCACATCATCGACGGCACCCGCCCCCACAGCCTGCTGCTGGAGATCTTCACAAACGAAGGCTGCGGCACCATGCTCGTGCGCCGCCGCGACGACGCCTGATCCGCCTGCCTCTGTGAGCGACCTCCTCAGCCGCCTCTGCGCCCTCGTCGCCGCCCCCTCCCCCTCCCGGGAGGAGGGCCCCGCCGTGGACGTGGTCGGGCAGTGGATGTCCCGCCCCGCCGCCTCCCCCGTCCGCGTCCTCCAGATGGATCGCAACATCGCCGGGTTCCGCTCAGGCCCGCTGCCCGGCCCGGTCGTGATGCTCTGCAGCCACATCGACACCGTCCCCGCCACCCCCTCGTGGACGCGCCCGCCGCTCGCCCCGACGCTGGAAGGCGGGCGCCTCTACGGCCTCGGCAGCAACGACGCCAAAGCCTCCGTCACCGCGATGATGGAGGCGTTCCTCTCCGCCCCCGTCCGGCGCGGCACCCTGATCGCCGCGATGGTCTGCGAGGAGGAGACCGGCCGCAACGGCCTCGAAGCCTTCCTCCCCCACCTCCCGAAGCCCGACCACGCCATCATCGGCGAACCCACCGGCCTCCAGATCGCCACCGCCCAGAACGGCATGCTCCTCCTCGACTGCGTCGCCCACGGACGCGCCGGACACGCCGCCCGCCCCTGGCTCGCCGACAACGCCATCCTCCGCGCCGCCCGCGACATCCAGAAGATCGCCGACCTCCGCCTCGACCGCCTCCACCCCGTCGCCGGCGCCACCACCCACGCCGTCACCCTCATCTCCGCCGGAACCCGCCACAACATCATCCCCGACCGCTGCCAGTTCACCATCGACCTCCGCACCACCGCCGCCTACGATCACGCCTCGCTCATTCAGGACTTCCGCGATCTGCTGGAGAGCGAGATCCTGATCCGATCCGACCGCTTCCACCCCGTCGAGACGCCTGAAGGGTCGGCGATCTGTGCAGCAGCGCGGCGGGCCAACCCCGAAGCACAGCTTTTCTCGTCGCCGACCCTCTCAGACTGGGCGCACCTGCGCGGGATCGACGCGATCAAGTGGGGGCCGGGGCTCTCAGAGGTGAGCCACACCGCAGATGAGTGGGTGGAGGTGGAGATGGTCGAGCGGGCGGCGGGGATGTATGGGGAGGTGGTGAGGGAGATGCTGGGGTGAGGGGATCACGGCGACACGGCGACACGGCGACACGGCGAAAGGCAAAAGGCGCAAGAATGGAGTGGTACACCAGCCCAGCGCCATTAAGATAGTCAGTACCGGATAAGTCTTAAAGAAGACAGACGCATATCGTCCTCTCGCAGACCAGCACCAGGACGACGCGACGCCTCAGCGGCGCAAAGTCACGGTGCTGGTCTGCGAGAGGACGATATGCGTCTGTGGGAGAAGGGCGGGGAGGTGGATGAGGAGGTGGCTGCGTTCACGACCGGGAGCGATCCGGAGGTGGATCTGGCGTGGGCGTGGCAGGACGTGATCGGGTCGGTGGCGCATGTGCGGACGCAGGAGGCGGCGGGGCTGCTGACGGCGGCGGAGGCGGGGCTGCTGATCGGGGGGCTGCGGGCGGTGCTGGAGGAGGTGGAGCGGGGGGCGTTCCGGATCGCGGTGGAGCAGGAGGATGTGCATACGGCGGTGGAGGTGCGGCTGCATGAGCTGCTGGGGGCGGTCGCGGGGAAGGTGCACACGGGGCGGTCGCGGAACGATCAGATATTGACGACGCTGCGGCTGTGGCAGAAGGAGTTTCTGCTGAGGCTCCATGCGGAGGCGGTCGGGCTGGCGGAGGCGTGGCTGAGCTGGGCGGAGCGCTACGGGGACATGCCGGTGGCAGGCTACACGCACATGCAGCGGGCGATGCCGTCGTCGTGGGGGCTGTGGGGCGCGGGGTTCGCCGGGGCGATGTCGGCGGCGCTGCCGCTGATCCGGGGGGCGTGGGAGGTGGTGGATCGGTCGCCGCTGGGGAGCGCGGCCGGGTACGGGACGCCGCTGCCGCTGGATCGGGAGCTCTCGGCGCGGCTGCTCGGGTTCTCGCGGGTGGAGTACCCGGTGACCGCGCCCCAGTTGACGCGCGGGATGGACGCGGCGGCCTGCCTGCATGCGGCGGCGGCGGCGGTCGGGGTGGCGGGACGGTTCGCCTCAGACGTGGCGCTCTACGCGACGGCGGAGTTCTCGCTGCTCAGGCTGCCCGACGCTCTCACCACCGGATCGTCGATCATGCCCCAGAAGCGCAACCCCGATGTCGCCGAATTGCTCCGGGCCCAGGTGCGGCGCGTCCGATCCTGCCAGCGGCTCATCGAAGACATCCCCGCCGGGCTCCCCTCAGGCTACCACCGGGAATTGCAGCTCTGCAAGGCCCCGCTGCTGGAGGGGGCGCAGGTGGCGCTCCAGAGCCTCTCCATCTGCCGGACGCTCGCGCAGGGGATCGTGCCGCGCGCAGGGAACATGGATCCGGAGCTGTTCGCGACCGCAGAGGCGTTCCGGCGGGCGCAGGCGTCAGGGAGGCCGTTCCGGGAGGTCTACCGCGAGGTCGGGATCGAGGTCAAGGAAGGCAGGTTCGCGGTGGAGGAGCGGGCGGGGGCGCCGCAGGCGGAGATCGGGCGGATACGGGAGGGGCTGGGGGGGATGATGGGGGCGGGGGAGTGGAGGGAAAGGCAGAGGATCACGGCGACACGGTGACACGGCGAAAGGCGAAAGGCGAAAGGCGAAAGGCGAAAGGCGAAAGGC
>JBEIQZ010000909.1:0-1295 GCA_040376255.1 Alphaproteobacteria bacterium
CCGCCGCCGCGGCGGCCCACCCCAACCGCCTGTCTTCATCTCCCCGGCCCCGCGCCCACAGCTGGTATCGCACGCTCGACGGGCTGCCGGATTCGCGGGCGCCGGCGGGAGCGCCGATCGCCACCCCCGCCGACCCGTGCGGGTGCCAGCCCCCCGCGTCGAGGATCGACCACAGCACCCCCGACCCGTCCCCCGAGATCGCCGTCAGCGCCCCCGCCAGCGTGTACGCGCCCCCGGCGAACGACGAGAACACGATGTCCGGCACCCCGTCCCCCGAGATGTCCCCCACCACCGGCGTCGACATGACGTCGTCGTAGCCGTAGTCCTGCGCAAGCCATTGCCACTCCACCACCGGATCGAACACCCCGATCTGCGGCACCACCTGACAGTCCGCCGCAGGCTCCGCCGACAGGCCCGTGTCGACCTCAGGACAGGCCGCCGTGTCCCCCGCCGGGCTCGGCTCCTTCAGCGATCCCACCCCGTAGTCCGAGCAGCCGCCCAGCGTCGCGAGCAGGGCAGACAGCAGCAGGCGCGACGGGTTCGCAGAGAGCAGGGGGAGAGGCAGAGGCAGAGGCAGGGGCAGGAAAGAGCGTGACATTATCGCAGTATACAGCGCGGCTGTGACGGGAGGGAGCAGCACCGGACAGAAAGCGCGCCATGATCAGGGAGCATCACCCGGCTGCACCACCGCCGGCCCCGCCTGGAACGGCGACTCCGCCATGTAGTGCGCGATGGCGCCCTCCACCTGCTGCCGCTCCCGCGCCAGGAACTCCCCGATCGCCGCCGAGAGGCCCGGGTGGCTGATCCGGTGGCAGGATCGCGTGAGGGCGGGCAGGAAGCCGCGCGAGACCTTGTGCTCCCCCTGCGCGCCCGCCTCGAACAGCGTGATCTTCTGCGCGATCGCCCACTCGATCAGCGCGTAATAACAGCACTCAAAATGCAGCGCAGGCACCTCTTCGACGCAGCCCCAGTAGCGCCCGTAGAGGTGGTCGCCCTTGCGGAAGTTGAGCGTCCCGGCGATCAGCCGCCCCGCCCCGGCACCACCCGCCCCCTCGGCAACCCCCGCCCCTCCCTCCGCCCGCCGCGCGATCACCGCGACGACCCGGTGCGCGAAGTGCTGGCGAATTTCCTTAAAAAACCCTTCATTCATATAGGGGATCGCCCCCATCTTCCCGACCGTCGACAGGTAGAAGGTGCGGAGCATCTCCCACTCCTCTCCGGTGAGCGCCGTCCCGACCTTGACCTCGACCGAGACGCCTGCGTCCCGCACCTTCTTCCGCTCGCGGCGGATCTCG
>JBEIQZ010000009.1:0-34890 GCA_040376255.1 Alphaproteobacteria bacterium
CCACCAGCAGGTGCGGCATCTTTGCCAGATCCGTCACATAGGGGCGTCCCTCCGTGTCTTTCCCGAGGATCATCGGCAGGAGGCAATTGCTGTCACGGAACTCCGGCGAGGCGAACACGTCCCGCGCCCACACGATCTGCCGGTGCCGGTTCGGGATCTCCACCCCCACCACCCCGCGCCCCGGGATCGGCGCCACGATGCGGACGCTCACCGCCTCAAGCGCCATCTTCAGATCGTCAGAGAGCGATGAGATCTTTGAGAGCTTCACCCCCGGAGCAGGCTCATACTCAAACATCGTGATCACCGGGCCGGGCCGGATCGCCACCACCTGACCCTCCACCCCGTAGGTCCGGAGCTTCGCCGCCAGCTTCCGACCGAGCTCCTGGAGCTGACCGTCGTCATGCCCGACGATGCTGACCGGGTGCTCGTCCAGCATGGAGAGGGGCGGCAGCTCGAACCCCCACCCTTCGCGCAGCGCCCGCCCGTCGTCCTGCGTGCCGCCGCTCTGCATGTTTCCGGGCATCACCATCGGCCCGATCGGCACCAGCGGGGCGTCCATCATCACCGGGAGCGGCGTCGGCTCCTGCGGGGCCTCATGCCTGAGCGCGGCGTCCCGCAGCCGCAGCTCTGCGCTCCGCGCGTCGGATCGGGCCACCTCGGCGCGGCTCGGGCGCGGATCGGGGTCGCGGCGCGGATCGGGGTCGCGGCGCGGATCGGGGCGGATCGGAGGCTCAGCAGGCTCCGGGCGGGGCTCGGCGCGGGGCATCGGCGGAGCGGGCTCAGCGCGACGCTCTGGGCGCGGCGGCTCTGGGCGGCGCGGAAATTCAGAAGCCGGATCAGCGCGGCGCTCAGGAAGGCCCGGACGCTCTGGACGGACGGAGCGCTCCGGGCTGGACGGCGCCTCCGGCCGGGGAAGCTCCATCGGACGCAGCAGCGCGTACGCAGGGTACAGCTCCGCGATCGACGGGAGCGGTTCAGCGCGGGCGTCCGGATCAGGGGCGCGGCGGGAGGTCGAGCCTGGAGCCGCCCGCTCGATCGGCTCGGTGAGGATCGGTGTCACCTCAGGGCGGGTGGCGGTCGGCTCAGGGCGGGCGGGCGTCAGCTCAGGGCGCGCCGCCGTCATCTCGGGGCGCGCCTCCAGGGGCGCGGATCGTCCAGCCGGATCCGGGCGCGCGCGCACCGGCACGATCTCATCGTTCTCCTCGCGGAGGCCGGAGAGGAGCGCCGCATCCCGGCGCGCCGGTTCGACCGGGCGGGCCGTCTCGGCCGGTCGGGCTGTCTCGACCGGGCTCCCCGCTTCCGGCGGGCGGCCTTCTGGCGGCTCCGGAAGCTTCAACCTGCGCGGTTCGCGCGCATCGCGGGGCTGAACCCGCACGGGCGCGGTCAGCGCACCCCGCTGAGAGGACGCGTCCTGCTCCGACAGAACCGGCTTTACCGGCGGCAGCGGATCGCGCTCCGGGCGGGCGACCGTCGTCGGCTCCCACTCCACCTCGACCAGCGCCCGCTGAGAGAGCGCCGTGTGCTCCTCTGGCGGCTCCGGCTCAGGACGCTGCGCCGACCACTGACCGGTGCGCATTCCCGGCGCCATCATGCCTGCCGGGAGCGTGTCGATCGCTGCAGAGCCCAGCTCAGCGGCGGTCGGATCAGGCGGCCCCGCCACCGGCCCGGCCCGGCCCGGCTCCGCTGCGGGATCCGCCTCAGGCCGCACGCGCGGCGCGCGCTCCGAGATCTGCTGTCCCAGCGACGCCGCGCCCCGCACCGACGCCTGCACCGCTGAGACCCCCGCCTCCCCGATCTTCCGCGCCACGCGCGGCGCCTGCGTCTCGATCCCCTGCACCACCCGGCTCGCCACCGGCTGCCAGTCGATGCGGAACAGCAGCGTCACCACGCCGAGCGCCGCCGCCGACACCAGCAGCGACGCGCCCACCTGCCCCGCGCCCCCCGCCAGCAGCCCGGCGAGCGTCCCGCCCAGCCAGCCGCCCGCCGGAAAATCCCGACCGACCGGATCCGTCCACAGCCCGAGCGCCACCAGCGTCACCAGCCACAGCCCCGCGAGCAGCAGCGCGTTCAGCAGCCCGCCCACCTGCCGCCCGGCCAGCCGCAGCCCTGCCCAGACCGCCACCACCACAACCGCCCACGCTCCCCAGCCCAGCCCCCCGTAGAGCGCCGCCGCCGCCCACGCGCCCAGCGCCCCCGCCCGGTTGTGGATCTGCGTGCGATCTGAGACCAGCATCTGATCTGATACATCAAAGCTCCCGAGCGCCACGATCACGAACAGGCAGATTACGATCAGCCCGATCCACAGCAGCTGCGGCCAGCCCTCCATCGGCAGCGCCCGCACCGGCTCCGGCTGCACCCGCCGTCCGCGCCGGACCCCCTCATGGCCCGCGCCCCTGCCGTCCGCCTGCACCGCAAGCGCCCGCGCCTCCGGGCGATCAGTGCGCGGACGCTCTGTCCGCGCCTTGCGCGCGCGCGGCTTCGGCGGCGCACCTGGGATCTGAACACCCGTCAATTCAACGTCGACCGGCGCAGCAGACGATGCGCCGGCCGCCTCAGGTGTTGAAGAATCCCCTGATTGGCGTACACGCGCCACGCACACCTCTCCCCTGCCGAGTCGACAGTTCTGTACAAGCTTATAGCCCCGTGCCAGCCCTGTCCACCGCCGCCCGCACTTCGCGCCCGGATCAGGCCGCGATCACACCGCCGACTCGGTGACCTCGATCTTGTCATAGGGGCGCAATTCCGGATCCTCCTCCAGGTGCTTCAGGATGCGGACATAGTTCACCCTGATCGTCTTCCCGTCGCGGGTCAGCAGGATCACCCGACGGTTCGCCGTCTGGGTCAACCCCTTGGCCGCCGCGAGCGCGTCCGTCAGCCGCAGCCCTGGCCGGTACGGCACCAGCCCCGCGTCCACCACCGACCCCATCACCTGCACCGTCGGTGTCTCCGGCACCTGGATCGTGTCACCGGGCTCCACCGGCATGTCCGTCTCCCGGTTCCCCGCCAGGATCGCCTCCAGATCGATGATGTACTGCTGCCCCCCGCGCGAGAGCCGCGCATAGGGCGCCGACACGTCCAGCGTCCCGCCCGCCGCCACCAGCACCTGCGTCACCGTCATCCCCGGCCGCGTGATCGGGTACTGCCCCACCGTCCGCACCCGCCCCGACACGTCCACGCTCCGCCCATAGGAGCGGACGTGCAGCACCACCTGCGGCGACACCAGCACCGAATTCCCGAGCGCCGCCACGATCTGCGCCTCCGCCCGATCCACTGTCAGCCCGCTCATCTGCAGCGCCCCCACATACGGCACCGACACCGTCCCGTCCTCAGCGATCCGCAATTCCCGCGACATCTCCGGCTCCCCGAAGACCTCCAGGTACAGCAGATCCCCCGCGCCGAGCGTGTAGTCCGAGGCCGTGGCCACAACCCCTGCCCCGCCCGTTGAGCCGCCATCTTCCGCATGAGCCAGCATGAAAAGCAACAGCATCCACCACATCGTGCACCTCGGACCGGCAACCGCTATGATCTAACCCTGTCCCCCTGCTTTTCCATCCCATCCGCTCACCAGGTAAACGACATTCCCCCCTGGATCCACAAGTCATCATACTGAATCTGAGTATATGTCACATTGGGATTGAAGCTGTCCACACAGCCCTCTGTCGCACAGTAGCGCGACGTCCAGCCCATCCCCAGGTTCGCCCGCAAGGCGCGGGTGAAGTCCCACGTCCCCTCCAGCCGCGCCCGGTGGCCCATGTCCCCGCGCGCCACCTCGCCGTGGTAGCGATCCAGCCGGAAGCCGTACTCTGTCACGATGCCGAGCCGCTCAATAAACCGGCCATCATAGTGGAGATTGACAGAGTTGTAAGCAGAATAATTTGAGAACAAAACATCCTGAAAATCTTTTTTGTATGCAATCGACACATTCTGATTTTTCAGTGGGGCGTAGTTTATTGTCGCTGTCAGCAACAGTCCTTCGCCGAACGATGTCAAGTCCCGCGCGTAGTTCTCTGCGCCCTCGCCGCCGAAGATGTCCAGATCGAAGCTCGACGCCGCCTTGCCCGCAGCGAGCGTGGCGTTGTAATCCAGCACCGACTGCTCGTTGTAGTACATCTGCCCGTAGCCGAACTCCACCCCGGTCGCGATGCGCGGACTCAGCTGGCCGCGCACTCCGGTCATCAGCCGCCAGGCTACGCTGTCCGGCTTCGCCAGCACCTCGCCGAGGTTACCGTCCGCGCCGCCGCTCCACGCCGGGATCAGGTTGTTGCGCCACTGGTTCCAATTCACCGAGGCCATGCCGAGCAGCGAGGTCTTGGGGAGGAAGCGCCATGTGGTGTTCAGCATCGGCCCGAAGTTGAACCGGTCATTGAACGTCGCGTTATCCGGTGTGTCCAGCACCTCCGGGTACTCTTCCAGGTAGTCCTTCGGCAGGTGATAGGTGTCGAAGGAGAAGACGCCCAGCACGCCGATATCCAGCGCTGAGCCTGGCCGGATGATCGCCCCGCCGTCCAGATCGTTGCCGGTGTGGATGATGTTGACGTTCTGCGCCAGAACGCTGTCCCCGTGCAGATCGGTCGGCGTGTTCTGCACATCGAAATGATCCGACACCCGGAACCCGACGCGGCGGTTCGGCAGGAACTGCGCGCCTATCGAGAAGTCCAGATCGTTGAACCGGTTGAGCTTGCTGACCTCGAAGCTGTCTTTCGGCGCGCTGTCGATGTAGACGCGCATCCCGTACGTCCCCGCCACGCTCAGGATCAGCCACGGCCCGTCCAGCTTGACCTCAGCCCCCGGACGCAGCACCCAGTAGGGCGCGCCCACCAGCACATCGCCCGGATCGCTGCTGCCGTCGCGCAGATAGACGTTGGAGTGATACTCCACAGCGGTCTTGACCGAAGGGATGATCTCGGCCCGACCGACCCGGATGTGATCCCCCGGTTCGGCGTGCGCCAGCAGCGGAATGGCCGCCAGCCACACCCCTGCTCCGATCTGAATTTGCCTGTTCCCTTTGATCATGCCCTGCCGCCTGTCCGCCTCCGGTTGCCGCATCGCTCTACGTCCCCCCGCGAAGTCTGTCAACAACCAATCGGAAGTTTCTTGTTTATTCGCCCCGTTCAGAACATGAACGGATCATTCCATCCGCTCAGTAATCGGTGCCGAAATCGGGCTGCGGATCGAAGGACTCGTCATCCCCCGTGTCCGTCACCTCCGCGTAGTCCTCGCCGACCCGCGTCAGCGTCGAGACCGAGCGGGCCTTGTCGCCGCCCGTGCTGCCGCCGCAGCTAAGCGCGTCGGTCAGGAACTCGCGGGTCTTGGAGAGCGCCACCGCGATCTTCCGGAACTCCTGATCCGCATGCACCATGTCGTTGGTGCCGAGCGCCGACTGCATCGACGCGCTGGAGGCCCGGCTCACGTCCACCATCGCCTGCATCGGGGTGAGCTTCTTCTGGAGGCAGTCCTTCAGCTCCTCCTTGTTCTCAGCGCTCTCGCGGTCAGCCTGCTCGTAAAGCTTCTGGACGCGCTCGACGGCGTCCTCCATCTCCTGCAGCGCCGAGCGGGCGAACTCCGCCTTCTCTGCCGGGGTCGTGGTGCCGGACTGCTCCAGCTGCCCCACCACGCCCGCGCCCTCCGGATCGGCTGCCAGCGCCAGAGGGATGAACAACACCCCGAGCAACCCCCACCCGATCCGGATTCCCATGTCTCACCTCTCCACCACTGTAGCCTGTATACGTTCCATCCGCCGCAACTCTATAGCCTCTGAGCTATGACACCTGGGTGTCCCCTGCTGTGCAGCGCGCAGCAGAGGTTCCCAGGATCACTGCGCGGAGACGATCCACGTGTACTGATCCACCGTGCCGGTCACTCCCGCGTCAAAGCGGAAGCCGCGCACGGCGCGCACCACACACTCCCCGAGCGCCGCGTCCCCCGTCGCGTTGCTCGCCAGGGATGCGCCGGTCACCTTGCCTGCGGTGATCGTCCAGGTGACGCTGATGCGGCCCTTCAACGTCGGGTTCGCCTTCAGCGCGGTCTCAGTGCAGTTGCGGATGCGCCCCTCGCTCTTGCGGACGACAGACTGGATGTTCCCTGCATCGCCCTCCTCCACGTCCACATCCGAGCCGCCGTCCGCCACGCGCGCCTTGATGGCGACCGCCCCGGTACCGGTCTGGACGCCGCCCGTCCCGCCGCCGCCCACGCTCCCGACCTTCACGTCCGCGTCCGCAGGGCCGCCGCCGCCACCGCTGCCCTCCTTGTAGGCGCCGACCGCGTCCGCCGTCGCCATCTCCGCCCCGCTCGCGCCGCTGAGCGCCGAATTCAGGCTGGCCATCGACGCCGCGTCGTCCCCGATCAGATCCTGCACCACCCCCAGACCGACGCCGCCGGCGCCGATCGCCTGCAGCAGCACCGACTTCTGGACTGCAGAGGCCTGCGGGTTGTTGGAGGCGGCCTTCGGCTGGTTCTCAGCCTTGCTCGACTTGCTCTCCGCCTTCTTCGTCTCGGTCTTGCCCACGTCCTCCGGCTGCTCCTCCAGCACCGGGGGCGGCAGCTCGATCACATCGACGATCATGTCGGTGACCGCCTCGATCTGAGCCATCTCGTCCACCTCAGGCATCGGGGTCAGCTTGATCCAGATCATGAAGATCCCCGCCACGATGCTGTTGAACAGCATCAGCCCCATGAACAGCGGATCGTCCTGATCGAACCACTTCGGGCGGTAGTCGGCCACCGTCACCATGCGCACCGGCTCAGGCGGCGCGGGGACGAACTGGAACAGGACTGTGGTGTTGCCCACCACCACCTTGCCCTTCACCTCCTCCCCGATGGGGTAGGTGTACAGATCGCCCCGCTTCGCTGCCTGACCGCTGCTGAGCAATTCCTCCAGGTTCTTCACCCCGGTCGGGAGCGAGAGCTTCCCCTCCATCTGCGCCGTCATCGTCATGACGTAGGCCCCCGCCTTCGGCACGAACAATTCCAGCCGCTCCGGCGCGCCCTCCCCGCCGATCTCGAAGGTGTTCTTCGATCCCGTCCCGACCGTCACCAGCTCGCCTATCTTCATGAGGCGTTCCTGGATGATCTTCCCCTCCTGAACGATGCCGATGCGCAGCACCTTCGAAACAGGCTTGGTCGCGGTCGTCTGAGCAGGCGTCGTGGACATCGTACCTCCAGAGGGCGCAGCGCCTCTCCTCTCACCTGTTAAGCGGTTGCGTCCCTTCGTTCAACACCACGAACCGGTACTCTGTGTAACCAGCTTGTGAAGCCGCTGTCAGGATCTCCTCCACACGCCGGTAGGCCACCCGCCGGTCGCACTTCAGCACCAGCCGCTCCTGCTGCTCCGGCGGCAATTCCGGGTTCCGCTCCCGCGCCAGCGCCAGCGCCTCCCCCAGCCGCTCCATCGGCAGCGCCTCCTCCCCCAGCCAGATCTGCTCCAGCCCCACCGTCACCACCACCCCCCGGATCTCGCCCGCCTTCGACTCCGACCCGGGCAGCTCCACCGCCTTGAGCGGATCGTTCGACGGATCAAAGAAGTACAGCAGATAGATCAGCAGGATCGTGAACATGTCCATCATCGATGTCACGCTCACCCCCGCGTCAGTCGGGATCCGGCGGCTGCGCCTCACTGCCCCTCTCCCTGCGGGATCGCCGCCAGCAGCGGCTCCCCGAACATCGGCGCGCCCGTCCCGCTCTCCCGCGCCGCGTCCATGACCCGGATCAGCACCGACATCTCCGTCTCCGCCCCCGGCACGATCACCAGCCGCTGCTCCCCCGGACGGGCAGCATGCGCTGTCGTCAGCCGCGCGCGCAGGCCCGCGTAGTCGTAGGTGTCCGCCGTGCAGACCCCCATGCACGGTATGCGCGGATCGCCGTCCAGCCCGCTCAGCAGGAACCCCTCCGCCTCCACCCGCACCGACACCACCTTCTGATCCTGCTCCTGGAGCACCCGTGTAGAGGGCGCGTCCAGCGTCGGCAGCACCGGCCCGCCCACGTCCACCGACGCCAATTCGATGAACCGCACGTTCAGCAGCAGCATCGGCACGATGTGGACGATCAGGCTCAGCACCGGGATCAGATCCAGCTCCGCCGCCTCGATCGGCCTGCGCCTCACCCCTGCTCCTGCGGCGGCGCGTCCCCCCGGCGCAGGCTCCCCAGCAGGTTCGTCATCCGCATCGCATAGTGATCGATGTCGTCGAGCACCTGGTTCGCCCGCGCCGCCAGCAGGCTGTGCAGCACCAGCAGCGGGATCGCCACCAGCAGCCCGTAGAACGTCGTGTACATCGCCACCGCGATCCCGCTCGCCAACGCCGTCGACCGCTCCCCGGCCTCCTCCCCCGACACCGCGTGGAACGAGGCGATCAACCCCTGGATCGTCCCCAGCAGCCCCAGCAACGTCGACACGTTCGCGATCATCGGCAGGTAGGGCAGCCTCCGGCTCAGCAGCGGCTGCACCTCCAGACAGGCCTCCTCGATCGACGCCTTCAGCTCTCCGTCCGGGCGCCCCACCCGCACCAGCCCCGCCTTCAACACCTTCGGCAGCGACGCCGACGGCTCCCCGTTGCAGAGCCGCAGCGCTCCCTCGATGTTCCGCTCCAGCACCATGCGCTGCACCTTCGCCATGAAGCTGCCCGCGTCCACCCCCGCCCGCAGGTACAGGTAGAAGAACCGCTCCAGCGCGATCGCGATCCCGAACACCGCGCAGAGCGTGATCGGGATCATGAAGAACCCGCCCTTCTCGAACATCTCCCGGAGCATCGTCACGAAGTCCATATGTCCCCCCTCACTCGCTGCGCCGATCTGCGATCAGAACGGCTTCGCTTCGACCGATTCCTCGATGCGCGGCAGGAAGCTCTCCTGCAGCTCGAACTCGTACTTCGGCGTCAGATCGGGCCGGTTCAGCACGTAGCTGATCTCCGGCTTCGGCACCTTGACCCGGAGCTCGTCTATCTTCCCCTTGAAGCTGTAGACGGTCTCCGCCGCCTGCGCGGATGGGGACACGAGCGCCATCCCTGCCACAGAGAGCAGGATCGGGATGATCTTCTTCATGATTGACCTCCTGAGGTGTGTGTTCAGTTCCACGGAGAGGGCTGGCTGGGATCGGGCTGCGGCTGGGGTTCAGCGGGGGGCGGCTCGGTCGGCGGGGGGGCCTGCCCCCACGGGTTGTCAGTGGGCGGGGGCTGGGGCTGCGGTTCAGGCTGCGGCTGGGGCTGCGGCTCAGGTTGAGGCTGGGGCTGCGGTTCGGGCTGCGGCTGCGGTTCGGGCTGCGGGGGCTGCGGCTGGGGCTGCGGCTCAGGCTGCGGCGCGGGCGGCTGCTGCCACGCTGCCTCCTCCTCCTTGCGGCGCTGCTCGTCGGCGGCCCTGCGGGCGGCTTCTTCTTCGGCGGCCTTGCGGGCGGCCTCGGCCTCAGCCTCCTTCTGCGCGGCGGTGGCCTCCTCGGCCTCCTTCTGCTTGCGCGCCTCGTCCTTCTTCTTGCGCTCCTCCTCTTTCTGGCGGCGCTTGATGTCCTTGTTGATCCCCTCGATCCAGGCGTCCAGACCCTCGGTAGCGCCGCCCGCCCGCTTGTAGGCGTCGATCTCCTGCAGCGCCTCTTCGTACTTCTTCAGGTGGTCGCCGTAGAGGATCGCGAGGTTCCGGTGCGGCTCCGGGTTGCGCGGATCGAGCGCGAGCGCCCGGTCGTAGCAGGCCTTCGCCTCGTCCATGCGGCCCATCCCCCGGTAGGCGATGCCGAGGTTGATCTGGATGCCCGCGCTCTTCGGAGCCAGCCCCGCCGCGCGCTCCAGCAGCGGCAGCGCGTCGCTGTAGTTCCGGTTGTCCAGATAAAACCCGGACAGGAACATCAGCGCCGAGAGCAGCGCCGGATCGAGCTCCAGCGCCTTCTTGAACTGCTCCACCGCCGAGCCCTTGTAGCCCTGCCGGTAAAAAATCTCCCCGAGGATCGCCTGGAGCTGCGCGCTCTCCTCCGCGCGCGGCACGTCCCGCTGCGCCTTCTGCACGATGAAGCGGGCCAGCTCGATCTGACCCGTATCCAGGTAGACCAGCGCGAGGTTCGTGTAGACGCCGAGCGCGTTGGAATTGATCGCCAGCGCCTTCCGCGCCGCCTCGATCGCCTCCTGCGTCCGCTTCAGATCCCGCAGCGCCGCGATCTCCGCCGCCCGCAGATCCATGTCGTCCGGCGCGTTCCGGATGCCGGACTGGTAGGTCTGGAGCGCGATGTCCATCTTGCCGTCGCGCGCCGCGATCCCGCCGAGGTTCAGCCACGCCGCCCCGAACTTCGGATCGATGCTTGTCGCCCGCACCCAGGCGTCCCGCGCATCGTTGACGCGCTGGAGCTGCCAGCAGGCGACGCCGAGGTTGTACTGCACATAAGCGTTCGACGGGTACTGCCGCACCATCGCGGTCAGCTTCTCCAGCGCCGCCTGCGCGTTGTTCGCGTTGCCCGTCTTCAGCATCAGCGCGACGTCCTGAACCGCCAATTCCTCCTCAGTCGGCCCCACAGGCGCGGCAGGCGCAGCAGGGACGCCCGCGCCTGGATCGCCGGTGCCGGTCGTCCCGGTCGTCCCTCCGGTGCCGGGATCGGTCGCCCCGGTCGTCCCGGCAGTGCCGGTCGTCCCGGTGGTGCCGGTGGTGCCGGTCGTCCCGCCGGTCGTCCCGCCGGGATCGGTAACGCCGCCGCCGGGCGGCAGATCCGGCTGCTTGGGACAGGCCAGCAGCCACAGCAGCATCATCATGGCGTACCTCCAGGGGCAGGCGCAGGCGCAGGGCCGGGCGCAGGGGACTCAGGCGCGGGAGCCGCCTCCTCCTCGATCGGCGAGGCAGGCCCGCCCATCGGGGTGTCGGAGGTGCCGAGCTGACCCCGGCTCTCCGGGCGCTCTCCGGCGTAGTCGAACGGGAAGCGGTCGTGCAGGAGCGTCTGGGCGCGGCTGTTCCACTCGTACCAGAGCTTCTGCTCCTTCGCGATGCGGATCCCCTCCTCCAGCCACTTCCGGGCCGCGTCTTCCATCGGGATGCGGATCTTCTCGTCCAGCAGCGCCTGGTACTCGGCGATCTCGTCCTCGTTGAAGTTCGACGGCATCGGGACGGCGTAGACCAGATCCGCGACGTAGAACCGGATCAGCCCCTTGATATAGTAGACTGCGAACACCGACTCCGGCTCTGCGTAGGTCGCTGCGAGCTGGTTGGCCGCCGCGTCGAGGACCTTGATCTCCTCCAGCTTGGCCAGCAGGATCGCGACGTCCTTCGTCTGATCCTTGGTCCACTTGACCTTCTTGATCTCCTCCACCCGCGACAGCAGCAGCCGGAGCGGCTGCTCCACCGCGTACTTCTTCGACTGCAGCGCCACCCGCGAGGCGTTCGACCCGAACACGTCCTGGAGCTGCTGCCACGCCGCCGCCGCCCGCGCGCGATCGCCGCGCTTCTCGTAGATCTTCGCCATCCGGTACCACGCCTCGATGACGTGATCGGGGTTCCCCAGCTCGTACCGGCGGAGGTAGCGGTTGTAGAAGTCGAGCGCCTGCGCGTCCGACACCAGCGCCCACTGCGGGCCGGCGCGCCAGAAGATCTCCTCGGCGTCCTCCTCGTCCGGGTACTGCGTCGCGTACCGCTCGTACCCTCTCGCCGCGCCCGCGTAGTCTCCGATACCGACCCGGAGGAAGGAGGCGTTGTAGAGCGCCGCCGGGGCGTCGGTGGACTGCGGGAAGTTCTGCACCAGCAGATCGTAGTTCTGGATGGCGCGGTTCAATTCCAGGATGCGCGAGTAGTTGCCCGCGATCTGGAAGTAGAGCTTCTCAGAGCGCGGATCGGTCGGGTACTTCGCGATGAACTGCTCATAGAGCTGGTTGGCCGTGACGATCTGCCCGCCGCGCGCATAGTTGTTGGCCGCGTTGTACAGCGAGTCCGCGAACAGCAGCGAGTTGGGGAAGCTCCGCATGTGCTCCTGGTAGACCTGCGCGGCCTCCAGGTACTTCTGCGCCTCCACCAGCCGCCGCGCGCGCTCAAAGAACACCTTCTCGCGCACATCGGTCAGCGTCGCGATCAGCTCAGAGACCTTCTCCGGCGTTGTTCCGATCTCTCCCGCCCTGAGCATCTGCAGGAACCGGTTGGTGTTGGCGCCGAGCGACTCGACGTCCCCCTCCCGGTTGTACATGTCGAGGATCACCTGAACCGCGATCAGCGCCTCGTCCGACTTCGGATAGCGCTTCAAAAACGCCTCAAAGCGCGCCCGCGCGTCCGCATAGCGACCATAATTATAGAGGATCTCGCCGGGGAGGTACGCCATCTTCGGGCGGGCGTCCTCCATCATCGCGACGAACTCTTCCTCGCTCATCTGGCGATCCACCAGATCGTCATAGGCCGCGATCACCGCCTGCTGCTTTTCCGGCACGGTGTAGACTGCCACCTGCTGGTTGAACGGCGTAGTGACCTGCTGCTCCAGCACCGCATCCGGCGTCTTCACTGTCACGCCGCCGTAGGCTGAGACCGCGATCTGCTCTTTGCACTTCATCGACAGGAAGCGTGCGCCGTCCTTGTGCTTGGAGCGGTCATTGCGGACAATCAGCCGGAATTGATCTTCAGCGAGCGGGAACTGATTGGAGAAGTAGAGGGAGTAACCGTAGTACCACTGATACTCATCGTACTTCTCACTGAACGGGAAGGCGTCCAGGAACTCCCTCATCTTCTCAGCAGCCACCGCATAGTCCTCAGACCGCTTAGACTGGTTCGCCACCACAAGGTAGTCATAGGCCAGATCGGTGAGCGACCCCTCGATGAACTCCCGCGCGAGCGCCAGCGCCTCCGGGTTGTCCTGGTTCGCCTGCGCCCAGGGCTTGCCCTCCGTGTAGAGGGAGCCGAGCCGGGACATCGCCTGCGTCGAGGCGACCGGATCGGGGACAGGCATCCCTGAGACCTGCTGCGGCCCGGCCAGCCCGGTGATCTCCACGCGGCGGCCCGCGTAGATCTGCGCGATCTTGTACTGATAGATCGGGTTGGAGGGGTGGAGCGGCCACTGCTGCTGGAGCCAGGAGTAGACCACGATGGCGTCGTCGAACAGCGCCTTCCGCAGCAGCGTGTCAGCGAGCTGCTCGGCGACGTCGTGCTGCCACGCCGCTGCGCCGAGCTGGTTCATGTGATCCTTGACCACATCCACCGGGGATCGGCCCGCCGCCTCGGAGATGTCCGCATAGGCGATGGCGAGGTAGATCACCGCCTCCTGCCGCATGTCCGACTGCTCGCCGGTCTTGAGGTAGAGGTTCTGGCTGTAATTGAGCAATTCCACCAGGTACTTCAGCGCCTGGGTGTAATTGTTGGTCTTGTAGCTGGACCACCCCAGCTTATAGATCGCCTTGTCGTAGAAGGGCGACTGCTCCCCGCGCTGATAGACCTGCTGGTAGTAGCCGATCGCCACCCGGACGAACTTCGTCGGATCTTCGCGCGGCCCGAGCTGATCGAAGTAGTACTCACCCAGCCGCATCGCCGCATCATCGGCGAAGGTCGTGCCAGGGTATTCTTTCAATATTGCGAGGTTTACGTCTTTCGCTGCTACCGGGTCGTACTGGATGACGTTGATCGAGTTGAAGCACCAGGCGAGGTTCGACATCGCGTTGGGGACGATGGAGGAGTCCGGGTAACGCTCCATGATCGCCCGGTAGAGCTCGATAGAGGATGAAAAATTCTTCTCCGGCTCTGGCGGGAGCTCGATCGCCGGGTTGTCGAGCGCCTGCGCCTCCAGCTTGCGCCACGCGCCCAGCTCGGACTGGAACGCCACCTCCGACTCCTCCAGGTACAGATCGGCCAGCCGGTACATCACATCCGGCACCTCGGGCGCGCCCGGATACTTCCGGAGGAACGCGTCCATCCGGGCGATCGCCACCCGGCGCAGCGCAGTGTCCTCCTCCAGCATGCGGATGTAGGCCTGCTGGTAGACGCCGGAGACCCGGTTGAAGTCCTGCTCCTTCATGTAGGCGATATAGGAGCGGATGTCGGCGCGCACCTCCTCCATGCGGTCGCGGTAGCGCTGGGCCGAGGACATGAACGCCTCGACCTCCTTCTCGTCCGGGCGCGCGCCCGGCGCGGTCGTGGCGTCTGCAGCAGCCGCCGGAGGCGAAAACGTCCGGCCGGAGAGCCACCCCAGCAGGAGCAGTGTAGAAGGATACATCATCTCTCCAGGCTCTCTTCGATGATCCGGTACTGAAGCCGCATCTCTTCCATGACCTTGCTCTGCTCGATCAGCAGCGCCTCCATGTTCTCGGCCAATTGCTGCTTTCGCACCCAGTAGACGTCCACCACGCCCTTGTCGGCGATCAGCACGCTGTTGCGGAACTGATCGCGTGTGTCCTCCAGCCCATCCTGAAGGATCTCCAACGCCAACTGCTCAGTCTGCGTGCCGCGCACAAGAATGTCCGAACGCAAATCCGCGACCCGCTTCCGCTGGAGTTCGAGCAGGGACAACACCATCGTCATCTCCTGCTTCTCAGAGGTCGCGAGCACCCCGCTCGCGGACGCTGCAGTGCGCTCTGCGCTGTCGAGCTGCCCGTAGAGCCGGTCGATAGCGGAGAAGAAGGCCGTGTCATCCACGCCGGTCGCGTACCTCCGGTAGCCCGCCACCTTCTGCCGCAGCGAATCCAGCCGGGCGATGAGCTGCGCGCGCGCCGCGCCGGTGTCCACCGGCCCCGCCGCCACCTCCACCGTCCGCATCACCTTCCGGCGCATCGCCTCGCCCTGCATGTCCTCCAGCCGCAACCGGAGATCCGCCAATTCCTGCTGCTGAGCGAGCAGCTTCGCCCGCGTCTCCCGCGTGGCCTGCGCGTCGAGGGTGCTGTTGCCCGCGTCGAGCTGGGAGAGCGTCGAGCGCGCCGAGGCCTCGGCCTCCGTCACCTGATACAGCAGCCGCTCCGCCCGGATCTGCACCTCGCGCACCTGCTCATCATAGACCTGGAGGCGATCCGCGTCCTGCGAGGAGGCGCCGCCCGCCGCCGCGAGGCTCTGCATCAACAATTGCCGCTCGGTCAGCAGCGAGGACAGATCCTGCCGCGAAGCCGACGGCACCCGGCTCCGGAGGTAGTTGACCTCCTGCTCGATGAGCTGCGTCCGCATCACCAGCAGGTTCGCCTGTGAGCTGGTGAGCTGGCTCCGCGCCGCAGTGAAGCTGCCGAGCGTGTTGCCGGAGGAGGACAGCGCCAGATCGATCTCCCGCAGCGTCCGCTCAGCGTCCTCCAATTCCTGCCGCTCCGACTGGAGCGTCTGCCACGCCTCCACCGCCCGGTGCACCGGATCGGCGCTGTAGAGCAGATCCAGCGCGTAGGATGGCATCCCGCCCGGATCGGGCGCCGTCTCGTCGAGCGAGCGGTTCAGGTAGGGCCGCAGCTCCAATTCTCCGCTCACCAACCTGTCCATCCGATCCACGATCGGCTGGTAGGTGTTCACCACCTCGTCGAAGCTGAGCAGCGCCTCGTCGTAGCGCGAGAGCTTCATCAGCAGCTTGCCCTGCAGGATCCGCAGCGCGGCGCTGTACCGGTGATCCGGGTACTGGGTCAAGAACACCGTGATCTGATCGAGCGCCTCGTCAAACCGCTCCTGCTTGATGAAGCTCCACACGCCCTGGTAGAGCTGATCGGCGTAGAGCGGAGAGGTGCTGCTGATCTTCGCGTAGTACTCCGTCGCCTTCGGGTACTCGCCCATCTCATAGGAGAGGCTCCCGAGGCCCAGCCACGCGAGATCCTGAATCTCCTGCTGCGTCTCGTCGCTCACCTTCGTCGCGATGACGCGCTGGAACTCCGCTTCCGCCTGCTTCAAGTACTGCTTGTACAGATTGGCATCTTTCTGCGCCCGCGCCTCCTGAATGGAGTAGACCCCCAGGAAGTACCGCGCACGGGAGTAATACGGGCTGTCTGCGCTGAACCCCTCCAGCACCCCGCGCGAGCGGGCGATCTCTCCGCGAAGCCGGAAGGACTTGGCGAGCGTGTAGTTGATCAGCTCGTTCGTCTTTACCTTTCCGGTCAGGATGTATGCGTTGTAATAGGAATCGAACCGCGCTGTGTCGCCCAGGATCGCGAACGCCTCCAGGCTCCGCACCACCGCGTCCGAGAAGTACGGATGCCCCGGCCCCTTCTCGATGATGCTGCGGAACGACTCGGTGGCCGTGCGATAATTCTCCAGTTGGAACAGCGACTCGCCGAGGTACCACTCCGCGTCCTGGGCCAGCTCCATCGTCGCCAACGACTTCGACTGCACGAGGATGAAAAACTCCATCGCCGCCGGTTCAAACGAGCCGGTCAGGAATTTATAGACCGCCTCCTCGTACCGCTTGCGCGCCTCCGTCACCCCGATCAGCCCGGAACGGTTGGTAAAATTGCGCCGGAGATCCTCCAGATTTGTCGAGAGCTTCCCCAGATCTTCCTCAAAAAAACGCAACTTCTCCGGCGTTTTTTCGTTCTTCTGATCTCCACTCCGGTCAGATCCCCGCTCCGATCGTTGATCCGCCGCCTGAACGGTGCTGACCGCCAGCCCCAGGAGGAGAATCCCCAGCCAACCCCAGTGCTGCGCGCGCCTGTACATCCGCTACTCCGACATCCGCTCGCACTTGACCTCGAAACTGGCCTTGGCGCGCTCCTCAAAGGAGTTCGCCAGATTGCCACGATCCGTCAGCGTCGTGCGCACCGTACACTGCTTGCCGACATCCACGGTGAACGCGTAGCTCGACCGCACGTTCACCTGGTAGTTCTTGGCGTAGGTGAACACCCCGATGCCGGTCGGGCGGAGCTGGAAATCCACGCCGAGGTTGTGGGTGCCAGGGTTGATCGCGCCGTCGTAGATCTTGAACTCCTTCGAGTCCGATAGCGCGCCGCTGGTGTCGGCCTTATTAAAGCGTGTCTGGCCGTCCAGCATGTAGGTGATGGCCTCAAGTTTGTAGGCCGACCCCAGGTTGTTGACATGCCAGATCGTCGCGCGCGCGCCGCCCGCCGCCCCGGCGATCACAATCTCCTTGAGGAGCTGGAGCGTGGCCTTGGCGCGGAAAACGCGCTCTTTCATCTCATCAACCTGCTGCTCAACTGTCAGCAATTCCTGGTTGAAGTCTCCTTCCTCCTCTGTTGTGGAAGAGCCAGAGCTCTCAGAGCTGCCCGATCCCTCATCGCCAGCGTAGGCGCGTGTGAGGATCAGCAGGCTCATCGCCATCAGAAACCAAGGGCGCTTCATGCGGTCGTCCCTCTCCTACCCGTAGCACATATCCTGTATCTGTATTGATCCGCCACCCCCGGCCGTCCAGAGTTGGCCAAGATGTCTGTCTCCTGCGTCCGGGCATCCCTACTCAGGCGCGCCGTCCTCCTCCCCGGCTGGCACCTCTGTCCGCTGGAGCCCCGCGAGCGCCCGCACCAGCTTGTCGTGCGCTGGACGCGCCCGCGAAGATCCGCCATCGATATCGTTGACCAGGAAGGCGAAGGCGTAGGTGTGCCCGTCCGCGCTCGCCACATATCCGGCGAGGCAGCTCACCCCGGTGAGGGTCCCCGTCTTCCCCCGGACGCGCCCGGCCATTCCCTCCTCGCGGAAGCGCGACCAGAGCGTCCCGTCCCGCCCGCCGACTGAGAGCGTGGTAAGGAATTCAGGGCCGATGCCGGTGTCCGCCCGGAGCGCTGTGAGCATGCGCACGATCGTCGAGGGGTGCATCCGGACGTCCCGCGACAGCCCTGAGCCGTTCACCAGCTTCAGATCCGCCTCCGGGATGCCCATCCCCTTCAGCATCTCCCCGACGGCCTGCGCGCCCTTGGCCGTCGTCCCCGGCAGCCCGTAGACCTCCGCCCCGACGCTCCGCAACACCTGCTCGGCGATGAAGTTGTTGGAGTGTTTGTTCATCTCGGCGAGGATGTTCACCAGCGGGTCGGACTCCACCTTCATCTTCAGCACCGCGCTCTTCGGCGTGTTGCCCGGCCGCGCCCTCCCCTTGATCTTCAGCCCCTGCTGCTGAGCCAGCATGGCGAAGCCGCCGATGTAGTTCGACAGCGGATCGGCGATGGACTTGTAGATCCGCTCCACATCGCCGTCCTCAGGCACCGTGCCTGTGAGCTTGAAGCGCGTGACGTCGCCCGCCGCCTCGTGCTTGACCTCCCGATCCAGATCCAGCTTCAGCCGGCTCCCGGCCCGCCCTGTCGTCAGGTTGCCCTCCACGACCACCACCGGGGTCGGCACCTCCGCCGCTGCCACCGCCGGCAGACCCGCCGCCGCCCCCGGACGCACCACGATTGTCGCGACGTTGTAGTTCAGGGAGAGCGCGCCGAGCGGCGCGAAGTAGGTCGGCCCGCTCGACACGTCCTCCGGCTTCGCCCACCCCGGGATCCAGGTGCTGTCCTGAAAGTAGCCATCATCGAAGACGACATCTCCCTTGATCTCGGTGATCCCCATCATGCGGATGTCGTAGATCATCTTCCACATCCGCTCCATCACCATCGTCGGGTCCCCCTGGCCCTTGATGTACAGGTTCCCCTGAAGCACCCCCTTCTCGTCGATCTTCACCGGCGCCTTGCCGCCCTCGCTCGCGCCGTCCGCCTCCACCATCACCCAGGTCGGGAAGCGCCATGTCGGGCCGAGGCGCTTCAGCGCCACCGCCGCCGTCAGCGTCTTCATCACGCTCGCCGGGATCAGCGATTGCTCCTCGCCGATCGACCAGACCATCGCGCCGGTGTCCGCGTCCGCCACATAGGCGCCTGCCACGGCCTTCCGGAAGATCGGGTCCTCCCGCAGCTCAGCGAGTTGCCGCTCCAGCTCCTTCGCGGATCGGGGCGCCTGAGCGGGCGCCAGCGCGGGCGCCGCCCCGCCTGCCCCCGGAGCCGCCGGCTGCCCGACCGGCCCCTCCGCCGGCTGACCGGGCGGCCCGTCCACCCGCCCCCCCTCCGGATCCTGGGCCAGCGCCGCGCTGATCAGGGCTGACACTCCGAAAACTGCCGCTGTCTGTCGCCACCCGATCATCTGACCTCCCCGTCACCATATCGTTATGCAGACTGCTATCCGGTCTTCCTACGCTCCACCCCCCGGTAAGATTCTCTCCACCGGATATTCTGAAGTCCGTTAGATTGCGCGGATCGGAGGTTCCTGATGCTGCTCCTGCTCCCGCTCTCCTGGGCCGGCTCTCTCTCTGTAGCTGATCGCCCGCTTTTTCCCTTCCGGAGCGCGGCTGGAGAGGACGGGGTGCATGTACTCTATCAGAACCCGGCGCTGCTGTCCTACGATCGGGACGCGATGTATGGAGCCTATTTTGACACGATCAACCTCCAGACTCAGAACCTGAGCCTCGCCACGACTGGCAACGGCCTCGGCCTCGGCGTGGGCTACCGCGCCCTGGAGGGCGGGCTCTCCTGGTGGAGCCTCTCGACCGGCTTCGGGCTGAAGCTCGACCGGGCGGTGTCCATCGGGCTGACGAACCACTGGCAGCTCCCCGACGGCGGGGACAACAACTTTGTCTCCTGGGATCTCGGCCTCGGCTGGCGACCGGCCCCCTTCTTCGGCATGGGCGGCGCGATCCAGAACCTCGGCAACCCCTCCCCTGAGCTCGGCGTGTTCACGCGCTACACCGCCGGGGCCGCGATCCGCCCCGCCGGGGACATCCTGACCTTCGGCCTCGACTGGGCGGCCACCGCCCCGCCGAGCGACATCTGGGATCACCACGCCGTCGCCACCCTGCGCGTCCGCCCCGCCCGGGGCCTCTGGGTGCGCCTCTACGCCGACCAGGGGCTCACCGATCTGAGCAGCACCGAGATCGGCGGCGCGCTGGAGATCCACGTCGGCGACATCGGCTACGGCGTCAGCAGCCGCGCCACACTCAGCGGAGAGGGCGGCGGGGAGAGCGGCGACATCGGCGCCGGGGTCTACGTCACGACCACCCCGGAAAATGACAACCTCTTCGCCCCGCAGACCACGGTGGCCGAATTCGACTTCGACTCCCCCCACCCCTACCAGCCCCTCCCCGGCCAGGGCGAGAGCTACCTCACGATGCTCCGCCGCCTGGAGACCGCCACGCGCGATCCGCAGGTGCGCGGCATCCTGCTGAAGATCGACGCGCTCGATCTGAGCTACGCGCAGATCGAGGAGGTGCGCGCGCTGCTGCAGGTGGCCCGCGCCGAGCGCAAGCCGGTCGTCGCCTTCCTCGGTCAGGACGCCAGCACCCGCGCCTATTTCCTCGCCTCCGCCTGCGACAATATCTATCTCCACCCCGCCGCCAGCCTCGATCTCGTCGGGATCTCCGCCGAGATGATGTACTACAAGGGCGCGATGGATCTGATCGGCATCGAGGCCCAGTACGCAAAGCGGGCCGAGTACAAGTCCGGCCCTGAGCCCTACACCCGCACCGGCGCCTCCGAACCTGCCCGCGAGGAGATGAACGTCCTCCTCGACGACATCTTCGGCACGATCGTCACCGCCATCGCCGACGGGCGCGGCATGAAGGCGGAGGACGTCCGCACCACAATCGACAGCGGCCCCTTCACCGGCACAGAGGCGGTCGAGCGCAAGCTCGTGGACGGCCTCGTCTACCCCGACGAGCTGAACCGGACCCTCGCCGATCTGTTCTCTGGCGGCTTCAACCGGGACGATGAGTACCAGACCGACCCCGACATGAGCGGATGGATGCCTGAGCGCGCGGTGGCGGTGATCGTCGTCGACGGCGCCATCACCTCCGGCCGCTCCTCCCCCGGCGGCTTCCTGAGCGGCTCCGGCACCGGCAGCGAGACCGTCATCCAGCAGCTCGCGCAGGCGCGGCGCTCAGAGTCGGTCAAGGCCGTCGTCCTGCGCGTCGACAGCCCCGGCGGATCGGCCTTCGCCTCGGACGAGATCTGGCGGGAGGTCGAGCGGCTCCGCGAGTCGGGCAAGCCGGTCATCGTGTCGATGGGCGGCTACGCGGCCTCCGGCGGCTACTATGTCTCAGCCGGAGCGGATCGCATCCTCGCGCTGCCCTCCACCGTCACCGGGAGCATCGGCATCTACGGCGGCAAGTACTCAGGCGCGGAGCTGCTCGACACGCTCCACCTCACCACTGAGAGCTACCTGCGCGGGCGCAACTCCGGCATGTTCTCGGTGTACCGGCCCTTCGATCCTGTGGAGTTTGCCGCGCTCGACAAGATGATCGCTGAGGGCTACGCCCAGTTCAAGGCGAAGGTAGCGCAGGGCCGCAGCCTCACCGACGAGCAGGTGGAGGAGGTCGCCCGTGGCCGCGTCTGGAGCGGCACCCGCGCCTCTGAGAACGGGCTCGTCGATCAGCTCGGGGGCTTCTTCGACGCGGTGGACATCGCCCGCCGTGAGGCCGGGATCGGCGCGTCCACCCCCTACTCGCTGATGACCTACGATCCCTGGATGGGCAGCCCCGGCTACATCCCGGCGGTGCTGATCCAGGCGCTCGCCCCGCGCGCGAAGCTGCCGCCGGAGCTCGCCCACCTGATCGCGCTCTCCATGTTCCAGGATGAGCGCGTCTTCGCGATGATGCCCTACTACCTGGAGATCCACTGAGATGCTCCGTGCGCTCGTCGTCGACGACGATCGATCCGTCCGCACAGCGCTGAAGATCAACCTCTCCAAAGCCGGGTACGACGTCAACGTCGCCTCCTCAGGGGAGGAGGCGCTGGAGATGCTGCGTGCCAGCCCGGTCGATATCCTGCTCACGGACGTCAAGATGGGCGGGATGACCGGGCTGGAATTGCTCGGCCACATCCGCACCCACTGGCCGGACATCCGGATCATCGTGATGACCGGGTTCGGGACGGTCAAGGACGCGGTGACGGCGATGAAGGCCGGGGCGTCGGACTATGTGATCAAGCCGATCGAGAAGGACGAATTGCTGCTGCTGCTGGAGCGGGCGCTGGAGACGCGCGCGATGCAGCGGGAGCTGGATCGGCTAAGGAAGGAGGTCAACGAGCGGTACGGGCTGGACGGGATCATCGGCGCATCCCCCAACATGGTCGAGGTCTACGAGCAGATCCAGGCGGTCGCCGACTCCAACGCGCTGGTGTTGATCACCGGCGAGACCGGCACCGGCAAGGAGCTGATCGCCCACGCCATCCACTACCGCAGCCGCCGCGCCAAGGCGCCGCTGATCGCGGTCAACTGCGGGGCGTTGCCGGAGAGCCTGCTGGAATCAGAGCTCTTCGGCCATGAGCGCGGCGCCTTCACCGGCGCGGTGCGCCAGCACCCTGGCAAATTCGAGCAGGCGGACGGCGGCACGCTGTTCCTCGACGAGATCGGGGAGATGCCGATGACCACGCAGGTCAAGCTGCTGCGGGCGCTGGAGGGCAGCATCACGCGGGTCGGCGGAGAGCACCCGCTGAAGGTCGACGTGCGCGTCATCTGCGCCACCAACCGGGATCTCTGGAAGGAGGTGCAGCTCCGGACGCTGCGCGCCGACCTCTACTACCGGCTCAACGTCATCCAGATCCGCCTCCCGCCCCTCCGCGAGCGCTGCGATGACATCCCGCTGCTGGTCGGCCACTTCCTGCGCCGCTTCGCGGAGCGCCACCACCGCACGCTGCCCGTCCTGGCGCCTGCGGCGATGAAGCAGCTCCTCACCTACCCCTGGCCCGGCAACGTGCGCGAGCTCGAACACCTCATCGAGCGGACGGTCCTGCTCAACACTCAGCCTGAGATCACGCAGATCCGCATGCCGGACGGCGCGCCTGCGCCCGGCGGGATCGCCCCGCCCGCGCTCCCGGTCGACGATGATCCGCTCGCCTGCCTCGGCGGCGGCGGGCTGCCGGCCGCGCTGGAGGATCAGGAGCGCCGCCTGATCCGCGCCGCGCTGGAGGAGGCGGGAGGCGTGCAGGCGCAGGCCGCGCGCAGGCTCGGGGTCAGCCGCTCCAACCTCAACTACCGGATCTCGCGGCTGGGGATCACCCTGCAGGATATACGGTTCGAGTGACCGCGCCGAACGCAACCCACCCGCTCCTCACGCCGCTCCTCGGAAACGAGGCGCTCCGCCAGCAGCTCTGTACGTCCGTGGATCAGGGCCGCCTCCACCACTGCCTGCTGTTTGAGGGTCCGGAGGGGATCGGCAAGCACCACGCCGCGATCCAGCTCGCGCTCTACGCCAACTGCCTCGCCGAAGAGGAGGCCCGGGCGGCTCCGATGCTCTCCTTCGGCTTCGCCGCCCCCGAGCCGGTACAGAAGCCCTGCGGGCGCTGCCGCTCCTGCCGGCCGTTCCTCGCCGGGAGCCACCCCGACCTGATCGTGATCGGGCCTGACCCTTCGAAGGTGACGCAGGTGATCACCGCCGATCAGGCCCGCCGCCTCACCGCCTCGCTCTCGCTCCAACGGCACAGCGCGAAGCACCGCTTCATCATCATCGATCCCGCCGACGCGCTCAACGAGGAGGCGGCCAACGCGCTGCTGAAGACGCTGGAGGAGCCGCCCGAGGGGACGCGCTTCCTGCTGATCACCGCCCGCCCCGCCTCGCTGCTCCAGACGGTCCGGAGCCGCTCTCAGCGCGTCCGGTTCCGCCCGGTGCCGGAGGGGACGCTGGGGGCGTGGCTGGCTGAGCGCGGCCTCGACCCGGTGCTGGCCCACTACGCGCAGGGCAGCCCCGGGCGCGCGCTCCAGCTCTCTGAGAGCGGGCCGCCGGGGCAGGATCTCATCGACGCGCTCGGCGGGCTGCCGGGCCAGCCGCTCCACAAGCTGTTCGCGTTCACCGAGGGCCTCGGAAAAAAAACAGAGGGCGGCGCAGAGAAGACCGGGATGGTGGTGGATCTGCTTGAGGAATTGCTGCGGGACACGGTGCTGGTCGCCCACGCGCACCACCACCGGCTGCTCCACGGGGATCGGCTGCCGCTGCTCCAGGCGTGGGCGGGCGCGCTCTACCCGGAGGGGGTCGGCCGGATGCAGGTGGCGCTCGGCGCGGCGCGGGAGCGCCTGCGGCTGAACGTGAACGGACGGACGGTGCTGGAGGCGCTGCTCTCCCAGCTCGCACAGGAGCTTTCACAATGATATTTTCACAATGATCATCGACTCACACTGTCACCTCGACACCCGCGTCTGGCAGGACGACGCCGGGGTTGACGCGGTGGTGGCCCGCGCCCGCGCCGCCGGGGTGGACGCGATGATCGCCATCGGCTCGGGCTACGGCTTCGACGCCGCCCCGCGCGCGGTCGCGGTCGCCCGGCGCCACCCGCGCGTGCTGGCATCGGTCGGGATGCACCCGCACGACGCCAAGGAGTTCAGCGAGGAGGGCTTCGCGGAATTGTGCGCGCTCGCCCGCGACGCGCGCGTGGTCGCGCTCGGAGAGATGGGGCTGGACTTCCATTATGATCTCTCTGATCGGCCGCAGCAGCGGATGGTGTTCGCGCGGCAGCTTGAGGCCGCCCGCGAGATGAACCTGCCGGTGATCATCCACGACCGGGAGAGCGGCGGGGAGGTGCTGGCGATGATGGACGACGCCGGAACCTGGGCGACGGGCGTACTGTTCCACTGCTACACCGGGGACGCCGGGCTGATGCGGCAGATCACGGAGCGGGGCGGCTACATCTCCATCCCGGGCATCGTCACGTTCAAGAACGCCGGGGAGATGCGCGAGGTCGCCCGCGCCTGCCCCATCGACCGGCTCCTGATCGAGACGGACAGCCCGTTCCTGACGCCGGTCCCCTTCCGGGGGCGCCGCAACGAGCCGGCCTACGTGCCGCTGGTCGGGGCGGCGGTGGCGGCGATCCGGGGGATGGAGGCGGCGGCGCTCTGTCAGATCGCGGCGGAGAACACGCTGCGCTTCTTCCGGTGCGCGGATCGGCTGCCCGCCGCTCACCTGACGGACAACTGAGCGAATCGGGTCGCGCCGGCTGGCGGGATATCCGGCGCCGGATTATCAGGCTGGGCCGTTTTCCGGGTACCTGCCCGCTGGAGTTTTCCTATGGCTTCCTCAACCGCTCAGACCACCTACCGCCGCTTCCTCCGCAACAAGAACGCCGGGAACAAGGCCAAGCGCGCCCGCCACAACGCCGGGACCACCCCGTCCTTCCCGATCCACACCCCCGCCGCCGACGCGAACGCCCCGGCGATGGCGGCGAAGGAGAGCTGAGCTTAAGCTGCGGTCATGGCTTCTCCCCTGGCCGGTGTCCTGGAGCTGCTGCTCGATCGCGTCGATGCGGATCTGCTGACCGCGATCTATGGTGCTGCTTCGCTGTCGCCGACGGAGATCCGCGCCGCGTTTGAGCGGGACGACATACCGTACCTCGATCCGGTGACCGGGCGGCTCCCGCCGCTGCCGGACGTCGAGGCCGCTGCCGAGCGGGTGATCCGTCAGAGCCGCAACCGCGCGACCACGATGGGCGCGGTCGCGGGGATGGCCGGACCCGCCGCGCTCCCGCCGGAGGTGCTGGCGGGGCTCGTCCACACGCTGCGGCTCGCGCAGCGGCTCGCGGTGCTGTTCGGGTTCGATCCTGAGACGGAGGCGGGGCGGATCGTGATGCTGCGGGCGCTGGCGGCGGCCTACGGGTTCGAGCTCCCTGCGGAGGGGCAAGTGGGGCTGCGGCTGCGCGATCTGCCGGCGATGCTGCAGCGGCAATTGCCGGCCCCGCCGCAGGCGCGGACGTGGGTGGCGCGGCAGGTGGTTCAGCGCGGGCGGGAGCTGGTGCTGCGGCGGATCGCGCGGGTGGTGCCCGGACTCAGCACCGGGCTGTCGGCGTGGGCGGCGCACCGGCGCACCGAGGAGGCGGGGCGGGCGATGCTGGCGGTCTACCGGCGGGCCTCGGACAGCCTGCCGCTGGTGGACGGAGAGGAGACGATCGCGGTGATCGTGGGGTGACGGCAGGATAGGGGTGCGGATGCTGCTGGATCTCCTCCGCCGGTACGCGATCTTCTGGGTGCTGCTGCTCACGGTGCTCGCGTGGCTGCCGGTGCTGCAGTGCGGGTTCGTCTGGGACGACGCGTGGCTGGTCACCAACAACGTGTGGCTGGACGGCTCGCTGAAGGAGCTGTTCCTCGTGGACTATACGGCGCTGGCCGGGATCTCCAACGAGGCGGGCTACTGGCGTCCGGTGCTGCTGCTCACCTACTACGGCGACACGATCCTGTTCGGGCTGCACCCGGCCGGCTGGCACCTCCACTCGCTGCTGTGGCACGTCCTCGGCGTGGCGGCGCTCTACCAATTGCTGGAGCAGATGCGGACGCGCCTGCTGGCGCGCGCGGCCGGGACGCTGCTGTTCGCGATCCACCCGCTCCAGTCGGAGGCGGTGGCCTGGGTGGCGGCGCGGAACGACCCGATGGGCGCGGCGCTGATCCTGCTCTGCCTGTGCGCGGCCACCGCGCCGCTGCCGCCCGCGCTGCTGCCGAAGGCGGGGCTGATCCGGCTGCTGCTCTGCGCGCCGCTGGCGCTCGCGGCGCTGTGGGTGAAGGAGACGGCGCTGCTGTTGCCGTTGCTGATCCTGGCGATGGCGTGGGCCTGCCCGCCGAAGTTCCGGGGGGATCAGCGCGGGATCGGCTGGGCGGCGGCCGGGAGCGCGCTCTCGCTCGGCTTCGGGATGGGGGTGCGGCGGTGGCTGGACATCGGGCCGCTGCCCTGGCCGGGCCTCGACAACATCCGGGGCGCCGCCGAGCGCCTGCCCGATCTCTTCGCGCAGATCGGGGAGCGGTTCTGGTTCCCGCTGCAGCTCTCCTCCTCCACCCACCTGCGCTTCGCGGACATCGGGCTCCTGCCGTGGATGGCGCCGGGGCTCACGGGGCTGCTGATCCTGCCGATCCTCGCGGGGCGCTCGCGGCTGGCGTGGGCGGGGCTGCTGCTGTCGGCGGCGACGCTGGCGCCGACCGGGCTGGCGGTTGTCAACACGCTGCTGTTCGGGGAGCGCTACCTGTACCTGCCGATGGCGGGGCTGGGCATCCTCGTCGCGGCCCGGCTGCCCGACCGGGCGGCGCCGCTGCTGCCGGTGGCGCTGCTGCCGCTGCTGGTGCTGCTCCAGTACCGGCTCCCGTCATGGACGGACGGGCTCGCGCTGTTCACGGCGGACGTCGCCAACCGGCCGAACGCCTACAACCAGCAGATGTTCGCGTGGTACCTGCTCGACGCGAAGCGGCCCGCCGACGCGCTCGCCCAGATCGAGCCGATCATCGACGTGCCGCCGCCCTCCGAGAGCATGTATGACACCGGCCTGCGCGCCGCCGTGGAGGTCCACCGCTACGATCTCGCCGTGCGCTTCGCCCGCGTCGGGGCGTGGGTGCAGCCGGAGCGCGACGACACCTACAACGGCCTCCACGCCTTCGCGCTCGCCGCCTGCGGGCTGTTCGACGAGGCGATCCGGGTCGGGCTGCCGACGATGACCGGCGATCCGAAGGGATCGGGGGCGCTCGCCGTCGCCGCCGCATACAAGGCGACGGGCAACCCGGAGTGGGAGAAGATCGTCGTCAACCTCGCTGACGGCGGCGCGGCCTCGGTCGACGCGCTGGTGGGCTGGCCGCAGGCGAAGGGGGTCTGCGTGATCCCCTGATCCTGCCCGCAGGTTAACCACCGGCCATGATCATCCTCGGCATCTCGGACGGAGCGGAGCCTGCTGCGGCGCTCCTGATCAACGGCAACCTCGTGGCGGCGGCGACGGAGGCCACCATCCGGCGCGCCCCCGCCTCCGGGTTCCCCTCCGGCGCGGTGGACGCCGTGCTGGACAGCGCCGGGGTCCGCCCGCGCGACGTGGATCGCGTCGTGTTCGCCGGCAGCTTCACCCCTGCCGCGCTGTTCCGCGCCCGACCCGGGCTGCGGCGCGGGCGCGGGTCGGGCGAGATCGCGCGCGGGATGCAGGCGTTCCTCCGGAGATCCGGCCTGTACATGCTCGATCAGAGCAGCGTCACCGGCATCCTCCAGGAGCGGCTGCGCGGGCTCGGCTTTGAGCATGCCTTCATCGACACGATGGAGCACGACCGCGCCCACGCCACCGCCGCCTACCGCACCCAGCCGCGCGACGGGCTGCTGCTGTTCACCTTCGACACCCCCGGCGACGGCGCGGCGTTCACCCTCAGCCGGAGCCGCCACCTGCAGATCGACCGGCTCCACCTCCAGAGCAGCATGACCGGCCTCTGCTGCCTGCTCGGGCGGATCGCGGCGATCCTCGGCGTTGACGAGGCGTCGCTGGAGGAAGCGGCGCTGAATGCTGCAGGCGCCGATCCGGCGGCGCTGGAGCCGGTGCGCGCCGCGCTGCGCCCGCTGCTCCGCTACGAGGGGCCGGGGTTCTCGCGCCAGCCGATCCGGCGCGGCCCCGATCCGCTGCTGCGCTGGAAGGATCAGGGCGCCGCGCTGGCCGCCGCCGCGCTGGAGATCACCGGCGACGCGCTCGCCGCCTGCGTGCAGGATCACTGCCGCCGCCTCGGCGCCGGCGATATCGCCGTCAACGGCGCGCTGGCCCGCCTGCCCGGGCTGACCGGGCGCCTGCTCGATCTGCCGGAGGTGCGCTCGCTGTGGGTGCCGCCCTGCCCGGGCGACGCGGGGCTGGCCATCGGCGCCGCGCTCGGGGCTGCCGGAACCGGGCCGCTCCGCCTCCGGGATCCCTGCCTCGGCCCGGAATTCGACGACAAGGCCGCCTACCGCGCCCTCGCGAACGCCTCCCTCCCCCGCGACGCGCACCCCGACCCGGAGGCCCGCGCCGCCGGGCTGATCGCTGACGGGCAGGTGGTCGCGCGCTGCGCCGGTCGCCTCGAATTTGCGGCCCAGGGACTCGGCAACCGCGACTTCCTCGCCGCCGATCCGGCGCGGCTCCGCGCCGCCGTCCCCGGCACCGCCGCCTGTCCGACCCTCCCCGTCCTCGCCGTCCTCGCCGACGCCGCCCCCGCGCTGCTGCCCGACCTCGCCCGCGCCCCCCGACGCCGCGCGCTTCGCCACCGTCGCGTTCCGGCCCGACGCCGCCTTCGCCGCCGCACACCCCGGCTTCCTGCGCCACGACGGGCGCGTGCTGCCGCAGGTCGTCCGCGCCGAAGACGATCCCAGCTTCCACGCGCTGCTCTGCCACCTCCGCGCGCGCACCGGCGTCCCGTTCCTCGCCGCAGCGCCCCTCGCCCGACCCGGCGAGCCGATCGCCAACAGCCCCGCTGACGCCATCGGCGTGTGGCGCGAGAGCCGGGCGGAGGCGCTGATCATCGGGGACGCTGTCGCCGGGGGATATGTCGTCGGGCGGTGAACCGCGCGGAGCGCCGGATCGCTACGGCTTGAGCGCCAGCGCCTCCGGCTCCCGCCAGAACGAGGCGAAGCCCGCCCAGAGCTGGCCGGTCAGGTAGCGCGTCCCCGGCGGATCGCCAGAAGACTTGCGGCGCAATTGGGAGTTGAGCGTCTTCCCGCTCTCGTCCTTCGCGTCGTCAGGGCGGTAGAGGTTCATGTAGATGCGGACCACGCCGCTGCTGCCGAGGTGGACGACGGTGATCGTGCCGTCCTCATCGACGCCCTCGACCACCCCGACATGGGATAGCATGTCGTCGAGCTGGCGGTTGTCGTTGCGATCATAGGTGTTGTCGAAGAAGGCGACATCGCCGCGCGCCGGACGCTTCCGGCGGTGGGCGACGCCGAGCGCCTCAGCGCGATCCAGCATGTTCACGCAGGAGCCCTTGATGGACATCCCGGCCGCCGCATAGCTCGCCTCGACGAAGCCGGAGCAGTCCCAGCGGTAGCGGACGCCCTCCCGGGCCAGCGTGTCGGTGCCGACGAAGTGTGCGGCGGCCTCAGCCACGTCCATCCCCTCCGGCTCGACCGGCACCCAGGGCGCGCGCGCCGGGCGCTGATCGGGGATGCGCGCCACCGCAGGCAGCGGCTCGCTCCCCAGGCCGCTGATCGGGCCGGGGAACCGCAGGATCGGGGCGCAGGCGAGCAGAAACATCCACATAGGGAGAAGGATGTATTCTGCGACATCCGGTGACGCAACCCGTCCGCCGGACGGGCATCTGTCGTACAGTGAGAGGAGGGAGTCCCCATGCTGATCCGCACCCCGCCCCCCTGGCAGCTCCGCGACCGCGACACCACCCCTGAGGCCGCCTGGCAGAACCGGCGGGAGCTGATGAAGGCCCTCGCCCTGCTCCCGATCGTGGCGGGTTGCGAGAAGACGGTCGGTGGGCTGGCCGAGCTGCAGCCGGTCGGGCCGGTGCCGGAGCGGTTCGAATGGACGCTCCCGCCGGTGACCCGCGACCCGGCGTGGAGCGAGGTGCCCGCTGGCCGGACGCTCACCCATGAGATCAACGCCGCCTCCTACAACAACTTCTATGAGTTCACCACCGAGAAGGATCAGGTGTGGCGCATGGCCGGGAGCCTGAAGGTGCGCCCATGGACGGTGGAGGTGGGCGGGGCGTGCCTGAAGCCCCGCACCTTCGATCTGGAGGAGATCCTGACAACAATGCCGCTGGAGGAGCGGATCTACCGCTTCCGCTGTGTGGAGGCGTGGTCGATGGTGGTGCCGTGGACGGGGCTCCCGCTCAAGGCGCTGCTCGCGGCGGTGGAGCCGACCGGGAGCGCGAAGTACGTCCGGATGGTCACCCTGGGCGACCGGAAGCAGTTTCCGGGGATCGCCGCCTCAGGCTGGTATCCCTGGCCCTACCATGAGGCGCTGACCATGCAGGAGGCGATGAACCCGCTGGCGATGCTGGCGGTGGGGATCTACGGCCATGCGCTCCCCAACCAGCACGGCGCGCCGATCCGGCTGGTGGTTCCCTGGAAGTACGGCTTCAAGAACATCAAGAGCATCGTCCGCATCGAGCTGACGGAGGAGCAGCCTCCGACGTTCTGGAACAAGCTCGTCCCCGACGAGTACGACTTCTACGGGAACGTCCGCCCGGATGTGCCGCACCCGCGCTGGTCGCAGGCCGTCGAGCGCGTAATCCCGACCGGCGAGCGCATCCCGACCCTGCCCTGGAACGGCTACGGGGATCAGGTGGCGTCGATGTATCCGTAACTCAGAACATCCGCGCTGCGTGCTGGCGGAGCTGCTTCTGCCAGAAGTCCCAGTCGTGGCGGCTCTCTTTCCCCCAGATGTCGGTGATCGAGGGGATGCCCTTGCGCGGGAGCAGGCGGCCGAGCGCGATGGTCTCCTCGATGCAGCCCTCCTCGTAGGCGCCCTGCCCGCAGACCAGCGTGAGGTGGGTGTTGTCGCGGATGCGGTCGAGCGCCGCGCCGTTCAGGCCGGGGACGAAGGCGAGCGGGTTGTTGAAGTAGAGATCGTCGCAGCTCTCTCCGTCGGTCAATTCGGTCGTGAGGTAGCGCCCGCTCATGCAGAGCGCCCGCCGGAACACGGTGGGAAACTTCAGCGAGAACAGCGCCGCGTAGGTGCCGCCGAGCGAGCAGCCCATCGCTGTCAGCGGGGCGCCCGGCCAGCGGCAGTCCTTCTCGATGAACGGCACCAGCGTCTCCAGCACGAACCGCTCGTAGGCGTGGTGGCGATCCATGCGCGCCTGGATCGGGCTCTCTTTGTTGGTCCACGCCTCCGACACGTTGCTCTCCGGGCAGTAGAGCTTCATGCCCCCGCGCGCGATCCAGGGGCGCAGCGCGTCCAGCATCCCCTGCTTGTCCCACTCGTGCGCGAAGCCAGCCGCCGAGGGGAAGGCGATGACCGGCGGGCCGTAGTGACCGTAGCACCAGAGGTGAACCTTCCGCCCCATCGCGGGGCTCTCAAGCTGCATATAGCGGGGGTGGAGGATGGGATCGGCCATTGTGTGCGTCCTCTCATAGGTTGACGGGCGGCGGATATCACGCCATCGGTTATCCTGTCTCTGATGCTGTCGCTGCTGCTGCTGTGGAGTCTGGCGCCCGCGCTCGCGCGCAGGGAGGAGACCGGCTGGGACGAAGATGAGGAGGAAGAGGAGGAGGGCGGAGAAGAAGGCGGAGAAGAAGGCGGAGAGGAAGACGAAGAAGATCTGGACGATCTGGATCTGGACTTCGATCTGGATGAGGAGGAGCCCCGGAAGGAGAAGCGGAAAAAGCCGCCCGCCCGGCAGGCGTCGTCCCGCCCCCCGGAGCCTGCGCCGCTGGATCTGGACGAAGATCCGGCCGGCGCCGATCCCGTCTATCGCTGGGGCGCCTCGCTGGGCCTCGGCGGCAGCTTCCTCATCGGCGGGAACGGCCCCGCCTACGCGCCGGGCTTCAGCCAGCAGATCGCCTTCGAGTACCGGCTCAGCCGCCTCTCCTGGTTCAGCTTCGGGTTCGGACACTCCGCCCATGTGCTCCAGGACTCCAGCGTCTACTTCCCCGATCACAGCGTCACGCCGCGCGTCCTGATCGGCGCCGCCGCGCTCAACGACCCGGAGGTGGGCTTCCGCATCGGCTTCGCGCTGCGCGGCCTCCCCGACAGCGGCGTCCGGGGCTGGCCCTTCCTGCGGCTGGGGCTGGGCGCCGACTTCAGCACCACCCGCATCCTCATCCCCTCCTTCAGCGGCCAGATGGACTACATGAGCTACGGCGTCGCCCCGTTCCTCTCCGCCGGGTTCGGCGCAGAGCTGCGCTTCAACCCCCGGATGAGCCTGGTGCCGGAGGTGCGGATGTGGATCATGGGCTATGAGGACGGGAGCGAGAGCGGCGGCGCCGGGCGCTGGGGGACTGAGACGCGCGTAGCGCCGACCCTGGCCTTCAACCTCCTGTTCTGATCAGGCCCGCACGAACCGGTAACCCCTCCCCCGCACCGTCAACAGGTAGCGCGGCTGATCCGGATCGGGCTCGAACAGCTTCCGCAGGCGCAGCACATAGTTGTCGACCGTGCGCGCCGTCGGGAATGCGTCCATTCCCCACACGTTCTCCAGGATCTCCGTCCGATCCAGCAGCTCCCCCTCGTGCGCGGCGAACCACTTCAGCAGCGCCGACTCCTTCTCCGTCAGCGTGAGCCGCCCCTCGTTCGTCAGCGCCTCCCGGCTGTCGAAGTTCACATACCACGGGCCGAGCCGCAATTCCTGAGCGTCCGGGCTGGAGCGCCCCGCCGTGTGCCTCCGCAGCAGCGCGCGGACGCGGGCTATCAGCTCCGGCATGGCGAACGGCTTGTTGAGGTAGTCGTCCGCCCCGGCCTCCAGCCCCTCGACCTTCGATCCGGTGTCCGAGCGCGCCGTCAGCATCAGGATCGGAAGCCGCCAGCCCCGGTTCCGGAGCCGCCTCGCCACTTCCACCCCCTCCATGCCGGGCAGCATCCAGTCGAGGATGAGCAGATCCACGCTCTGCCCCTGGATCAGCGCCATCGCCTCCTCAGCCGTCCCGACGCCTGTCGTCTGGTACCCTGCATGTTCCAGATTCATCCGGATCATGTCAAGGACCAACGGCTCATCCTCTACCACCAACACCCGATCGGCCATCCGCGAGTGTAACCTGCCATTCAGTCGAACAGGCCGTCTTCCAGGCAGGACTCATCCCCCGCCTGGATGCCCTTGGCGAGCGAGGTGGCGCGGGGCAGCATGTTCTTGCTGTAGTACTTGAAGATGGCGACCTTGCCCTTGTAGAACGCGAGATCTTCCCCGCTGGCGCCGTTCTGGATGGCGGCCCAGGCGATGCGGGCCTGCCAGGCGGCGTGGAGGCCGAGGACGACTGTTCCGAACAGCGTGAGGAAGGGGCTGGACTGGAGCATGGCGCCCTTGATGTTCCCGGCCATCCCGAGGCCGCCGAGGTGCATCGCGGTGCCGCCGAGCTGATCGCGGGCCTTCTCCAGCGCGCTGATCTCGTCGTTGAACACCTTCAGCTCGCGGACGGCCTCGATCTCGGTGTTCGCCTCATTCAGCCAGTTCATGAACAGCGCGCCGCCGCCCTTCCGCATCTTGCGGCCGAGCAGATCCATCGCCTGGATGCCGTTGGTCCCTTCATAGATCGAGCTGATCTTGGCGTCGCGGACGTGCTGCTCGACCGGGTACTCCTGGGTGTAGCCGTAGCCGCCGAACACCTGGAGCGCCTGGCAGCAGACCTCAAAGCCGACGTCAGAGCAATGGGACTTGACGATGGGGGTCATCAGCTCCACCAGCCCGAGCAGGTAATCGCGCTCGTCTTCGGCGCCGAAGGTGGCGCGGTCGAAGCGGTTGGCGGTGGAGTAGCAGAGGGAGCGCATCGTCTCGACGTGCGCCTTCTGGAACATCAGCATGCGGCGCACGTCGGGGTGCTTGTTGATCGTAACGCGTGGGGCGTCGTCGTTTGAGAAGTTCTCAATCGACGTACCCTGGACGCGATCCTTGGCGTAGGAGAGCGCGTTCTGGTAGGCAGCGGAGGCGAGGCCGAGCGCCTGGATGCCGACGCCGATGCGGGCCTCGTTCATCATGTGGAACATGATCTTCATGCCCTCGCGCTCCTTGCCGAGCAGCCAGCCGACGCAGGTGCCGTTGGTGCCGAGCGCCAGGGTGCTGGTGGCGGAGCCGTTGATCCCCATCTTGTGCTCGATGCCGACGACCTTCGCGTCGTTGCGGCCGAGCAGGTTGCCCTCCTTGTCAAAGAGGAACTTCGGCACGAGGAAGATGCTGATGCCGCGCGTCCCGTTGGGGGCGTCCGGGGTGCGGGCGAGGACGAGGTGGAGGATGTTCTGGCTGAAGTCGTTGTCACCGCCGGAGATGAAGATCTTCTCGCCGGTGAGGTGATAGACGCCCTCCTCATCCGTGCGGAGCGCGCGGCAGCGGTTGTCACCGACCGCTGAGCCTGCGCCCGCCTCGGTCAGACACATCGTCCCCGCCCACTCGCCCGACACCATCCTCGGCAGCACGAGCCCCTTCAGCCACTCCGGGCAGAAGTCGGTCACCAGCAGGTTCGCGGCGGCGCGGGTCAGGCCGGTGTAGATGTTGAACGCGGTGTTCGCGCCGGACAGCACCTCGACCATCGCCGCGTCGATCGCGTGGGGCATCCCGAGGCCGCCCCACTCCGGGTTGAGCGCCGAGCCGAGCAGCCCGGACTCAGCCATCGCCTTATAGCCCTCCTTGAAGCCAGGAGGGGTGGTGATGTTGCCGTCCAGATCGAGCTTGCAGCCCACCCGATCGCCCTTCTGGTTACAGGCG
>JBEIQZ010000670.1:0-2881 GCA_040376255.1 Alphaproteobacteria bacterium
CACCTCCTCGCCCATCTCCGCCTCGATCCCCGCTACGCCCCCATCCTGCCTGCTCTGGAGAAGAACAGACATGCCTGATCCTGCCCCGCCGCCCGTGACTCCGGCGACGCAGATCCTTGCCCGCCTGGAGGACGCCGGGTTCATTCATAAGGATCTCGCGGATCTGATCCACACCGACCGCACCCTCGTCACGCACTGGCGCCGAGGCACCCGCCAGCTCCCGGTCGATCAGCTCGCCCGTCTTGGCGCAGAGCTGACCCGCCGCTGGCCGGAGCGCCGCCTCCTGTGGGCCGAGCTGCTCCTGGGCGGCCTCGCTGCTGCGCTCGGCTGTCGGCTCGTCCCTGCTGCCGCCCCGCCCGACGCCATCCCCCAGCGGGTCGTCCACATCGACGCCGAGCGCCATCGGCGCGTCCTCGACGCCCGCGCCCTGCTCGATGAGATCGTTCGGGAGGCGGCATGACTCAGCAGATTCCATCGCCGCAGAACGAGGCGGATCGTCCGCCAGTTCCTACCCCGGACGCATGGTGGCTGCCGCCGGTCTTCATCGCCGCCTACCTGCTGACCGGCCTGTGGTGGCTGGCGAAGGAGAGCTGGGCGCAGATGACCGAGCAGAACCCTGTCCTGCGCTATGCCTGGGCCTGCCTCCGCGCCCGCGACCTGAGCGGCTGGTGGTGGCTGACGGACTGGCTCTGGTGCCGACCTGAGCGGTGCTGGCTGCGCCCGCCGACCGGCGCGGCATGGGCCTGGACGGCGGAGTACCCCTACTGGGTCGAGCGGGTGTCGATCCACCTCTCCGGCGCGGACGGGGAGCGGGTGCTGGCGCTGTGGCATGACCGTCCGACCGTCGCCGCGCCCCACCACTGGCGCCCGCCCCACGGGCGCATCTCCGTCACCCAGCCCGACCCGCAGCATCTCTGCGTGAGCGGCATGAGCGGCGGGGAGCCGCAGGTGTGGCCGCTGCCCTGCCCGATGGCTGTGATCGGGGTCGAGGTGCAGGTGCGGCGGCGCACCGCGCACCGGGGAGAGCGCCCGGCGCTGAGCGTCGTGCGGGGCGATGCAGCAGGCCGCCCGTCTCCGGGGACGCCACGATGAAGAACCCACCCGCCGGATGCGGCCAGGCCACGCTCGACAAGCGCGATCTGGTCATGCGCTGTGACGGGCGGCCCGCCCCCCATGCGGTGTGGGGCTGGGTCTGTGACCGGTGCGGGCTGTCGTTGCCGCAGAAGCCCGCGCCTGCCCCGGTGCCGGTGCCGGTCGCGCCGGGCCAGCTCTCGCTGCTCGATCCGCCTCTACCCCCACCGGGACAGCTCTCGCTGCGCCCATGAACCCCGACCGAGGAACCCCCATGTCCACCACCACCGAGACGCCCCCGCCGATGTCCGCCAAGAAGACCGTCGAGCTGCTGTTCAAGGAATGCCTCTTCAACTATCTGGCGACCAGCTACGCCAGCCGCAAGCTCGGCTATCGCGGTCGCCCGCCCACGTTCCAGCACTGTCGAGGCTGATCCCATGCACCTCCTCTCCCTCTCCCCGACCCTGACACCGCTCCTCCTGGGGCTGGCGCTGCTCCGGGTCGTCAGCCTCCTGACCAAGCTCCGGCCCCGCGATCTGCGCGCCGGGTTCCGGCTGGTCTATGCCCAGGTGCGCGGGCGTCGATGGTGGACGGCGATGCCAAGCTCCGTCCCGCAGGCGCTCGCCGTCGTCACCCGGTACGCGGCGGCGCAGCTCGTCGTCCTCACCGGCTGGCTCGTCGCCCTGGCGTTCCTTGCGGGGTTCGCCTGGGGGCAGGCTTGACCGCGCCGCACCTCCCCGATCTGGAGCCGGAGGACACACGCCCGCTCCGCCACCTGCGCCGCGAGGGGCTGGAGGGCTACCGCGCCCAGCTCGCCGTACCGGACGGGTCAGGCGGGCTGCGCTGGGTCACGGTCGTCAAGGGTCGGGGCGCTCCGGCCTACGTCTGCGAGATGCAGGCCCGCTCCGGCATCGCGCCGATGCTGGTCTGGTGGGATGAGGAAGCGCATGCGCTCCGCATCTGCCCGAACCCCGGCGGACGGCTACGCGCCCGCCTCATCCTCCCGAATGGGCTGGTGGCGCGAAAGCCTCAGCCTGCTCAGAACCCCACCGTCCAGCCTGTCAAGAACCCCACCGAGGCCCGATGACAACGACCCCCCTTGACCCCGACATGCAACCGGCGGGCTTCGACAGCATGACCCGCGAGATGCGGATCACCCTCTGGATCCTGCGCTCGGACGTATTCATCGCGCTCCGCCGCCGGTCGCCGCTGGCGGTGCAGGTTCTCCTCTGCCTGTGGGCGCACGGCAACGGCATCGGCTCCCGTTGCTTCCCCAGCCTCACCCGGCTGGCGGCGCTCGCCTCGACATCGACATCGAGCGTCTCGCTCGCCATCAAGCTGCTCGAACTGAGCGGGTGGATCGTCGTCGAGCGCCAGCGGTACACCACCCTCCAGGGCGAGCCGCGCCAGCACAACCGCTACCTGCTCACCCTGCCGCCTGAGCTGCAGGCGCTCCACGCGGAGGCAACGGCATGGCTCGCGCGGCCCAGCTCCGGCACGGACGCGCCCCCGGTGCAGGGCAGCCTGCTCCAGCATGGCGATCTGTGGGGCGAGAAGGGCAAGGGGCGGCGACGGAGCCGGATCGTGCGCGTGCCGGTCGGCGTCCTCAACAGCCCCGCCTGGGACGCGCTGTGGCGGACGGATGCTGTGGCCGCGCACCTGTGGCTGCTGCTCCAGGCATACGGGCCGTCCGGGGAGGAGCTGTCTTTGCGGCGGCTGGCCGGGGAGGTCGGTGTGCGGCCTTCCGTGCTGGCCGCAGCCATGAAGGAATTGCGGTCGCGTGAGATGGTGGAGCGGAAGGACACCGCCC
>JBEIQZ010000040.1:0-19578 GCA_040376255.1 Alphaproteobacteria bacterium
ATGCGGAAGGTCTGCGCGCCTGCGGTGATTGTCTGCACGGTGACAGTCTGCATTGTCGGGATGTCGGCGGCGATGGCAGAGACGGCCTGGTTCTCCTTCATCGAAGACGCCGCCTTCGCCGCGTCCTCAGCGGTCGCGCCGAGCGCCTGCTCGATGGCGCGCGCCATGACCTCGGCGGAGGTGCCGGATCGGTAGAGCTGACCGTTTATGAAGATGCGCGGTGTGCCGTGGATGTCGAGCGCCGTGCCGGCCTCCGCGTCTGCCCGTACCCGCGCCTTGGCCTCCCGGCCCGCCACGCAGGCGTCCCAGGCCGCGCCGTCGACGCCGCTCTGGAGGGCGTAGGTGCGGAGGTAGTCGCTGCCGAGCTGGTGCTGGTTCTTGTAGGCGAGGTCGTGGAACGCCCAGAACCGCCCCTGATCCTGGGCGCAGACCGAGGCGACCGCCGCATTGCAGGCGTAGCGGTGCTTGTTGTTCTTCACGCCGGGGTTGCAGGACGGGTCCATCGGGAAGTGCTTGAACACGAACAGCACCCGATCCCCGTACGCCTCCTCCAGCCGCTTCAATTCCGCGCTCGACCGCTTGCAGTAGCCGCACTGCAGATCGCCGAACATCACCACCGTCACCTTCGCCTTCGGGTTGCCCGTCCAGGCGTCATCCGGCTCCAGCACGAGCTCCCGCTCGTTCTTGTCCTCAGTGGTGATCATGATCTTTATTGTCGGTGCCTTGCCCTCCGGATCATGGCTGTGATCGCCCTGCTTCCCGCCGGACGCCAGCAATTTCCCGTCGCCTCCGCCCATCTGCATGCGCCACAGCCGTTCCCCGCCCCCCGCCAGCACCATCAGCGCGAGCCAGATCCCGCCCGCCCGCCCGGCCAGCCCGACCGGCGCGGCCAGCCGCCCCGCCACCAGCGGCAGCACCAGGATCGCGGCGTTGACCGCATACATCCTTATGCACCAGGCGCACACATAGCCGAGCTGTGTTTTGGAGATGTAGAACAGGAACCCCGACAGCAGCGCCGCCGCCACCCCCATCCCCGCCAGCATCCCGCGCGCCTGCGCCCGCTCCTGCGCCTGCTTTTCGTCCCCCCGCGCCCCGATGACCGTCAAAAACAGCGCCAGCCCGTAGAACGGGATCGCCCAGGTCGCCAGCGGCACGCCGAGGAGCTCGCTGTACTCGCTGGTGTTCACGATGTCGCAGTTGACCTCGGCGGACTCCTCGCAGCCGATCAATTCGACCTGCGCGCCCCCGTAGAGCTGGACGTCGTGGTGCCAGGTCATCAGGCCGCCCGCGAACAGCCCGAGCAGCAGCGCCGGGATCAGCAGCCAGAGGATGTTCTTTCTCGGTTCTGCCGACATCACTTCAGCCCCGTCAGCGCCGTCTGGAGCTCGACCAGCCCCTTCTCCTCGCTGAACCCCGTCTTCCGCAGCGCCAGCCCGCCCGCGCGGTCAAACAGGAACATCGTCGGCATCGAGGTCACCCCGTAGCGCCCGAGCGCCTGCCCCGCCGTGTCGAAGGCCACCGGCAGATCGATCTGCACCTGCGACAGGAACTTCTCCGCGTCCGCCTGCGCGCGATCCACGTTCACCGCGAACACCGCGAGGCCGGGATGCTCCTTGGCGAACTGCGAGAGCGCGGGCAGCTCTTTGCGGCAGGGCGTACACCAGCTCGCCCAGAAGGAGAGGATCAGCGGCTTGCCCCGGTGATCTGAGAGGCGGAAGGTGCCGCCGCCCCGCAGGGGCAATTCCAGATCGGCGCCGACCTCGGCGCGCTTTACCGACTCGAAAACCTCCAGCGGGATCATCTCCGGCGCGGCCTGCGCGAGCGGGATGAGGGCGGCGAGCAACCATGCCATGCGCGACTCCTTGTGCTTAACGGTAACGTTCGAGCATCGCCCGCGCGCCCTCCGCGTACTCGGGGCGCTGGAGGGTCCAGTGCAGCGACGCCTCCAGCAGCCCCAGCGGGTTGCCGGTGTCGAAGTGCCGCCCGGACAGGGTGACCCCCTGGACGCGGCTGAGCTGATCAGGGCCGCCGCAGAGGACGGCGATGGCGTCGGTGAGCTGGAGCTCGCCGCCGCGACCGGGCGGGGTGCGGGCGAGGATGTCGAAGATGCTGGCGGGAAGGATGTAGCGACCGACGATGGAGGAGGTGGAGGGGGCGACCTCAGGGGCGGGCTTCTCGATCATCTGATCGATCCGCATCCGGCCGGGGGTCAGCCACGGCCCGGCGCAGATGCCGTAGCGGTTGGTCCACGCGCGCGGCACCTCCTTGAGCGCGACGACCGCCCCGTCATGCGCGGCGCCGCCGGAGGCCGCATGCACGGCCATGAGCTGGGCGATGGCGGGCGGGGCGCCTGCGCAGGCGTGATCGACGATGTCATCCGGCAGGATCACCGCAAAATCCTCGTCACCGACGGCAGGGCGGGCGCACAGGATCGCGTGACCGAGCCCGCGCGGCTCCTGCTGGCGGACGCTGACGACGCGGGCGGATCGGGCGATGGCGCGCAATTCCTCAGCCAGCCTGCCCTTGCCGCTGGCGTCGAGGCTGGCCTCCAGGGCGGGGGAGCGGTCGAAGTAGTCCTCGATGGCGCCCTTCCCCCGCGCGGTGATGAAGACAAACTCCTCGATGCCCGCCTCGACCGCCTCCGCCACGACATAGGCGAGGCAGGGGCGGTCGACGATGGGGAGCATCTCCTTTGGGACGGCCTTGGTGACCGGGAGGAACCGCGTCCCCATTCCGGCGACCGGCAGAACCGCCTTCCGGATCATCAGATGTCGCGCGAAGAGCGTTCGAGCTGCTCCAGCTCGGTCTTGCAGTCGATGCAGTGGGTGGCGACCGGGCGCGCCATCAGGCGCTTCTCTGCGATGTCCTCCTGGCAGGACACGCAGATGCCGTACTCGCCCGACTCCACGCGCTTCAGCGCCTCCCCGATCTTGCGGATGAGCACGCGCTCGCGGTCGCGGATGCGGAGCTGGAAGTCGCGGTTGGACTCCATGCTCGCGATGTCGAGGGGATCGGCGAGCTGCTCCTTGTCGCCGGTCAGCGTCGTGACGGTGGCGCCCGCTTCAGAGAGCAGCGCGCGCAGCCGCTCCTGCAGGAGATTCTTGAAGAATTCAAGTCGATCCGGTTCCATCTCTTCCTCCAGCAGCAGGGCTGTGTCTGTCTGCGGACAAGCACAGACGATTCCTCACCGTCTGTTCCTTGCGCATGCAGGGCCAGCCATAGTAAGCAGCACCATGGATCGTGGCAAGAGCTTCATCTGTCTGCTTTTATCCTTCCCGATATATGGGCTGTCGTGCCTACTGCTCCTCGCTCCGGCGCAGGCCGAGGATCGGGGCGCCCGCAGCCTCGGGGCCGGCGGGACGGGGCTGGCGGATTCGATGGACACGGCGGTCGCCTCCCAGAGCGTCGCGGCCATCGCGCTCCTGCCCCGCTACGACATCACGACCGGGCTGGGCCTCGGCCCTGACAAGCGCTTCCACCTGCAGGCGGTCGCCGTCGACAGCCGCACCTCCATGATCACGCTGTCCGCCTCCTGGTACCGCACGATGGATCAGCTCCCGCTCACCGGGACGGATCTGCCGGGCTGGCAATTGCCCGACGAGACGCTCAGCAACCTCACTGAGCACCAGGGACTCTCGCTCGGGCTGGCCTACCCGTTCATGGATCGGCGCGCCTCGATCGGCCTCGGCGGCCGCTACGACTGGCGGAACAGCGAGCAGACCGGCAAGGAGAAGGGCTGGAACCTGAGCGCCTTCGCCGCCGCCCGCCCGCTCGACGTCCTCACCCTCGCCTTCACCGCGCAGAACCTGCTGCGATCCGGCTACCCTGATCTCCAGCGGAACCTGGAGATCGGCGCGCGGCTCGCGCCGGGGCCGTACCTCGGGCTGGAGGTGGACGGGATGGTGCCGCTGGAGGAGGCGCTGGAGTGGGAGCGGGCCCGGATCGGCGTCGGGGCCAGCGTCGGCATCGTCGAGCTCGTCGCCCTGCGCGGTGGCTGGCAGCGGCAGGCCGGGGCGCAGGATATGACGCTCGGCATCAGCCTGCTCTCAGAGCGCGCCAGCCTCGACTACGGGGTCAGGATCGCGGTCGGGGAGGAGGCGGGCAGCCGTGGAGCGTGGCATGGGGTGGATCTGCGGGTCTTTTTTTAGCCTCCTGTCCGGGTGCAGCGGCGCAGAGAAGCCGTCTGCCCCCGCAGACAGCGCGACGACCGGTAGCCGGGAGAGCGGCACAGACAGCCGGGAGAGCGGCGCGGACAGCCGGGAGAGCGGCGCGGACAGCCGGGAGAGCGGCGCGGACAGCCGGGACAGCGGGACGGCTGAGTGGGACGGGCAGCCCTGCGCCGCCTACGGGCCGGAGATCGCGCTCGGGCAGGTGACGGAGCCGTCGCTGAACGAGATCTCCGGGATCGCGGTGAGCCGCCGGAACCCGGGCGTGGTGTGGGTGCATGAGGACTCCGGCGCGGAGTCGCTCATCCACGGGCTGAACCGGGACGGGACGGTGGCGGGGGTGATCCGGCTGGAGGGCGTGGAGAACACGGACTGGGAGGACATCGCGGTGGGGGTGTGCGATCCGCTGGAGCCGGAGCGGAGCTGCGTGGTGGTCGGGGACATCGGTACGCTCGGGACGGCGCGGGCGGATTTTTTGCTGCTGCGCTTTGAGGAGCCGCTGCTCGACGGTACAGGCGGGGAGCAGGTGATCGCGCCCGAGGTCTACCCGGTGGTCTACCCGGAGGCGGCGGAGGACGCCGAGTCGCTGGCGCTGACGCCGGAGGGGCTCCCGGTGGTGGTGACGAAGCGCGAGGACGCGACCGCAGGGGTGTTCCGGCTGCCGGACTGGTCGGCGGGGGTGTGGGAGGCGGCGGGGGAGGTGCCGACCGGGGCGGCTGGCGAGGATCTGACGGCGCGGGCGACGGCGGCGGATCTGTGGCCGGACGGGAGCAGGCTGATCCTGCGGACCTATTTTCATATATGGGAGTTTTATCCTGCGGACGACCTGAGCGCGCTCCCGTTGCCGGTGGAGTTGGACGGGGCGTTCGAGCTCCAGGGCGAGGCCATCGCCTGGGACACTGCGGAGGGCGGTTTTCTGCAGATATCAGAGGGCGTGACGCCGACCCTCTACAGGGTTCCCTGCGGGTGAGGCGGGACAGGGTACAAACTAAGCAATGCTTTCTGTCTTGATGTGATGGAAGGCCGGGATGGCGCGGCCCTGCCAGCGGAGGAGGTTGTCGTTGCCGACGACACCGCAGCTCACAAAGAACTTGATCGCCTCCTCGATGGTCATGTCGAGGCGCTGCACGTCTTCACGCAGCAGCACCACCGGGTAGCCGAGGTGCAGGTGGTTGGTAGGGAAGAACACGACCATGCGCGGATCCTCCGGGTCGTCGCTGGCGCGCTCTTTGGCGACGAGGCCGACGGTGTAGCGCCCCTGCATCGGGTATTCAGCGAGGATGACCTGGGAGAAGGGCAGCTTCGACTGATCGGTGAACGGCAGCATGATCTGGCGGCTGGCGCTGTAGAGGGAGCTGACCAGCGGCACCTGCGCGATCAATTCCTCCACCATCTCCAGCACACGCCGGAACAGCACGATCCGCGCCAGCCACCCCACCCCCAGCACGATCAGCAGCGTCCCGATGAGCCCCAACCCCGGCACATGGATCGCGGTCCCTGTCACGTTCTGGATGAGCGCGTTGATCCGGGCGCCGAGCGGCCCGTCGACCATCTCGAACAGGAACAACAGGATCCGCCCGGTGATATACAGCGGCAGCAGTGAGAGCAGCCCGGTGAGGAAGCTCTGGCGCAACGACGACCACCTTCTAGCAGAATTCGGCAACCTGGGCCTCCCTGTGGAGCCTGTAGAATGATGAGGGCATCATGCTAACCACGATCCTGCTTCTGGCATGCGACAGTATGGACAAGGACAGCCATGGAGCGCAGCCGTCCTTCGGCGATGGCTTCCTATGGGGCGCTTCCATGGCGGGTTTTCAGGTGGAGGCAGGCTGTCCCACCATCGCGGCGAACGATTGTGAGGATCGCTACAGCGATTGGTATCAGTGGGTGACCGACCCCGATCTGATCGCCGATCCGTCCACCCACCTCTCCGGAGAGCCCCTCTCGGACGCCCCGGGCCACTATGAGCTGTACGAGGAGGACTTCGCCCGCGCGACCGATCTGGGCCTCGGCGGGGTGCGCGTCAGCATCGAGTGGTCGCGGCTGTTCCCCGACGAGATCGCGGAGGGGGCGGAGACGGTGGAGGATCTGGCCGGTCGGGCGAACCCGCTGGCCCTCACCTATTATCACGCCTATTTTGATCAGATCGCGGCGGCGGGCCTGAAGCCGGTGGTGACGCTCAACCACTACACCCTGCCGCTCTGGCTCCATGACGGGAAGGCCTGCCACGCGGACATCGACGGCTGTGAGGATCGGGGGTGGCTGGAGCCGGAGCGGCTGATCCCGCAGATCGCGCTCTACTCGGCGTTCTGTGCGCAGGAGTTCGGGGATCGGGTCGATATGTGGGCGACGCTGAACGAGCCGCTGGCGGTGGTGCTGTCCGGCTACCTGCTGCCCTCGGCGGATCGGACCAACCCGCCGGGGGTGTCGAACCCGGCCTACGCCATCGAGGTGCTGTACAACCAGGCTGAGGGGCATGCCGCGATGTACGACGCGATCAAGGCGCATGACGTCGTAGATGCGGACGGCGACGGGGAGAATTCGAGCGTCGGCGTGGTCGACAACCTCGTCGCCCTGAAGCCGCTCGATCCGGCGAGCGACCTCGACGCGATCGGGGTGGAGAACGCCAACTATGTGTACAATCTGGCCTTTTTGAACGCGGTCATCCGGGGAGAATTTGACCGCGATCTGGACGGGGTGGCTGAGGATATACGCCCGGAGCTCGCCGGGAAGATGGACTATCTGGGTGTCAACTACTACACGCGCATCACGGTTCGCGGGTTGACCGTCCCGCTGGTCGGCGGCTACGAAAAGTTCACGTTCTATCCGGAGGTGGTGTTTGAGGACTACCCGGATGGACTCTATGAGGTGACCGTGCTGGGCGCCTCCTACGGCCTGCCGATCTTTATAACGGAGAGCGGGAAGGCCGATCCGGGCGAGGATGCTGGAGAGACATGGCTGCGCCCGCACCTCGCGGCGCTGCTGCGGGCGTATAACGAAGGGATCGATGTCCGGGGGTTCTTTTACTGGTCGCTCATTGACAACTACGAGTGGAACCACGGGATGGGGATGCGCTTCGGACTCTATGCGGTGGACACCGCGACCAAAGAACGTACATTGCGCCCGATCGGTGAGGACTATCGAGCCATCGTCACCAGCGGGAGGCCGTGATGGGCAGGCTGAGACAGATTTCGGACGGGAAGGTCATCTGGATGCGCCCGCTGGTGAGGGTCGGGCGCGATCCGAGCGCGGATCTGGTGATGAACTCGCGGATGGTCTCGACAGAGCATGCGCTGTTCCGCTGGGTCGGGGCCAATTGGAGCATCCGGGATCTGGGGAGCCGGAACGGGACGTGGGTGGACGGGAAGCGGCTGGCGCCGGGCGAGGAGGTGCCGGTGTTCCCCGGCGCGTCGTTCTCGTTCGGCGGGCCGGAGGCGGGGTGGGTGCTGCTGTCAGAAGAGGCGCCCGGCGTGGCGGCAGAGCGGGTCAGCGACGGAAATTACCGTCAGGTCACTGCGGACATCCTCGTTCTTCCGGACGATGAGCAGCCGACGCTCACCATCCAGCAGGAGCCGCAGGGCGACTGGATCGTGGAGGATCGGGAGGGCAGCCGCCCCCTCGTCAACGGGGACGTGATCGAGGTGGACGGGGATCCGTGGCGCATCCACATCCCGGAGGTGGTCGAAGGCACCTGGGAGTCCACGCCCTACAGCATGATCCTCAGCGAGCTGACGTTCAGGTTTCAGGTGAGCCTCGACGAGGAGCATGTGGAGCTTTCGATCCAGGCCGCCCACACACGCCTGCCGATCCCGCCGCGCGCGCACCACTACCTGCTGCTGACGCTGGCCCGCGCCCGCATGGTGGATCAGGCGAGAGGCGTGCCGCCTGGAGAGCAGGGCTGGAAGGATCAGGATGAATTGGCGCGGCGGCTCGGCTTGACTGAGAACATGCTCAACGTCTACATCTGCCGCGCCCGGCAGCAATTGGCGGCGGCGGGCATCATGGGGGCGGGCGGGCTGATCGAGCGGCGCTCCCAGACGCGGAAGCTGCGGCTCGGGGCGGAGCTGATGGAGGTGCGGCGTGCCGGGTAATACCTGATCGCGCTGAAGGGGCGGACGGCGGGGCCGTGAGCGGTTAGCCTTGCCGGCTGTCGGGAGGTTGATGATGCTTGCGCTCTGGTTGCTCCTGTCCTGCAAGGAGGTCGCGCCGATCACGACGGCAACCGCAGCGGCGGCGGTCCAGACCGCGCCGGCAGTCGCGGCGGAGTGGTTGCCGACGGTCGAGATCAGCGGCTCGGTGGAGCCGGTGGCGATGGTGCAGCTCGGTTTTGATGTGCCGGGGCGGATCGAGGTGCTGCTGGTGCAGCGCGGTCAGCTCGTGCGGAAGGGCGACGCGCTGGCCCGCCTCGACAGCAGGATGGCATCGGCGCAGGCGGCGCAGGCGCAGGCAGCGGTCGACGGCGCCCGCGCGCAGATCGCGGCGGCGGAGCTGACGTGGCAGCGCCTGGAGAAGCTGAAGATCGCCGGGGCGGTGTCAGAGCAGCAGTACACCGACGCGCAGGGCCAGATCGAGGCCGCCCGCGCCGGGCTGATGCAGGCGGAGGCCGCGCTGCGGCTGACCCGCACCCATGTCGGGATGCACACGCTCCGCAGCCCCATCGACGGGGTGATCTCCAACGCGCCGGACAACGCCGGGTCGCTGGTGGGAGCGGGGACACCGATTTTTCTCATTGAGGATCTGACGTCGTACCAGCTCAAGGCGAGCATCGGCACGGAGAGCGGCTGGGTGGCGGCGGGCCAGAAGGCCAGCGTGCAGGTCGGCGGTCCGGGCGAGGATCGGCGGGTAGAGGCGGAGGTCAGCCGGGTGCTGCCCTCGCTCGACATGGCGACCCGGCGCATCCCGGTGGAATTGCGGATCCCGGCGACGGAGGGCGTCCGCGCCCACGGCTACGTCCGGGCAGTGATCACCGGATCGGCGCCGGTGCCGGTGCTGTCCGTGCCGACGCGGGCGGTGGCGGCCAGGCCGGACTTCTCGGTGTTCACCGTCCAGCCCGGCGCGGGCGCGGAGGCGGCGATCCGGGTGCCGGTGGAGGTCGTCGGGGAGGAGGGCGAGAACTCGCTGATCCGTGGCGCGCTCTCGGCGGGTACGCTGGTCATCATCGAGCCCGCGTTCAGCCTCGGAGCGGAGTAACATGACACTGTCCGACGTCTCGATCCGGCGCCCGGTGTTCACCGCCATGCTCAGCCTCGCGCTGATCGTGGTGGGGCTGCTCTCCTTCGGGCGCCTGCCGACCGATCTCTACCCGTCGGTCAACTTCCCGCTGCTGCTGGTGCGCGTGGTCTACCCCGGCGCCAGCCCCTCGGACATCGAGCGGGACATCACGGAGCCGCTGGAGGACGCGGTCGCGGGCATCCCCGGCATCGACACGGTGCAGAGCTTCACGCGGGACGGATACCTGCTGGCGATCCTGAAGTTCGAGATGGACACCTCGCTCGACGAGGCGACCAACGCGGTGCGCGACAGGATCGGCGCCGTGCGCGGCCAGTTCCCTGAGGCCGCCGACGAGCCGGTGATCCAGCAGATCGACATCGGCGCGCTGCCGGTCATGGTCGTCGCGCTCTCCAGTCCTGGCGGCCTCAACGCCACCCGCGCCATCGCAGAGGAGCGGCTGCGCCCGCTGTTGGAGCAGGTCCCCGGGGTCGGCTCGGTGGACGTCCTGGGCGGGCAGGATCGCGAGATCCAGGTCAACCTCGACCTCGACCGCATGCGCGAATTGTCGCTCCCCATCGACGGGATCGCCCAGCGCATCGGCATCGAGAACCTCTCTGTGCCGGTCGGAGACTTCACCCAGAACCGCTACACCATCGGCATCCGGGCGGAGGGGCAGTACCGCTCGGTCGACGATCTCGCCTCCACCGTCGTCCACCAGACCCGCGAGGGCCAGCAGGTGCGCCTGCGCGACGTCGCCGGCGTCATCGACGGCTTCGCCGATCCGGCGGCCATCGTGCGCTACAACCAGCAGGCGGCGGTCACGCTCTCCGTGCTGAAGCGGTCGGGGGCCAACACGGTCGCCGTCTCGGACGGCATCCAGCAGAAGCTCACGGAGACGATCAAGGAGCTCGGCGACGGCGTCCAGTACGACATCATCGTCGATCAGTCCATCGACATCCGGGCCAACGCCCACGAGGTCTGGATCGCGATCTACTTCGGCGGCGCGATGGCGGTGCTGGTGATCCTGTTCTTCCTACTGGACACGCGCGGCACGATCATCAGCGCGCTGGCGCTGCCGACCTCGGTCATCGGGACGTTCGCCCTGATGAGCGCGATGGGTTTTTCGTTGAACACGATGACGCTGATGGCGCTGTCGCTGGCGATCGGGCTGCTGATCGACGACGCGGTCGTCGTGCGCGAGGCGATCACCCGGCGGCTGGAGGCGGGCGACACGGCGATGGTCGCGGCGTCGAAGGGGACGAGCGAGATCGCGCTGGCGGTGCTGGCGACGACGTTCTCGCTGGTGGCGGTGTTCGTGCCGGTGGCGTTCATGTCGGGGATGGTCGGGCAGTTCTTCAAGCAGTTCGGCCTGACGATGGCGGCAGCGGTGATGCTCTCGTTGTTCGTCGCGTTCACGCTCGACCCGATGCTCTCGGCGCGGTTCACCCGCCGCCACCACGGCGGTCGCGGCTGGCTCGCCACCCGCATCCTGCGCGTGCTCGACAGCATCGACGCGGGCTACCAGCGGCTGCTGGATCGGGTGCTCCGCCACCCCTGGCTCACCGTCGGCAGCGCTTTCCTGGCGTTCGTGGTGACGATGATCGTCGCCACCACCATCCCGACCGAGATGATCCCCAAGCCCGACCGGGGCGAGGTGCAGGCCGACATCGAGATGCCCATCGGCACCGATATGGCGATCACCGATCAGATCTCGCGCACCGTCGAGGCGGAATTGCTCCAGATTCCCGGCGTCTACCGGGTGTACACCGTCGTCGGCAACGAGCGCCGGGGCAACCGCGCCCGCTTCCGCGTCAAGACCGTCGAGAAGGATCGCCCGCACACGCTGGAGTGGTACGAGGAGGAGGTGCGCCGCATCCTGTCGAAGGTGCCGACCGCGCAGACCACCCTGATGCAGCCCGCCGTCATCGAGGGGCTGGGCGACTGGCCGCCGATGATGATCATCCTCCAGGGCGAGGATCTGGACACGCTGATCAAGGAGGGCCACCGCGTCAAGGATATGATGGAGAGCGTGCCGGGATCGGCGGACGTCCGGATCTCAGTGAGCCCGGGGGTGCCGGAATTGCGGATCTCGGTGGATCGGGATCTGGCGGCGGATCGCGGCGTACCGGCGGGGCTGGTGGGCCTCTCGGCCCGCTGGCTGGTCGAGGGGCAGCTCGTCGGCAGCCTGCGGGACGGCGGCAGCGAGGCCGACATCCGGCTCCGGGCGGCGCCCCGGTTCGTCTCGGACGCGGCCTCCATCTCGCTCCTGCCGCTCCAGACCCCGCGCGGCATCATCCCGCTCGGGGACGTGGCGAAGGTGGAGATGGGGGCGGGTCCGGCGGAGATCCAGCACTACAACCGCATGCGCGCGGTCACGGTGTCCACCCAGGTCGCCAACGGCCACACCCTCGGGGACGTGCAGACGGCGTTCTTCGCGAAGCTCGACAAGGAGCCGCTCCCGGCGGGCTATTTTTATACGCTCGACGGCCAGGTGCGCGACATGATCGAGACCGGCGAGGCGATGGGGCTGGCGGTGATAGTCGCGGCGATCTTCATCTTCATGGTGCTGGCGAGCCAGTTTGAGAGCCTCCTGCACCCGTTCACCTTGATGGTGTCGCTGCCGCTGGCGCTCGTCGGCGCGATCCTGGCGCTGCTTGTCACCGGGAACAGCATCTCGATGGGCGCGCAGATCGGGATCGTGCTGCTGATGGGCCTCGTCACCAAGAACGCGATCCTGCTCGTCGACGGGGCGCTGCAGGCGATGCGGGAGGGCGGCGCCGATCCGGCTGAGGCGATGCGGCTGGCGGGGCCGCGACGGCTAAGGCCGATCCTGATGACGACGGCGGCGATGGTGCTCGGCATGATCCCGACGGCGATCAACTCCGGCGTCGGCGCTGAGTTCCGGGCGCCGATGGCGATCGTCGTCATCGGCGGCGTGCTGTCCTCGACGGTGCTGACGCTGCTGGTGGTGCCGGTGGCGTTCGTGCAGATGGAGCGCGTCGGGAGCATCCTGCTGGCGATCTGGCACCGGATCAGCCCGCCGGAGGAGGAGCAGACGGGCGCGGCGCTGGAGGAGGAGCGGACAGAGACGGCGGAGGCAGAGGGAGGATCGGCGGCAAAATGAACAACCTGCGTGCGTTTCTGGATCGGTTGCGGGCGGAGGGGGAGCTTGTCGAGATCGAGGCACCCTGCGACCCGGTGCTGGAGATCGCTGAGATCCACCGGCGGGTGATCGCGGCGGGCGGCCCCGCGCTGCTGTTCAAGAACCCGGTCGGCGGGCGCTTCCCGGCGGTGACCAACCTGTTCGGCACGCGCAGACGGGTGGAATTGGCGTTCGGGGATCGCCCGCAGGCGTTCGTGGCGCGGGCGGTGCGGATGCTGCATGAGATGATGCCGCCGACGCTCGGCAAGGTCTGGAACAACCGCGACTTCTTCATGCAGGCGCTCAGCCTCGGCACCAGCCGGGGCAGCCGGGGCGCGATCCTCGGCGCGCGGCAGGCGCAGGTGAAGCTGACCGACATCCCGATGCTCACCTGCTGGAAGGAGGACGGCGGCGCCTTCGTGACGCTGCCGCTGGTCTACACTGAGCACCCGGACACCGGCGTCCACAACCTCGGCATGTACCGCATCCAGCGCCACGACGACCGGACAACCGGCGTCCACTGGCAGATCGGGAAGGGCGGCGGGTTCCACCACGCCGTCGCTGAGGGCCGTGGCGAAGCCCTGCCGCTGAACCTGCTGGTGGGCGGGCCGCCCGGGCTGATCGTCTCGGCCATCGCGCCGCTGCCGGAGAACGTGCCGGAATTGCTGCTGGCCTCGCTGCTGGCCGGGGAGCGGCTGGGGATGTGCGACAACCCGGCGGGGCCGCTGCCGCTCGTGTCAGAGGCGGAGTTCGCCATCGTCGGGAGGGTGCCGCCGAAGGTGCGCCGCCCGGAGGGGCCGTTCGGCGATCACTACGGCTACTACTCGCTGAAGCACGACTACCCGATCCTGGAGGTCGATGCGGTGTTCCACCGCAAGGACGCGATCTGGCCCGCGACGGTGGTGGGGAAGCCCCGGCAGGAGGACTTTTTCCTCGGGGACTTCCTTCAGGAATTGCTGTCGCCGCTGTTCCCGGTGGTGATGCCGGCGGTGCGGGATCTCTGGTCCTACGGGGAGACCGGCTACCACGCGCTTTCGGCGGCGGTGGTGTGGGAGCGCTACAGCCGGGAGGCGATGGCGAGCGCGTTCCGCATCCTCGGTGAGGGCCAGCTCTCGCTCACCAAGTTTCTCCTGTTGATCGACAAGCCGATGGATCTGAGGAATTTCAAGCCGGTGCTGGAGCACCTGCTGGCGCGGTTCAAGCCGGAGACCGACCTGTACGTGCTGTCGAACCTGTCGATGGACACGCTCGACTACTGCGGCCCGGCGGTGAACGAGGGGTCGAAGGGCGTGATGGTCGGGGTGGGCGAGCCGGTGCGCGAATTGCCGCGCGAATTCCGGGGGCCGCTCCCGGCGGGCTGCCGGAACGCGCTGGTCTACTGCGGCGGCTGCCTGGTGGTGTCGGCGCCGGGCTACGCGGCTGAGCCGGGGGCGGGGGAGCGGCTGTCCCAGGCGTTCCCCGGCTGGCCGATGGTGGTGCTGGTGGACGACGCGACGACAGCGACGCGGACGGACGTGCGGTTTTTGTGGACGACCTTCACCCGCTTCGAGCCTGCAGCGGACATCCACGGGCGGCGGCGCATCCACCGGAACCACCTCGTCTTTGAGGGGACGGTGCTGATCGACGCGCGCTTCAAGCCGACCTACCCGGGAGAGCTGTTCTGCGATCCGGAGACGGCCAGCCTCGTGTCGTCGCGCTGGAAGGAGTATTTTCCGAAGGCGCGGGTGGAGATGGGCGACTCGGACGTGGCGGATCTGGGCTGAGCGCCTGCGGTGGCGCCCGAAGCGGATCCGGGCGCTACCGGTACACCCAGGTCTCCCAGCCGCCGCCCTGCTCCAGCACGAGGAGGGTCTGTCCGTCCGGGTCGAGCTCCAGGCCGAGGACGGGCATGAGCGCGTCGAAGCGGGTGTCAGGAGCGGGCTGATCGCTGTTCCAGATGCCGATCAGCCGACCGGCGGCGAGGGCGATGAGGCGCCCGTCCCCGGAGATGTCCGCTTCGAGGGGCGGGTTCATCGCCAGGGTGTTGAGGGGGAGGGTGGTCTGCTCCATCACGCGCCGCACCATCGGCGGCTCCATGCTGGGGAGCAGGAGCAGGGTGAGGCCGTTGTCGCTGATAAGGGCGGCGCTGGACTCGTCGCCGGAGCCGGCGAGCGCCTCGCGGGCGGTGTGCGGGCTCCAGAGGGAGTAGCGGGTGGGCGGGCTGGTCGTGGATCGCTGCTCGCGCAGGATCATGCCCATCGCGGTGATCGCGGTGTAGTCGTAGGCGTCGGGCAGGTGGACGGTCTGGAGCACCTCCATGGAGGGGAGGCGCCAGATCTGCATCTCGAAGCGCGGCCCTTCGGCGGTGTCCTGGAGGCAGACGACCTGCAGCCGCTCGGCCTCGGCCCGCATCGTCTGGACGTCGCAGCCGGGGGTGACGCGGCGGGCGGTGGCGCCCTCGATCAGCAGCAGCTCCCGGGGGGAGGCGAGGGCGATCAGGTAGCGCCCGTCCGGCGAGAACAGGAATTGCCGGGGCGGGGCGGCGAGCGGCAGGCTGGAGAGCAGGACGCCGTCTGAGAGCCGGAACAGGTTGAGCGAGGCGGTGTCCCCGTTGCTGCCGGGGCTGGGCGCGTAGGCGATGGCGGCGCGCTGGCGATCCGGGGAGATGCGGGCCTGGACGGGGATGCCGGGGCGGGCCGGGGCGGTGATACCCTTCTGCCAGGAGGGGGCGGGCGACGGGAGGAGCGAGATCCCGCCGATGATCAGGGAGAGCGCGAGGACGGTCAACGCGACAGCGCCGATGCGGCGGCGGGTGTGGAGGCTGATGCGGCGGCTCTCGTCCTTCTGGCGGCGGTGCTCCGAGAGCTGGCGGCTGCGCTCCTCGTCGCGGCGGCGCTCCTCCTGGTGGCGCAATTCCTCCTCCTGCTGGAGCCGGAGCGGCGCCTCGGCGCTCTCCTCTGAGCGGCGGCGCTCCTCTTCAAAGGAGCGGCAGTTCTCCAGCATCTCCCACCAGCTCTGGTCGAGGGCGGCGATGGCCTCGCCGCTCAGGCCGGGCGCGGAGCGGATGCGGTCGAGCACGTCCCCGATCTCCGCCTCCTCCATGCCGGTCCCGATCAGGACGTCGAGGGCGTCGGGGGCGAACGCGGCGGAGATGCGGAGCCGGTCAGCGGCGGCCTCGATAGCCAGCCCGGTGTCGCGGGGGGTCTGGCCGAGCAGCCGGTCGTAGATGTCGCGGGCACGCTCAGGCGGCTGGAGGCGGGCGAGCCGGAGCAGGCGGCCGTGCGTGGGGGCGAGGCGGCAGAGCGTCTCCAGCGCCTCAGCCTCGGCGCGGGGGTTGCCCCACTCCTGGTAGAGATCGACGAGCAATTCGTACGGCTCGCTGGAGGCGGGCATGATGTCGAGCGCCTTCCGGAGCTGGCGCTCACCCTCCCGGTAGCGCCCCACCTCCATGCAGCTCCTCGCCTGTTCGAGCGAGAAGCGGAAGCGCTCCAGCTCCTCTTCGAGGCTGATCGGCGCGCGGGCAGCGACGCGCGCCGGGGGGGCGATGGTCAGGCGGCGGGGATCGCCGGAGCTGTCCCGCGCGTTCTGCGCGTTCTGCACGGCGCGCCGGTGCTGGCGCTCCTCCTCGCACCGGGGGCAGGGCTGGCCGTGGAGGGGCTGGTCGTGGCGGCTGCAGGTCTGCTTCGGGTCGCGCACGAGCGATACCTGAGCCGCAGGGTACCACAGGGGGGGGCGGGGAGGTGTCATCGGGCGGGGTGCCGGGGAAGGAGGAAGTCCCGTGGGAATGGGAGCGGGGGAGCGCCAGCATACCACAGATCCAGGCGCTGCAGCTCAGCTCTGCCAGCGGCCCGTGACGGTGCGGTTGGCGGACTTCGGATCGGGAGGCGCAGGCGGTGCGGGCTGCGTCCTGGGCCGCTGGGCGGGCTTCTGCGAGGGCTTCTGAGGGAGCCAGGACTGGAATTCTTCCGGCGGCGGCTCCTCCATCTGGCCCAGCCGCGCGGTGATGTCAGCGATGGCGTCGGCGCTCCCGGCCAGCGGCCCCCCCTGCTCGAACAGCCCGGCGGTCTGCCCGACCTCCTCAGACAGCCGCTTCACCTGCCGCAGCGCCAGCGCGATGGCCGTGCGCCGGAGGCCGTCGGCGGTCTCCAGCGCCTTCAGGAGCCGCTCTTCATAGGCCGGCCCCAGCGCGAACAGCGCCTCTGCGATGGGCCGCACCTCGCTCTCTGCGGTGACGGGGTAGCCGGTCAGCAGCCGCAGCCCCTCCTCCCCGCCGATCATCCCGCAGGCCCGGATCGCGGCATGCCGGATGGCCTCGGTGGGGGCGTGCAGCAGCGGCTGCATGTGGGGCATCAGGTGGATCTGGTTCGTCCCCTGCGCCCAGCTCCAGATCAGATCCACCCGCGCCGAGATGTCCACATGCTCGTCGAGCAGGATCGCCTCCAGCACCGGCACCCCGTCCCGCCCCGCGTTCTGCCCCCCCAGCAGCCGCACCGACCAGTCAGGATCGGTCAGCGCCCGCTTCACCGCGTTGGGCGCCACCATCGGCTGCCAGCGCAGGATGTTCGCCAGCGCGTTCCGCCGCACCGCCGCGATCGGATCCTCCGCCGCGTTGAACTGCAGCCGCGCCACCACGTCGCCCTTCACGTTCTTCAGGCGGCGCGCCAGCTCCACGAAGTCATACAGCGTCTCGCGGACCTCCGCCTCCTCCAGGAACGGCAGATCCACCTTCCAGATCAGCTCGCCCTGCTCCACCTTCCCCAGATCGTGCCGCACCAGCCCCCGCAGCAGCTTCCGCATCCGCGCGTCCAGCAGCGCCGGCAAGATGCGGACGTCCGCCTGGATCTCCACCTCCCGGTCGAACGCCGGATCGCCCGACTGGAACTCCGATCCCGGCGTCCAGGTCACCGCAGTCGCCCGACGCACCCGCAGGTTCGTCGGCAGGTTCCGCGCCGTCATCAGCACGAAGCTCACTCCCGACTCCTCCTGCGGCTCCAATTCGATCGCCAGCCCGTCGATCGTCCCCACCACCGACGGCCCCCACGCCGCCCATGTCCGGGGCGGGATCACCTCCAGCCCGATCGGCTCCGCGACCCGCCGCATCACCCACAGCCGCTGCTGCTTCTGCTGGAGCGGCCCCATCCCGTTGAACAGGAGCAGCCCCACAAAAATCAACCACATGATGATGGCGAGATCCTTCGCGTCCACAGCAGCTCTCTTGTGCGAAGGTACCATGTTCCGCCGTTCCGGCCATCCTTCGGCTGTCCGTGCCTGGAATTCAACGCGATCTGTAGAAGGATCTGCACGGTGCTCTACGCAGGCGGCGGGCGCTTGACGGCTGCAGGGCGCGCGGTTAAGAGCAGGGGACGGCGGAGGAGTATAGCTCAGTCGGTAGAGCAGCTGATTCCAAATCAGCAGGTCGTAGGTTCAAGTCCTACTGCTCCTGTCCAACAGAAGCCCCGGAAAACATCCGGGGCTTCTGCTTTTTCTGCCAGCAGGCACACGCCCGATCACGACGAAAATCCGGGGGGGCGATCCTCAGGGTAGCGGCGCTGGGTAGCGGGCTCTCCGTCCCCTCCGCTCCGTTTATGGCGCACGACAGCAGCTTTGGAGATGGCTTCTGACTCCAGCTCCGAGATGGAGTGCTGGTAGACAGATTCCAGCACCGCCGGAGAGCGCCACCCCCCGAGCGCCATGGTGACCGCCTTGGGCACCCCGGCCACCGCCATCCGGGTCGCCCAGGTGTGCCGGAGCGCGTGCGGGTGCAGCTCCGGGAGCTCCGCGCGGCGGCAGGCGCCCGCCAGCGCGCCCCGGAACGCGCCCAGCGGCTTCAGCGATCCGTGGGGGCTGGGGAGCAGCCAGCCGCGCTCCGGGCGCCCCAGCTTCGCCCACCACTCCTGGAGCGCCAGCCGCGTCCCCGCCGTCAGCGGTACCGTCCGCCCGTGCTTCGTCTTCGTCTGCCAGGTGGTCTGCTCCCCCTCGACGCGCGGGCCGATCCAGATCGCGCCGTGCTCCCCCTGCTCCCAGCGGACGTCCTCCCAGCACCGGCTGAGGATCTCTCCGCTCCGGCAGCCGAGGTCCAGCGACAGGTAGATCGCCACCGCAGAGGCCGGCTCCTCCTTCCACGGCAGCGCGTCCACCAGCCTCCCGCACTGCTCCGCCGAGAGCCACACGTGGGGGCGGCGATCCTGGGTGTGCGGGCGCTCGAACTCCGGCACCTTCTCCCGCAGCCCGTCCTTTACCGCCAGCTTCAACGCGCGGACCAGCCAGCCCAGCTCGATCTGGATCGTCCGCCCCCGCACGCCCTCCCCCCGCCGGGTCACGCTGTACCGGTCGATGTCCCCGCCGCTGAGCGCGTCGATGCCGCCCCCGCCCAGCAGCCGCGCCAGGTTGGCGACGGACACCTCCGCAGAGCGCACCGTCTGCGCGGCGAGCCCCGACGCCTGAACCTGCGGCAGGAGCCGATCATGGAGCCATGCGCTCACCGAGGGCGCGGAGGGCTTCACGGTTTGCGGCGGCGCTCCGGCGCTCTGCGCGACGGCGCGGGCCTCGTAGAGCTTCAGCAACCGCGCGGCCTCCTTCTTCGGGATGAAGCCGAGGGCTGTCGTGATCTGATGGCCGCCCCGGCGCTCTCCGATCCGGTAGTAGTCTTCCATCTGCCCCGTCTCCGGGTTTCTCCGCCTTGCCGCCACTAAGTGAGCCATAGGTCGCCTCCAGAAAAGTGTCGCGGTGGATCCGGACGGTGCGCCCGGACGGCAGGCTGTGCGCCCCGGCGATCTCCCCCCGCTTGATCGCGTCGTATACGTAGAACCTGCTGACCCGCAGCCACGCCGCCACCTCCAGCACGGTCAGCCACTCCGGCATCTCAGCGCGTGTCATCCCGGGCTTCAACCCGTGATCCTTCGCCGCGCTCATGCCGCCACCTTCGCCGCCCGGTGCCGCAGGTCGATCCCCGGCACCGGCAGCCACTCCAGCGCTGACAGCCGCGAGGCCGCGCGCCCGCCGAACGCTGCGGCCGCCTCCCGCTCCGTCAGGTTCGTCGTCACCAGCGTCGGCCCGCCGTGCTGCCACCGCCGCGTGATC
>JBEIQZ010000141.1:0-11563 GCA_040376255.1 Alphaproteobacteria bacterium
ACCGTCCCCCACATTCACCCCCGGCACGGGCCAGCCGCAGCGCGCCCCTGCGCGCGGGGGGAGGACAGCCGCCTTGTGCGGCCTGTCCGGTGCGGGGGGAGGCCTCTCCCCCCGCTAAAAACAAGTTAGAGGTGAAGCATGTGGATGTTGCTGAGTGGAGCCGTGTGGGCCGGTACGCTGGCCGGAGTGACGATGCCGGACACGGTGAGCGTGGGCGGGCAGACGCTGCAGCTGAACGGGATGGGGCTTCGGGAGAAGTTCTATATTGATGTGTATGTGGGGGGGCTGTACCTGCCGCAGAAGACGGCGGACGCGGCGGCGGCCATCGGGGTGGACGCGCCGAAGCGGGTGGTGATGCACTTCATCTATGACAAGGTGACGCGCGCGCAGATGCTTGAGACGTTCGAGGAGCAGTTCGGCGGGCTGTCCGGGGCGGCGACGCAGCGGGACAACATCGCGAAGCTGGAGGCGGTGGTGCCAGAGCTGATCCGGGCGGGCGAGGAGATCAGCTTTGATTATGTCCCTGGCCAGGGGACGACGATGCGGTACAACGGGAAGGGGCTGGTGACGATCGGCGGGACAGAGTTCATGAAGCTGATCTGGGGGATCTTCCTGGGGCCGAAGCCGCCGACAGCGGCGCTGAAGGCGGGGCTGCTGGGGCAGTGAGCGGGGAGGGAGCAGCGGAGGGCGGGGCGCGGGGCGGGTGGGCACGGGCGCGGGCGGCGCTGGTGCTGGCGCATGCGATCGCGGTCTGCCTGATGGCGCTGCCGTCGCCGGAGGGGATGAGCACGGAGGCCCTGGCCGGAGACGCGGTGAAGCGGTCGGCGCTGGCGTCGTGGGAGGGGGCGCTGGCGCGGGCGGGGGTGCCGGAGACGGTGAGCCACAGGTGGATCGTCGGGATCGCTGGGGGGCTGACGGGGCTGGATCGGGCGGTGGAGCGGTGGCTGGCCCCGTACCAGCGGATCGCCGGGACGAGGCAGAGCTGGCAGATGTTCTCGTCTTCGTCGGCGAACGGGTTTCTGTTGGAGATGTATGTGGCGGAGGGCGGGGCGGAGGGCGGGGCGGAGGGGTGGCGGCTGATCTACCGGTCGCTGGACAGCGGGGCGCGGTGGCGCGCGGGGCTGTGGGAGGACGGGCGTGTGCGCGGGGCGATCTTCGCGCTGAGCAGCCCGAAGCAGGAGCGGCTGTGGAGGGGGCTCGCCCGGAGCGCGGCGCGGCGGGCTGCGCTGGACTTCCCGGCGGCGGCGCGGTTCCGGATCTGGCGCGTCCCGGTGCGCGCCCCGGCGCCGGAGCGGCTGGCGGAGGAGGGGCGGGCGGCGCGGACGCCGGTCGGGGCGGTGGTGGTGGAATTGGAGGCGCTGCGGGGAGCGGGCGGGGGAGCGGGCGGGGGAGGATCGTGAGCGGGGGGATCGTGAGCGGGCGGGGGAGCGGGGGGATCGTGAGCGGGCGACTGTGGCGGATCTGGGAGGGGGCGATCTCTGAGCGGGAGCCGGGGACAGCGCTGGCGCTGGTGCGGATCGGGGTGGGGCTGGCGGTGGCGGGGGATCTGGCGGTGTTCGCGGGCAGCGGCGGGATGGCGCTGATGTGGGGCGATACGCGGGACACGGCGGAGGGGTTCCGCACGTTCACGGAGGGCGGGCTGCTCGGCTGGCTGGGCGGGGCGGGCTGGGGGACGGTGCAGGGGCTGAGCCTCGTGACCGGGCTGGCGGCGCTCCTGATGGCGGCGGGGCTGTGGCCGGGGGCGATGGCGTTCGTCGCGCTGCAGGGCTGCATCGCGCTCTACGGGATCAACCCGATGGCGGGCGGCGGGCATGACCGGGTGGCGACCAACGCGCTGTGGCTGCTGTGCTGGGCGCAGAGCGGGCAGACGCTCTCGGCGGGCTGCCGGTGGCGGACGCGCCATGCGCCGGGCGGGGGCCGGTGGCGCGACGACACCCCGATCCCGGCGTGGCCGCGCTGGCTGATGATCCTGCAGCTCTGCCTGATCTACACGATGACCGGCGTCCAGAAGCTGTCGCCGGAGTGGACGCCCTGGGGCGGGCTGCGGGCGGTCTACAACATGCTGCTGGTGCCGATCTGGGCGCGGTGGGATCTGGCGCCGTGGCTGGGGCAGGCAGGGCCGCTGCTGATGGCGGCGACGGCGATCTCGCTGCTCTGGGAGGTCAGCTTCGGGGCGGTCGGGCTGTGGCTGGTGCGGCGCTGGTGGCGGGAGCGCCACGGGGCGGCGCCGGGGGTTCAGGGCGGGCTGCGCGATCTGCGGACGGGCTATGCGGCGGTCGGCGCGCTGTTCCACCTGACGCTGTGGGGGCTGACCAGCCTCGGGCCGTTCTCGCCGCTGATGCTGGCGCTGTACCCGGCGCTGTTCCGGCCGCAGGACTGGCCGCAGGCCGATCAGGGCATGAAGGCGCCGAGGACGATGTCGTAGCGGATGCGCTCCGCGCCGGGGAGGATCTCAGGGGTCGCCTGGAGCTCGGGCGGCTGGAGGGCGGTGAGCCAGGGATCTCCGGCGAAGTAGAGCTGCGTCCCGAGATCCTGGTTGGCCTCCAGCGCGTCCGGGCCGACGGCGAGGTGGATGTGCGCCGGGTTGTAGCCGCCCATCCCGTCGGTGTAGTTGATCGGGCGGAGCATCGAGAAGCAGACCCGCCCCTCCGCGTCCGTCGCCTGCCAGCCGTAGCCGTTGGCGTCCGCTGAGAGGGTGTCGTACTGCCCCGTCTGCGCCACCGACCAGACCGTCACCCGCGTCCCCGCCTGCGGCGCGCCGTCCAGATCCAGCACCCGGAGGCTCAGGATCAGGCGGGTGCCGCTCTCCTGAAGGACGTTGAGCGCCGGGCGCTCCGGGGTGTCTCCGCGCCAGTAAGGGCCGAAGCCCGCCGGAGGCGTGTAGCTGGAGGGATCGGTGTCGGGGAAGGCGTCCCCGCACTCCTCAGGGGTCGGCGGCTGGTTGAGGTCGGGGGTGCCGGTGTCGCCGGTGTCCCCGGTGTCGCCGGTGTCCCCGGTGTCAGTGCCGGTGTCCCCGGTGTCGGTGCCGGTGTCCCCGGTGTCCCCGGTGTCCCCGGTGTCCCCGGTGTCCCCGGTGTCCGTGCCGCCGGTGTCGTGGATGTCGGCGCCGGTGTCCCCGGTGTCGCGGGCGTCTGTACCGGGGGACTTGTCCGGATCTGCGGGGAGGACGCAGGCGGACAGGAGCGCGCACAGCGGGAGAGAGCGCAGGGGGAGCTTCATCCGCACATCCTTCACACCGATGCTGGAGGCGGGCGTGATGGACCTCACTGTATCACTCGGTGGACTCGCCCTCGTCCTCGGTGATCTCCAGCGCGGCCAGCGGCGCCTCGGCGGCATCGGGCTCCGCAGGGAGATCATCGACCCATGAGAGGACGCGCGAGACGTCGGCCCAGCGGCTCTGCTTGCCCTCGGCGCCGAGCAGCGTGATGACGAGCGGGCGGCCCGAGCGGGTGAGGAGCGCCACGGTGAAGCAGTAGCGCGCGGTGTCAGTGTAGCCGGTCTTGGCGGCGAGGATCTCGATGTCGGTGCGTCCGACGAGGCGATCGGTGGAGAACAGGCGGCGGATCTCGGCGTCGCTGCCGTCGCTGTCGCTGCGGTGGAGATCCCACCAGGGGGCGGAGGCGATGGGGGAGAGCGTTGGCTGGTTGGCGACCGCCCAGGTGGCCTTGGCCATCTCGCGGGCGGTGGAGCGGTTGTCGTCCTCCAGGCCGGAGGGGTCGCTCCAGGTGGAGAACTCCATGCCGAGCTCCTGGGAGACCGTGTTCATCCGGGCGATGAACGGATCGAGATCCATCCCGGCCGCCGCCGCCATGCCGTAGGCGCCCCGGTTGTCGGAGGAGACGAGGGCGGCGCCGACGGTGTCCCAGCCCTGGATGCAGTCTCCGGTGGAGAGCTTCGAGATCGCGCCGTTGCGGGTCGGGTACTGGGCGGCGCCGATGCAGAAGCGCTGCTCCAGATCGGGGGAGCTGCTGATCAGCGCGAGCGAGGAGATCAGCTTGGTGAGCGAGGCCACGGGGCGGATCTCGTCGGCGTTCTTCTCATAGAGCACCTGGCCGGTGCCTGCGTCGAAGATGAACGCCGAGCGCGAGCGCAGCGGCGGCCCACCGGTGCGGGGGCCGGGCTGATCCATCTGGGAAAGGGCCAGCAGCGCCTCTGAGGTGCCGAGCCACTCAGGCGGCATCCACGCCGGTGCGGGGCGCTGCACGACCGGCGCGGGCGGGGCGGCGCCGAACAGGCGGGCGTTGACCTCCTCAGCGCGGTGGCGGAAGAAGGCGGTGAGCGCGCCGGTCGCCCGCGCGGGCTCCGGGGTCAGGGCGGCAGGCGCCGGGAGCGCCGGGCGCAGCGCCTCGCCCCGCGCGGTGACCTCCACCGAGGAGCGCGCGGCGCGGGCGAAGTCGTAGCCCTCAGGCAGGGTCGAGGCGGTGCTGGTCTTTGTGAGCCAGAGGACCCCGAACGTCCCGGCGAGGATGATCAGCATGGAGATGCCGCGCACCGCCTTCCGCACCTCAGGAGAGGTGGTGTTCGGGGTGCCTGTCTGCGCCGCCTGCCGGGACTGCCCGCTGCCCATTCCGTGACTCCTTTGAGGCCGGTGTGGCCCATGCACGGTACGGGGAACCTGATCTGTTGTCACTGTCAAGGGTTTTTTTGGAGATTTCCGCAGTTCTCCTGCGCTGGAGCGCTGCAGGGTGGTTTCAACGGGGATCGCATGCGGGGGGCCGACAGGATATCTCTGAGGATCGATCCGGGAGGCACCATGCTCACTCACCAGGCACCCCGCCCCAACCGCAAGCAGAAGACCGCTGAAGAAGAGTCCTCCCCGCAGCGCGCTGACGCGCAGAAGCGGCTGGGGAATTCTGCGCTCGCTGAAAAGATCAGCGGGAAGATGGGCGGGAAGCAGGGCGACCAGGGCGCGCAGCAGGGTGCGGGCTTCGATCTGGACGCCTGGGTGCAGGGGGACGGCAAGGAGGAGGCGGTCGTCGACGGGGTGAGCCGCCCGGACGCGATGCGCAAGGGGCTGCAGGGGGCGCTGATCGGCGCGGCGCAGATCGGGCTGGAGAGCGCCGCGACCGGCGGGACGACGGTGGCGACGGTGGCGGAGGGGACGGCGGCGGAATTGCTGAAGACCTCCGGGGATCGCGTGCAGGTGCGGGTGCGGGTGGGCGAGGAGCAGAAGACGGGGTGGGTGGCGAAGGCGCTGTTCTCGGATCAGCCCGCGATGGCGAAGGACGAGGAGCATGCGGGGCTGCGCTCGGACTATGTGTTCAGCAAGTTCGAGGGCGATCTGTCCCCGAAGAACCCGACCGGCAAGGACGCGAACCAGGGCTTCCTCGGCAATTGCTTCCTGATCGGCTCGATGGCGGCGGTGGCGAACACGGCGCCGCACATCATCGAGGAGATGGTGAAGTACGACGCATCGAAGGGGACGTACAGCGTGCGCTTCTATGAGGAGAGCGGTCGCGGCAAGTTCTCGCCGGTGTTCATCGAGGTGGACAGCTGGCTGCCGACCTCGGCGGACAACCGCAAGGATCCGTCCTTCGCGGGCGATCCGGGGACGCCGCTGTGGTCGGCCATCGTGGAGAAGGCTTACGCGAAGTGGAAGGGCGGCTACGACGCGCTCGGGGACGGCGGCGTGGGGTCGGAGGCGATGGAGGAGATCACCGGGGGGCGCTCGACGGACGGGGATCTGTCGCGGATGAAGGAGACGGACGTGATCCCGTACTTCGAGGCGGCGCAGAAGGCGGGCAAGGTGATCTACACCGGCTCGAAGGACGGGCGGCGCTCTGAGGCGCAGGCGCCGTTCAAGGAGAGCGGCGGGGCGGACAGCGGGGCGAAGTTCAGCGCCGACATCCAGCACACACATGAGTGGAACGAGATCGTCCCCGGCAGCTTCCGGGTGCAGGATCGGAAGGGGCCGGGCGGCAGCGCGCAGGACACCGGCAAGGAGGGCGACGCGCAGGCAAAATTGCGCGGGCTCCAGGTGGCGTCAGGGAGCATCGACTACAAGGGGAACAAGGCTGAGCTCGCCTTCAAGAAGGGCATCCGTCCCGCCGCGAACGATCTGGAGGTGCTGTTCCAGTACCACGGGGTCATCGACACAGAGAAGTTCGTCATCGCCAACCACGCCTACGCCTTCGAGTCGGTGAAGGACGGCATGATCCAGCTCTACAACCCCTGGGGAAGCTGGCAGCCGAAGCCGCTGACGCCTGCCGAGTTCCTCGCGAGCTATGACAGCCTCTCCGTCAATCAGCCGCCCGAGCGAAAGACGGCCGGGAAGTAGCGCATGGGTATTGAGTCGGGGGCGGCGCTGGAGCCGCTGCTCATCGCCGGGGCGGAGGTGTGGCTCGGCGCGGGGGTGCATGCCGGAGGGCTCCGCCCGACCGCCTCGTGGTCGCTGCTCGGGGAGCCGGGGGCGGTGCTGCGCGCGTCGGGGCAGCCGGTGGTGCAGGTGGACGCGGACGATCTGGATCTGCGGCTGGAGGATCTGGAGATCACCGGCGGCACGGGGGAGATGGCCGGGGGCGTGGCGCTGGCGGCGTGGAGCCGGGTGCTGCTGCGCCGCTGCCGGATCCACGGCTGCCGCAGCAAGCGGGAGGGGATGGCGGGGGGCGTCGCGCTTCGGCGCGGAGAGATCCGCATGGAGGAGTGCCGGTTCTGGGGCAACGCCGGCCGGCTGGCCTCGGACATGGTGGTGAGCGGGATCGGCAAGGTCTACGCGGTCGGCTGCCACTTCGCCGGGGACATCCGGGTGCGCGAGGGCGCCTCGCTGACGCTGATCGGCTGCACCGTCGAGGGCGGGCTCTGGGCGTGGGGCAGCACGACGCGGCGGCCCAACATTCTGTTGCGGCGGACAGAGGTGCTCGGGGGTATACAGAACGATGCGGCGCTGCCGGCGCTGATCGAGGTGGAGCCGTGAGTACAGGGTCAAAGACATCCGGGATCATTTTCTGCGTCGCTGCAGGCCTCATCGGCGCAGGCTGCATCGGCAGCACCGGCGGCTCAGGCGGGAAGAACGGGAACGGGACGGTGATCGACACCGGCGGGGCGACGGAGATCGGCGCGGTGCAGGTGCAGACGCTCGCCGGGACGACCGGGCGCGGCGGCACCTGGGACATCCCGGTGGAGATCGCCGAGGCGGGCGGGGTGTTCCAGATCGACGCGGCGCGCCCGGACGGCGGGCTGATCTCGACCGAGTTCCTCTACAGCCCCGACGGCGACACCCTCGTCTCCTGGGAGGACTGGACGGGCCGCTTCGGCCTGACCGACGCCTTCTTTGTAAACGACAATGTCACCGTCTTCAGCTGGCCGATCCGCGACAGCGATCCCGATCTCGTCGCCGGGGAGTACCGCGTCGGCGTCGGCGCCGTCGATGAGAACTACCGCTATGAGGCCGGCATCGACATCGACGTGACGCTCTACTGGCGCCCCCACCCCGCCCGGCGCACCCTCTCCGTCATCCTGCTCTACGCCGCCGGGCTGGAGCAGGATCGCGACGTCGTGGCCGCCATGGACGCCGGGGTCGCGCGCTGGCAGGAGATCTACGCCGACGCCGGGATCACGCTCGATGTCCGCAGCGACACCATCGACATGGACGCGAACCTCCCCAGCCTCTACCGGGGCAGCGATGAGCTCGAAGCCTACTACGCGGGCGTCGATGACCTCGCCGTGCCGATCATCATCGGCGACCTCATCGCCAACGATGAGCTGCTCTACGGTGAGGCCGGCGGCATCCCCGGCCCGCTCATCCCCTCCCGCCGCAGCGGCGTGGTGCTCAGCTGGCTCACCTGCGCCGGGGGCGACGGCGCGTTCAGCGACGATGACATCGAATTGCTCGCCGAGACCTTCGCCCATGAGGTCGGCCACTACCTCGGCGCCTACCACCCGGTAGAGTCCAACTACCGCTCCTGGGACGCCCTCGAAGACACCCCCGCCTGCGAGGACTGGCGCGCCTGCGAAGAGGCCATGCAGGACAACCTCATGTTCCCCTACCCGCTCTGCACCCGGAACGGCTGCGTGGATCAGGATCAATTGACGGATGAACAGGGCGGGGTGCTCTCGCGTTTCATGGGGGTCAAGTGAGGACGACGATGGACACGACGATGGACACGGCGACGCAGAAGACGATTGGCACGATGACGCAGAAGATGATCGGGCGGACGGGACGGGGGCTGCTCCTGTGGGCCGGGATCATCGGGGCAGGGATCGGGGCGGCGGTGGCCGCGACGCCGGAGACCCCGGCAGCCGCGACCCCCGCCGACGCCCTCGCCCGGTCGCTCTCCATGCGCGACGGTGTCACCTGCCAGAGCCTCGGTACCCCGACGCCGGAATTGCGCGACGCTCTGCTCTCCCTCGCTGACCCCGCCCTCCTCCCCCCCGCCGTCCCCGTCCGCGCCGCCGCCTGCCTGCTGGAGCAGTTCCCCGCCGATCCCGCCGTCCTCGCCGCCGCCAACGGCTGGGTCCAGACGCCGGGCAGCGCCGGGCTCGGCCTCGTCGTCATCTCCAGGCTCTCCCTCCTGAGCCCGGAGGTTCAGCAGTCCCTCGCCGCCGCCGCCCTCCAGATGCCCGACCCCGCCTGGAAGGCCCGCTTCCAGAGCCGCCTGCTCAACAGCGGCCTGCCCGCCGTCGTCGGACTCGTCGAGGCGCAGCAGGTTCAGGGGAAGGGAAAGTGAGGAGAGGGGCTTGACGGGGGGGATAGGATACGATACTTGGTTGGCGTCGATCCCGCTTAGCTCAGTTGGTTAGAGCATCTGACTGTTAATCAGAGGGTCCCGTGTTCAAGTCACGGAGTGGGAGTTTCGGAAGAAGGCCGGTTTTCGTCGAGAGACGGACCGGCCTTTTCTCTTCTGTGCGCCATCGCTGTGCGCCACGCTTCCCCGGCGCTCCGCAGCCCTTCCGCCTCTCCCGTGCCGGTATATGTCCCATTTGTGTGGCCCGGTGACACGAGAACCCGTTGCACTGCATCATCCTGACGACCACCGGCCCGACCCGCGCACCAGCCGGAGCGCGCGGCTCCCCTCCCCACCGTCACCGGCACGCTCGCCATCTGCAGCGCATGCGCCTCCAGATCTGTCACCGAGTGCTGGTACACGCCTCCAGCCCCCTCGGCGAGGTCCACCCGCCGAGCGCCTGCGTCGTCGCCCTCGGCGCCCCTGCGATGGCCATCCGGGTCGCCCAGGAGTGCCGCAGGGCGTGCGAGTGGATTGGCGCCAGCCCCGCACGCTCGCAGGCCACCACAAGCCCTTTTTTGAATGTCCGCAGCGGGTTCCCCGCCATGCGCCCCGGCAGCAACCAGCCCTTCCTCACGTGCAGAGTGATGGTGAATCCATGCGCCGGGATTGGTTCCTCAGTCCGTCAGCCACCCGCCGAAGAGCCCACCTGTGATGCCCCCCACGATCCCGCCGATGATGGTACCCACTCCAGGGAGGATCAGAGTACCAAGGGCAGCACCGCCCTCCATTCCGCCCCAAGTACATCCTCCCTTGACGACGTGCCCGCCAGCGCGGCCGGCAAACTTCTCGCCGTCGATGTCGCCGTTGACAAGGCGCCCGACATCCTTCACCATCTCGACGGCAGTGAGGCCGATCGCGACGGGCATGGCCCCGCCCGCGAGCGTGTTGACACCGGCCCGGACCAGCGCGACTTCCGCAGCCACGGCGACGCCGCTGACGGCCGCACCAGAAGCCGCGCAGGCTGCAGTGTCAGCCAGAACATCCACGACCACGTCCTCGCCCGACTTCTTCCCGTCTGCGAACGCAACTAAGTTTACAACAACCGAAATTCCACCTCCGACCACAGTACCTGCGATCGCGCCGTTCTTCACCGCGCTGCCGACACGACCTCCGATGAGTTCGCTCGACACACCATGGGGGTTCTTGGCTGCGTCCAGTGCCTCGGGCCGGGACAGGGGCTTGCTCTCCGCTCCGCCAGACCGAATACGATCGGACGCATTCGTGGCGACGTCGGGGTAGTTCCGCTGGCCGAGCCCATCGACGCCCCGCTTGCCCGCGATCTCACGGACTCGCTGTGCCTGGTCTGCCGGAACCACTCGCTGCATGCCGTCGTATTTCACCTTCGCAACGTTAGACGTGGTGCTGACGGGATTCCCATGAAACTTGAGTTGCGCCTGATCGATGATCCGGCTGCCGTTCGTGACCGTCACGTCTGCGGCAGCGGTCGCAGCGCCCTTCGCAGCCCCAGTCGCGGCCTGCAGGCCGTTGAAGCCTTTGGCAGCAGCGTCGATGTTGAAGGTGGCGGCGTGCAGCTCCTCCGCCAGGCGCCCCGCGAGACGCTCGGGCGAGGTGTTCCCCCACTGGTCGGCAACGCTCTGGATGCGGGAGGCGCCGTGCTGTGCCGCGCGGACTCCGTTCAATCCTCGGGATGCGGACTCGAAGACTGCGCCGTTGGAGGCGGCGTCGATGTTATTTCGGTCGGTAGCCATGGTCGAAGCTCCTGTAATCTGATGTGGATGAGACGGCCTTACTGCCGTCATGCCGAGGTAGAGCAAGGAAGGTGCCAACGTGCCGGAGCACGTATGAACCTACATTACTGCTTGCTCATGACATCAGGCGAGAGCGCAGATGTTGTGGATTTCGCGTCGATGATGTATTTTTCGACGATGCCGTTGAGTGAGAGCCATGACGTCGAGGACGAACTATCTAAAGCAGTTCTGGCGAATCCGTTCTCGCCCCAGTGGCTCGTCGCTCGCAGGCAGTTGGAACGGATCTTGCTTGCCGGTGGAGTTGTGAGCAACGTCACCTCCAGGATCGAGAGCGGCCGCACGAGCGAGGCGGCACGACTGATATTAGCCTGGAGGTTCATCCAGGGCCTGTCGGGTCAACCCTCGCCGGGAACCCCAGCCCTGGCGTCGTTCGGGCCTGGATCCACTCGTATTCCACGACCGCTATATCGAGACGTCCATCTCGACGAGTCCCGAGTAGACAGGATCGTCGCAGGCGCCGTCGCCGGTCACCGACAGATACGAGAGATCCGAGGCCAGTCTGCACCTGCGCGCAGGCTGCGACAACAGGTCTGGGAGGCCAGTCTTGGGCCCGACCTCGCACGCATCGACCCGTTGACGCCCATGTTGCGCGAGACCCACGTCGCCGTCCATGGCGAGACAGGCACGGGGAAAGAGCGAGTCGCCCAAGCAGTCCTGTGGGCCACCCCGGCTTCAGACTCTGCCGCTCTTCATGTGGAGGAACGCATAGCGACATCTTCGCTCTCGCAAGGGCCACCTCGGGTATCCGTCAACGTGGCCGAGCTCCACGAAGGGACTATCGAGAGCGAACTGTTTGGGCACGCTCGCGGCGCTTTCACCGGGGCGAGCCGAGCTAGAACCGGACTCATCAGAGAAGCCCACACCGGGTGCATGTTCTTGGACGAGATAGGAGAGCTTCCGCGCCATCTCCAAGCAAAACTACTCCGTGTGATGCAGGAGAGAACGGTGCGGCCGTTGGGGGCGGATAAGGCTGAACCGGCGGACGTTCGGTACGTCGTGGCTACGCATCGTGACATCAGCGTCGGCGCGAATGACAGCGTGTTCCGCGCCGACTTCCTCCACCGCGCG
>JBEIQZ010000865.1:0-1527 GCA_040376255.1 Alphaproteobacteria bacterium
AAGACGAGCAGGTGGAGGCGTCGAGGCCGCCCATCCCTTGGCAGCCGGCCACCGGAGCCGACGCCCCCCACCCGCTCGCTCCCCCCAATACACGCACCGTTCCCTGTTCCGTCCATCACGAAGCGTCACGCTTTGCAAGTGGACTCCCGCTACGCGGACTTCCGCTACAGCGCGATCAGGTACAGCGGCGTGAGCGTGTAGGTGCCGTCCAGCAGCGGGAGCGCCCCCGTCCCGGAGCCGTCGAGGTCTTCCGGGCGGGCGGCGTAACCGAAGGTGTCGGGCGCGGACGGGGCTCCGGAGGCGGTGGAGACGTAGGCGCCGTAGAGGGAGGCAGAGACCCCGTCCATCCCCGCCGCGCCGAGCCGCGCGCGGACGTCAGGCAGCAGCGGGCCGACGCCGAGGTGGATCTGCGGGAGCTCCGCGCACAGCACAGCGTCCTGCGTGGCGAAGCTCCACCAGAGGGCGACCTCCTCGTCGCCGCTCAGGCCGCTCCAGTCGCCGGGGAGCGAGGCATCACACAGCACCTCCGCGCCGTCCTCCGCGACGATCTCCACATGGACGCTCGCGGAGCCGGAGAGCGCCAGCCCGTCCTGAACGATCACCTGCGCCGATATCGCGAACCAGCCCGGCTCCGGGAGATCGTCCACCTCTCCGGTGTCATCCGACCCGCCGGTGGCGCTGCTGTCCATGAAGTCGGAGGCCTTCGCTTCGTCAGCGGCAAACTTATATTCAGCGCAGCCGGACAGCGACAGCACTGCAGCCAGCAACCCGACACCGATCATCCGAACCTCCTGGTGATCTCAGTATAGCGGCTGAATACTGTGCGGACAAAGCCGATCCGGATGTCCCGATCCGGCGCGGCACCCTCCTTGCATCACCGGCTGCAGGGCCAGTCACAGATCCAGCGCGACCGCCGGCCAGAGCGTGTAAGTCTGGCCGTCGATCCAGCCGGGCAGGCCGCGATCTCCGTCGAAGTCCAGCCCCTCGACGTAGGCAAAACCCCAGGGCTGGTAGGTTACGCCGTCCTCGGAGAGGTACCAGCCGAGGCTGCGACCGGGCCAGGGATCGAGGTCGGAGAACTCTGCCGGGATGTCCCCGAAGGCGATGGGGAGGCTGGAGTCGAAGCCGGGATCGGTGCCGACGCTGTCCTCACAGTCGGTCTCCAGATCCTCGACGATGAGGACATAGGCGGCCTCACAGCCGGGACAGCCCTCCAGCTCCTCGCTCTCCGCTCCGGACACGAGCTGGGCGCGGGAGCAGATGTAGGACTTCTCCGACCGGTTCTTCGCCCACTTCTTGGAAAAAAACTCCCAGGTCTGGGTGCCGACGATCCCGTCCCGGTCAGGGGTGACGGAGAGGTGGTGGACGGCCCAGTCGGGCTCACCGGGGCCGCAACCGATCAGCGCGGACAGTATAGACGACGTAATGATCATGGTGTCAGCCGCTCCATCGTGCGGGGGAACGGGACGGTCTCGCGGACGTGGTGGATGCCGCAGACCCAGGTGACCAGCCGCTCCAGCCCGAGGC
>JBEIQZ010000322.1:0-7180 GCA_040376255.1 Alphaproteobacteria bacterium
ATGCGTCGTCAGCGGTGGGCCGGTCGCCGGGGGCGAAGGCGGCAGTGGCCGTCGTCCAGGTCGACAAGCTCAGTCCAGCGGCAGCCCGTCGAGCTGCGCGAGGATCAGCTGCAGGGTGTCGCGGGTGCGGGGGTCGGCCCGCGCGGGGAACGGCGTTGTGACGCGGAACACCAGCTCAGTCCCGACCTGATCTTCGAGGACGCTCTGGAGTCCGCCCCCGTCAGCGGCGTCGGGGAAGAGCGCCTGCGGCGCGAGCAGGATGCCTCCGCCCCGCTCTGCCAGGGAGATGAGGAGCTGGGGATCGGTGGACGAGAACCAGGGCGCCACCGTGACGGTGCCTCCGTCGATGAGCGGCCACTCCCCGGCGGGGTGTCCGGGCCGGTTCCACCCCAGCGTCTCGTGATCGGCCAGCGCTGCGACGCTGACGGGGGAGCCCCTCCGCGCGAGGTAGTCCCGGGAGGCGAGGAGGGTGAGCCGCACGCGCATGATCACCCGGGAGAACCAGGTGTTCCGATCCGGGGCTGGCCCTTCATGGAGCATCAGCTCGAAGGGGTGGCTCAGATCTGCCAGCGGGTCCCCGGTGTGGTGGAAGACGATCCGCTGGTTCGGCATGGCGACGTGCGCGGCGAGGAGCGCGTTGACCTGCATGGCGAGCGGCAGGCCGACCGGCCCGATCACCCGGAGCACGCCCCATGCCTCCTGCTCGGCTGCGCGGGCCTCGGTGAGCAGCGCGAGGGTCGACGCGAGGAGGGGCCGCGCGCGTTCGAGCGTGACCGCGCCGGCAGCGGTCAGCCGCACCCCGCCGGGATCGCGGTGCAGGAGGGGCGCGCCGACCTCCGCCTCCAGCGCGTCGAGGCTGCGGCGGAGCACCGAGCGCGACACGCCCAGCCGGCGCGCTGCGCCCTGGATGGAGCCTGTGTCCACAATCTCCACAAACTGCCGCAGGTTCTCCATGTCCATCCCGGAAACGTACCGGGTTGTCCCGGACCCGGCCACCGGCTGGCCCGTCACGGGACAGAGCGTCCGGGGCGCACGCGCCATATGCAGGCGGTATCACCACCTGGAATCCGCATGATCACACATGGTCTTTTCGCCAATCCGGCAACATGGCGCCGATTTGTGTCAGGGACACCGCTCCTGCTGCTCCTCTCCTGCACGCATGAGCCGCCCCCTCCGCCGGTCGACGCCGTCCGGGAGGCCCTGGCGGGGCTCAAGGAGCGCGCCGGGGTCGTGAGCGCGGAGGATCCCTGGGGGGACGGCGCGACGAAGCTCGTCTACCTCGACCAGGGCTGGGGCGTCCCTGAGACGCTCTGGTACTACTACGCGGATCAGGGATCGGCCCTGATGCCCTACGTCCTGCTGGCCAACCTGGAGCAGCCTGACAACGAAAAGCCCTTGATGGATCCGGCGAACGTCGCCCGGTACCGCCTCCTCGCGCAGCGCCCGACGCCCAACAACCCCGACGCCCTCCCCATCGGCTTCGCCCGGCACGACGACGACGTCGGCCTCACCTGCGCCGCCTGCCACACCGGGCAGCTCACCTACCGGGGGACCGCCGTGCGCGTCGATGGCGCGCCCGCGCTCGCTGACATCATGGGCTTCTTCGCGCAGATCCAGGCGTCGCTCCGCGCCACGCTCGCCGACGAGTCGAAGCTCGACCGGTTCGTCGCGGCCGCCAGGGCGCGCGGCGGGGGCGCCGCTCCGGCAGATCGCGACGGTGCGAAGCGGATGATCGCGGGCTCGCTCGCCTGGTTCGACGTGTACATGGACGTCAACCGCTCCACGACGGTGGAGGGCTACGGCCGCCTCGACGCCGTCGGGCGCATCATGAACCAGGTGATCGCCATCACCAGCGGCCCGGAGAATTGCGTCGAGCCGGACGCCCCCAACAGCTACCCGCTCCTCTGGGACGCGCCTCGCCATGACTACGTCCAGTGGGCGGGCTTCGCGCCGAACGCGGGGCCGGGCTCGCTCGGGCGCAACGTCGGCGAGGTCGTCGGCGTCTACGGCAGGGTCGAGGTGAAGCGCTACGACACAGCGGAGGAGGCCAGAAAGGGCTACACCTCGACCGTCGAGGCCCACGCGATCGTCTCGATGGAGAGCAGCCTGCGCGGGCTCTCCTCACCGGTCTGGCCGGAGGACGTGCTGCCGCCGATCGACCGGGCGAAGGCAGCGCGCGGCGCGGAGCTGTACCAGGCGCAGTGCGTGAGCTGCCACGCCCTCATCGACCGCGACGATCCCGGGCGCGAGGTCACCGCGATGGTCACCGCCATCGACGTCGTCGGGACCGATCCCCGGAGCGCGGACAACCTCATCAACCTGCGCGCGCCGTCCGGTGTCCTGGAAGGCACGATCTCGACCGACGGGACGCGGAAGTACGGCCCCACCGAGCCGGGCCTCGCGCTGCTGGAGAACATCGTCGCCGGCATCCTCTCGGCGCAGCCGACAGCGGTGATCCGGACGCTCGCCTACGCGAAGGCCACAGGGCTCAAAGAGACAAAGAAGCAGGGCGATCACCACCCGCCGACCGCGACGGACCCGACGGCGGACCTCCGCTCCTACAAGGCGCGCCCGCTCAACGGCATGTGGGCCGCCGCGCCCTACCTCCACAACGGCGCTGTGCCGACCCTCTACGACCTGCTGCTGCCCGCGCCGGAGCGGCCGGCGCGCTTCGCTGTCGGGCGCTGGGAGTACGATCCGGTGAAGGTCGGCTACGTCAGCGACGGCGACAAGCCCTGGGTGCTCGACACGTCGCTGATCGGCAACCGCAACACCGGCCACACCTACGGCACCGGCCTGCCCGACGGCGACCGCTGGGCGCTGGTCGAGTACCTCAAGACGCTCTGATCGTGAACCCCGCCCCGCCGGAGCGCCACTGATGAAGCCCATTTCCTCCGCGATCGCGCCGATCCTGCTCCTTCTTGCGGCGCGCTCGCCGAGGCTCAGCGCCAGCGACCACCTCGACGGACCCGCGACCACCGCCCACCGGGTCACCGATCTCACCGACCTGTACGCGTTCCCCACCCCGGACAAGCCCGGATTCCTCACGATCATCCTCGACGCCTACCCCGCTGTCGCCCCGGAGGGACACTTCAGCGACAAGGTGGACTACACGATCCGGGTGCGCCGCGCTTCCATCCGGACGGGCGGGCCTGTCGGGTTCGACACGCGCGACGAGGTCGCCATCCGCTGCACATTCTTCACCCCTGAAGACGATGATGCCCACACCGCTGCGTGCAGGACCGACGCAGGGCTCCAGACCTCTGTCCCGACGAACCGCGTAATGCCCCCCGGCCCCGGCGACGGGTTCCGGCTGTACGCCGGAAAGCGCTCCGACCCCTTCTTCTTCAACGCGATCTTCGCCGCCGCGTACTCGGACAAGGGCGTCCTCATCACCCCCTTCGACCAGGATCTCCTCGAAGGGTTCAACACCCTGTCCGTCATCATCGAGGTCGAAATAACGAAACTCTTTCCCCGTGACACGCCCACGCTCCTCGCCATCGCCGCCGAATCCACGACCCGGTACTCGCCGGACTCCCCGATCCGGCGCCTCGACCGCATCGGCCGCCCCGAGATCACCAACGTGGCGCTCATCGCGCACAGCGGCGAGGAGGATCTGCGCGATCCGTACAACGCCGAACCCCCGTTCGCGGTGCCGCCCGATCACGCCCGCGTCTACCAGGAGCGCATCAAAAAGAACCTCTCCTTCTTCGACGCCATCGATCAGCGGATCGACTGGACAGACGCCGACCGGGCCGCGCTGAGCGCCATCCTCGTCGACGACTTCCTCGTCGTGGACGTCGCCCGTCCCTGCGCCGGGACAGACTACCTTGAGATCGAGCGCAGCCTGCTCACCCGCACCGCTCACCGGACCTGCGGCGGCCGCAAGCCGTCGGAGGACGTGATGGACGTCCTGTTCGGCCTCTATACCGGGGGGCCGGGGGGACAGCCGATCCGCGACGGCGTCGACCAGCCGGGCCTCCCCCTCCTCAACGCCTTCCCCTGGCTCGCTGAGCCCGACAGCTCCACCGGGGGTGGCATCAAGACCTCCATCACCAACGGCCTCCTGGAATCCGGGAAGTAGGGGCTGCGATGCAGGACATGGAAAACGGCAGCGCCGAGCGCATCGGTCTTACGGCGCTCGCGGCGCTCCTGCTCGCGCCCGTCGTCGCGCACGGCGCGTGGCGCCCGCTGGGGCATGTGTCCGGCGCTGCAGGCGACGCTGTCCCGGTCACCTGCGCGGCCCTCGCCGTCGCGGCGATCACCGTCCTCTCAGGGCGGCTCCGCCGCGACATGGCCTGGCTGCCCCCGCTCGCGGGCGGGCTGACCGCGACCGCCGCGACCGCCGCGCTGTCCCTCGGCGCCGCCGGTCTGCTGACCCTGCTGGCCGTCGCCGCCCTGAGCGCCCCGCTGACGCGCCTGCTCCCTCCCCGCCTCCCCCCCGCGCTCGACGGGCTGGCCGCGCGCAACAAGGGGCTGACCGCCCTCTACCTCGCCGCCGCCCTGATCTCCGTCGTCTCCGTCGCGCGCGTCTCCACCTTCATCGGTGATCCGTCGCGCGTCGACCTCCAGGCCATCCCGGGCGAGCGGTTCACCGAGACCCACAGCTGCCTCACCGCCTACCTGCGCGCCGCCGACCTGATCGGCGGGGGCGTCGACAACCTGTATGACGACCGCTGGTGGCACGGCTCCCACGGGCTCCCGCCACGTCCGGCGGGCAGCGACGATCCCTACCGCCCCTTCGACCTCGACAACTTCAGCTACCCGCCCACGTTCCTGCTGGTGATGCCGCTGCTCGCCCCGCTGCACGGGGACTTCCTCGCGCAGCGCGCCCTCTGGTTCGGGATCGACGGGCTCATCGTCGCGCTCGGGCTGTGGAGCCTGGCGCGCTGGATCGACGGACCCCGCGCCCACCGGGCGCTGCTGCTGGCGCCCCTCCTGTTCGGCAGCGCCCCGATGCTGCTCATGCTCCAGATCGGCAACTTCCATCCTCTCGCGGTGGTGCTCTCCGTCCTCGCGATGGTGGCCTTCGACCGGAAGCGCACGGCCGCAGGCGGGGCGCTGCTCGCGCTGACGATCCTCTCCAAGATCTCTCCGGGCGTCCTCGGCATCGTCCTGCTGGTGCAGCGCCGGTTCCGCAGCGCCGCCGCCGCCGCAGGCGCAGGCGCCCTCCTCCTCGGGCTGTCCGTGCTGAACTTCGGCCTGAGCCCGCTCCGGTACTTCCTGAGCTACGCGCTGCCCCGCCTCAGCTCGGGCAGGGCGTTCCCGTTCATGGACACAGAGACAGGCATCAACACAAACACCTCCCCCTTCGGCGTCCCCTTCAAGCTGGAGGTCATCGGCCTCGACGTCGGGGAGCCCTGGCAGGTCGGCGCGTACGTCGCCCGCGCCTTCACGCTCCTCCTCGTGGCGCTCGCCGTCGCAGGCGCCCGGCACCGGGGAGACCGCCGCGATCAGGCGATCCGCTGGATGTCGCTGCTGGTTCTCGCCGCGATGCAGATGCCCTTCAGCCCCGCCTATGCGACAGTCGGGCTCCTCTGGGCGACGACCCTGCTCTCCGTCGAGGTCCGGCGGGCGCGCCACGCCATCGCGCTCATCGCCCTCTGGCCGGCGATCCTCTTCACGCCGCCGGGGCTCGCTCCGGCGCAGCAGGCCGCCCTCAGCATCGCGCAGACGGCGGTGACGATCAGCGTGTCGGCCTGGCTCGTCCTGCGTGCGCCGCGCACGGTGTCTGAGTGACATGAGGGTGAGGGGTGCGCAGGGGGTGCGCAGGGGGGCGCAAAAGTCCGGGGTCAGGGCGGGGCGCAGAGAGGGGTGTAGAAGGGGGGCGCAGAATTGTGCGTGAAAGCACATGGTTCTGCTCTGCCATCGCCCGTACCCGCCGGGCCTCTGGCGAAGCAGACAGAGAGGCTTCCCGACACCTCCCGGCACCTCACGGCACCTCACAGCGCTGCGTGTACCGGGCCTGTGTGCAGCTTCCCGACGCGCTCATCTGGCATGATCGCTCCCAGATTCGCACCGATCTATCTGGTTCATTCCATTGAAAGCCTGCGCACTCATCATCGTCCAGATCATGACGTCTATACGCAAGATATCTGTGCGGCCCTCTGCCCGACTGACCCTGACACGCCCCGATATCGTCGGCGCCTGTCATACCGACCTGAAGAATAGATGGCCGATGGTCGCCCGCAGCGCGTTCCGCGCTAAGCGTGCTTCCATCAACCGTCTATTCTTCAGGTCGGTATTCATTGCTCTCTTGATACGGAACTGCTTTCAGCATTTCCGTATCAGACACAGGACACGCGAATTCCTGTGTCATGCAGCGATTTTCCGCTGTCCTGCGCTTCGTGCTATATAAGCTTCAAGCATCATAATCAGACAATCTGCTCCCAAAACCCCGGAAATCGGGATCGCCGCGATACATCCAGAGCACAACCTCAACTGCCCTGGAGATACCTGATGAGTTGGAGCCGTATCGAAGATCCTGCCTGGGAGGCCGTCGCCGCCCACCTCCCCCGCCCCTGGCCGCAGCATGTCTGCCTCCACGATCTCCGCTGGTGGGTCGGTCGCGCCCGCGCCAGCAGGGGCCGCCTCCGCCTGCCGGGACGCGCCGCCCTCGCCCTCCGCTGGGGCGTCACCGACTGGCAGGTCCGCGTCCTCCTCCGCCAGCGCGACCGCTGGGAGGATCCCTGGTGGCGCGACCCCGCGCCGCCTGCCCCGCCGCCTGCCCCGCCGCCCTCCGGCGTGGACGCCCCGCTCAACGCTCCGCCTCCCGCTCCGCCCGGCCCCCGCCCCGACGCGCCGCCCACACCGGAGGCTCGCCGTGCCGCGCGCCCCGACGCGCCGTCTGCTCCCTCTGCCGTGCGCCACAGCGCGCCATCAGCTCCGCCGGTTCTGTCACCGCCCTCTCCGCCCTCTCCACCTGTCCCGCCCTCTCCGCCCTCCCGTCCGCCGCCTGCTCCGGCGCCTGCTCCCCGCTCCGCCCGCCACCCGCAACCCGCCGAGCCGCCGCCAGCCCGCCGCCAGCCCGCCGCCAGCCTGCCGCCAGCCTGCCACCAGCCCGCACAGCCTCAAACCTCCATTTCTTCCCTGATTCCGCCCGTCGCCGACCAACCCGCCGCCAGCCCGCCGCCAGAAAACCGCCACGCGCGATCTATGCTCACCGATCCACCGACCCACC
>JBEIQZ010000814.1:0-1759 GCA_040376255.1 Alphaproteobacteria bacterium
GCCATCACCGCAGGCGGCATCATGTCGCCGCTGGCCTTCCAGCTCAACGAGGAGACCACCTGCCGCGAGGCCATCGCCTCCGTCCAGGAGGCCTCTGATCACGAGCAGATCCACTACGTCTACGTCCTCAACGACGCCGAGCAGCTCACCGGCGTCGTCTCCCTCCGGTCGCTCCTCACCCACACCCCCTCCACCCGCCTCATCGATCTGATGTCCCGCGACGTGATCTCCGCCAGCCCCCAGACCGATCAGGAGGAGGTCGCGCGCATCGCCGGGCGCTACGGGCTGCTGGCCGTGCCGGTCGTCGATGAGCAGCGGCGCCTGCTCGGCATCGTCACCGTCGATGACGTCATCGACGTCATCCGCGAAGAGGCGGCCGAGGACATGCTGCTCATGGCCGGCGTCTCCGAGGAGCCGGAGGTAAAACAGTCCTTCCTCCAGAACCTCCAGCAGCGCATGCCCTGGCTCCTCGTCACCCTCATCGGCGGCCTCGGCATCTCCGAGATCATCGCCCGCTTCGACGGCGTCCTCTCCTCCGACCTCGTCCTCGCCGGGTTCATCCCCATCGTCATGGGCATGGAGGGCAACGTCGGCATCCAGTCCGCCACCCTCACCGTCCGCAACATCGCCACCGGTCGCCTCGACGGGCGCATCGGCTCCGTCCTGCTCGGGGAGGCGGCCAGCGGCCTCGCGATGGGCGTCGTCTTCGGCCTCCTGATCGGCGGCTACTGCGTCATCCGCTACCACAGCCTCGCGGTCGCCGGGGCCGTCGCCATCGCCATCATCACCGGGATGAGCACCGCCGCCATCGTCGGCACCGCCGTCCCGCTCACCATGCGCCGCCTCGGCATCGACCCCGCCATCGCCACCGGCCCCTTCGTCACCACCGCCATGGACGGCCTCGGCCTCAGCATCTACCTCGGGATCGCCGCCGTCCTCTTGTCACGCTTCGGCTGAGCGGATACATTCTGAACACCTGAAGCATCAGACGGGACAGAAAATCATACATCCGCAGGACGGACACATCATGGCCAGAAAACAGGCAGCGGGCGACACCCCCGACACCCCGGCCCGCCGCGCCCGGCGCACCCCCGGCAGCGCCGGGCGGGAGCGCACCGGCGTCCTGATCGGGCGCCAGGATCTCGGCGAGGCCGACCGCATACTCCGCTGGATCATCCCTGAAGAGGGGCGCGTCTCCCTCGTCGCCAAGGGCGCCCGCCGCCCCAGAAACCCCTTCGCCCAGGCCGACATCGGCGTCCGCGCCCGCCTCTGGATACAGGAGGCCCCCGCGAGCTGCCGAAGCTCCAGCGCATCGAGATCGAGGAGGAGCGCCCCCGCATCCGGGAGGACTGGTCGCGCCTGGTCGCCATGCTCCACCTCTCCGAGGTGTTCTCCGCCCTCACCCGCGAGAACCAGCCCGACCCGCGTATGTTCGGGCTGCTGGAGACGGCGCTGCTGCTGCTCGACAACATGCCCGCCCCGCCCGGCGCGGCCTTCCTCCCGGTGATCGAGGCGAAGGCGCTCACGTTCGCGGGGCTCACCCCCCGCCTCGCCGCCTGCGCCCGCTGCGGCGAAGCCCTCACCGATGAGATGTGCTGGGAAGGCAGCGGCGTCGCCCACCCCGGCTGCGCGGAGGGGCCGCCGGTCAGCGGGGAGTGGGCCGACACCCTGGAGGCCGCGCGGCGCGGGCTTCTCAAGGACTGGTACGCGGCGGAATTGCCGGGGGACACCGGGTTGATGACGCAGATGATCGAGCAGC
>JBEIQZ010000686.1:0-2682 GCA_040376255.1 Alphaproteobacteria bacterium
CCGTCGCGCCATCTTTGGCGCGGGGGGAGGCACCAGCGCAGCGCAGTGCCGGTGCGGGGGGTAACCCCCGCAAAAAACAACAGGGGGGTAATCCATCCAACCGACCGACCCCAGCGTGACCTCTATCCAGACAACCGACCAACCCCAGCGTGACCTCTATCCAGATCACCGACCGACCCCACCGTGACCTCTATCCAGATCACCAACCAACCCCAGCGTGACCTCTATCCAGACAACCAACCAACCCCACCGTGACCTCTATCCAGACAAACCCTATAAACTCTTCCCGTTCTCATCGCAGAGCCCGACCAGTACGCCGCCGCCTGAGCTGTCGACGCGCAATTCGCCGTAGCGCGCGCCGCTGTAGGTGTCGGCCTTGCCCTCTTCGAAGTAGAAGGCGTCGGTGCCGATGCGGGTCTGTCCGCCGCGCTTGCGGTAGTAGAGGTACAATTCGCCGGCGCCTGTCGGCTTTCCGTCATCGAGCCGCACGAATTCTGCGGCATCGCTGACGGTCCCGGCGGCGCGGCGCACGACGATCCGGCCCTCTGCGGGCCAGCGATCGTCCTCGCTGGACTGGTCGCCGATGAGGTTGATGAAGAGGGAGGAGATCAGGCCGAGCCCGGCCCCGCTGAGGTCGCGCGCCATGCGGTAATCGAGCCGCATATAGTCGCCCTGCATGAGCGAGCGCGGATCGACCGGCGCCAATTCCAGCAGCAGGCGCTCGCCTGAGGCGAGGATCATCTCCTTCTGGGCGATGGTGACGTTCGCCGCTGCGAGGACGACGAGCAGGCCCAGCCCCAGCAACGCCCGACTGATCATGCCGCTCATGCCGCCTCCCCTGCCGGGATCGCCCCGGACACGCTGTCCGTATCGAGAAACTTCCGGAATTTCAGCCAGCCCCTGAGCGCCAGCAGCAGCAGGCCGCTGCCGATCAGCACCAGCCCCTTCGTCCACAGGTCGAGGGTGAGGTCATAGTAGTACTGCACCCCGAACCAGCCGAGGTAGCAGAACCCCAGCACCGTCAGCGCCCGATCCCGCCGATCCCACCCCAGCATCACCCCGATCAGCCCGAGCAGCACCCCCGGGCGCCCCTGGGTCAGAAGCGCGATCCCGGCGAGGGCCGCCACCAGCGTCGCGCCCAATTCTGAGCGCAGCGCCCCCTGCCGCTCCAGCAGCCCGATGAGGAAGCCGAGCGCTGCGGGCAGCACGATCCACACCGACAGCCCGCCCGGCCCCGTCGCGATGTCCGGGCCGTCGAACAGCCAGCCATTCTTCCAGTAGAAGACGTTGATCGAGCAGAGGCCCACGATCCCCGCCCACAGGAGCGGCGTCCGCATCCCTGAGAGCCGCGCGTCCAGGCTCCGCTCAGGCGGCAGCCACGCCAGCAGCATCATGCCGAGCGCCGCCAGCCCCGCGACGTTCGCCACCGGCAGATCCAGCTCATTCAGCACCACCACCAGCCCGAGCAGCGCCCCGCCCGCCGCCACGAACCGCTGAACGGTGTCGGGGAAGGCGACCATCAGGATCGGCGCGAGGATCATCGCCGCCACCCCCGCCGCGATCTTGCTGAACTCATCGCCGAGGATCAGGTAGAACATCACCTGCCCCGCCAGCATCCAGCTCAGCGCGAGCTGCTTGACGAAGAGCCCGGCGCGGCTCTCCCCGAACAGGCGGTACACCGCCGTCGCCGCGATCATCAGAAAAAACCCGGCGACGATGCCGAAGCTGTCGTCGAGGCTGAACACCTGCCCGAAGCACATCCCCAGCGAGCCGCAGAAGAAGCAGCTGCTGAACCAGGAGCCCGCCACCGCCACCACGCGGTTGATCCACGGCACCCGCTCCGGCAGGCCCGCCGCCGCGCCCTCCGGCGCCTCCCACTCCGCCAGCGTCGCCGCCGGGACCCCCGCCTCTGCCAGCACCTCACGCAGCCGCATGACCACCTCCCTGGGCTCCGCCCACGCCAGAACCGGCCTTGTCCTCCGCGTCGCTGCCCTCCGGCGCCAGCAGCCGCAGCAGCCACAGCCCGAGCGCCCCCTCCCCGACCACGATGGCCCCGCCCATGAGCATGAAGAGCGAGGCGACCAGGCTCTGGATAAAGTTGTCGTCGATGCTCTCGACGACCTCAAAGAGGACCTTCGCGATTATCGAGGAGCTGACGACGAAGATCGGCAGCATCCCGATCCCCAGCAGCGGACGATCCACCCGCACCGCCCGCCCCGCCGCCGCGCACAGCGCGATCCCTGCCAGTAAAAGCAGCCACGCGCCGACGAAGAAGTCCCTGTGCTCCCAGACGTTCCCCGCCGCCAGCACCGTCGGCCCGCTCAGCCCGGCGAACGCCCACACCCGCGCCGGCCAGCGCGTTTTCAGGAAGGAGGTCGCCGGGACCTCCGGCAGCAGCGCCCCTGCCACCTCCCACAACACCCACGCCCCGTACAGGATCAGCGCCACCCCGTCCACCAGCGCCCGCATCCCGCTGTCCCCGGACGGCCCGATCACCTGCACCACCCACAGCCCGAAGCCCATCGTCCACAGCGCCGACTGCAGCACCCACAGCACCGGCATCCGCCCCGCCACCGCCCACGGCAGCGTACACGCCGCCCAGCCGACGAAGAGCTGGTACGGATCTGCGCCGGTCTGGTAGGTCTGTCCGATGAGCGCCAGCAGCCCCCCGGTCAGCAGCCA
>JBEIQZ010000682.1:0-2707 GCA_040376255.1 Alphaproteobacteria bacterium
CGACCGTATCGGCCAGCAGGAGCAGCGCGCGCACCAGCTCCTGCAGCGGCACGATGGGCAGCGTGAGCGCCTTGTAGAAGCCGGTCAGGATGAACTCGGTCAGGGAGCGGAACACGTCCTCTCCGGCGGTGAGTACTTCCGCCAGATCCAGCGTGGCGAGCGCCAGGCCGACCGTGAACGACGCGATCTGCTCGATGGCCGGAGCTGCCGCGCCGCCGACGACGACAGCCATCTTCGCCGCGATGCTGATCAGCGCGTCGATAGCCGCGTTGGCTGCCTCGATGCTGGCGATGGTGGCGGGCGGGACTGCCGGGTAGAAGTCGCTGTCGATGCGCTGGAAGCCCTCCAGGGTCGCCAGCGCGTCATCTGCCACCAGGGTCGCCGCGCCCAGCGCACCCGCCGCGAGCGCCGCCGACGCCGCCACCGACAGCAGGACCGCCGCCATCCCGCCCAGCCCCGCCACGACAGCGCCGCCCCCGGTCGCGCTGAGGCTCGACAGCGCCGACGATGCGCTGCTGATGCGTCCGCCCGCTGCTGACGCGGACGCGCCCGTCTTGTCGAGGGCGTCGTCGGTGCTCGCGAGCTGCGCGGTCGCATCCCGCGAGGCGTCGGCGATGTCATCGAGCGGCCCGCTGGCTGCATCTCGGACGCTCAGGATGACGGTCGCTACAGCCACTCACACCCCCCCGATATCGACGGTCGCCATCGGCTTGCCTGTGCGGATCTGACGCTCGATATGGGCGTCCCAGGCGTCGAGGCAGAGCAGGTTGATCCGCATCTCCTCAATGCTCGCGCGCAGGAGCAGATGCGGCGGCGTCCCCCACAGGCGCGCCATTCTGGCGAGGGGCAGCGCCCAGCCGGATGCCTCGAAAGGTGGCGAGCTTTGCCCGCCCCACCTCCCCGCCGAAGCTGGCAGTCCGGACGACTGCGGAGAGGTGCTCCATCGCGGCCGGGCCGATGTCCGACGGGCTGAAGAGGCCAGCCGCCGGGTCGCTCTCCGCCTCGCTCACCAGCCGGATCGGCTCCCAGGTGGCGGACGGGTCGGTCAGGTCTCGCGCATCGACGAGGGCAGCGCCGACGATGGCGCGGTTGAATTCCCTGATCCGCTGCTGGGTGGCGGGGTCGCTGAGCTTCCTGGCCACATCCATCTGCCGCCGCTGATCCGCCTGCGCCCGCTCCGCCTCCGGCCACTCCTTCTCCGCCTCCACCTGCGCCCGATCCTCCTGCGAGGGGGGCAGCAGGAGGGAGAGCAGGCAGAAGTGCTCGGTCAGCAGGTCGCCGCTGGTGATGGGGCGCAGCCGGTAGCAGACGACGCCGACGGGGTATTCAACCTCGATGAGCGCAGCCTGCCGGATGGCGGAAGCGAGGCCCATCAGCTCACCACTGCCGAGGAATTGGCGTTGGTGAGCGTGACGAGCAGCCCGTGATCGGTGCCATCCCCGAGGCCGCGCCATACGACCTTCTGCTTGATGACGCCGAAGCTGCTGATCGGATCGCTGTAGCTGAAGATGACGGCGTTGTGCAGCACGATGGCGAGGCTGCGCGTGCTGTCGGTGAAGGTGATCGTCACGTCGCCCTGCGTCGAAGCCAGGGCAGCGGTGTTGAGCGCGTCGCTGCGGGCCACCAGCTCCGCCTCGATCTCAATGACCTGGAAGCCGTTGCGCTGCGGCTCGGAGGAGTACAGAGATCCCAGCTCTGGCAGCGGCGTGAGGTTGTTGTTGATGCGGAGGGCGAAGCTGCTCAGCGTGTAGTTCGCGCTGTCGAAGGAGAGCTGGCCCGCGTGCTTGTGGGTGATCGGGTAGAGCGTCGCCAGCGCAGGCGGGCTGTCACTGCCCCGCGCGCTGCCGCCCATCCCGATGATGCTCATGCGGCAGGCCATCACCTGCCCGGGCGCCACGGAGAGCTCGAAGGTGTTGATCTTGCACCCCAGCAGCTCCTCGTCGCCCAGCCCGCCGCTGCCCCGCTCGACGCAGAGCGACAGCCCCGCCGGGAGCGAGCCGGACAGGCTGAAGGCGTGCGCGTAGGGGCCGCTCCCGGTGGTGTTGACGCTGCCGAGCGAGTGCTTCAGCCACAGCCCCAGGGCGCTCCCCTGATAGGCCGCGTTGATCTCCAGGTCGCCGCCGACGTTGCCGACGGTCTCGAAGAAGTCGACGGGGTTGGCCGCCGACGCGCCCGACCCCACCAGGTGCGGCACCACGTCCTTATCGACGGTGCGGGCCAGCGTGGTGCTGACCAGCCGTGCCACGGCCGTCCTGGCCACCTCCGTGCCTGCGGTGCTCTCCTCTCCGGCGCTGATGCGCGCGTCCTTGCCGAGCTGTAGGGCCATCGCCTAAACCTCCGAAACGTCTTTGACCCTGACCAGACAGCGCGCCGCAAGGGTGCGACCGGTCTGCTGGGTCGGGTAGGTGGTCTTCGCCTGTACGGCGAGGGTGTAGCTGCTGCCGGTAGACCCGCCCTGCACCAGCAATTGGACGTACCGCCCGCCGATGATCCGGACGCTCGAAGCGCTGACCATCCCGGCCTGCGTCGCGCCCGCGAGGGTGACGTAGTAGGTCACCTCGTCGAGCTCCTCCCACTGCTGCTGCTCCCCGTTGGGGGTGGTGAGCACCTGGAGCAGATCCTTGAAGTCGAACCAGATCCATGTCACCTCGTCGGCGCTCTTGCTCACGGCGTCGCGGGGGCGGGTGTCGCCCGGGCGCTGCGGCAG
>JBEIQZ010000848.1:0-1588 GCA_040376255.1 Alphaproteobacteria bacterium
GGCGGGGCTGGCGGCGGTGGGGGTCGGGCAGGGGATCGTCTACCACGGGGCGCTGTTCTACGGGATGGCGGTCGCGCAGGGCGGGCAGCAGTCCGGGGCGGGCGCGGAGGTGGAGGCGGGCGGGTGGCACGAGGCGGCGATCGGGATGGGCTATGTTGTCGGGCCGCTGCTCGTGTGGGCCGGGCTCTGGGCGGGGACAGGGCCGGTGCCGCCGGTCGCGGCGGCGGTCGCGGCGGGGCTGATGCTGGCGCTGTGGCGGATGCGGCTTGAAGCGCGGCCTGCGCTGGGGTAGATGGCGGGCGCCACGGAGAACAAGATGTTTGAGCTTCCTGAGGACGTACTGGAGATCCAGGGGCTGGCCCGGGACTTCGCCCGCAGCGAGATCCTGCCGGGGGCCGCCGCCCGCGACCGCGAACACCGCTTCCCGAAGGAAGAGATCGAGAAGCTCGCTTCGATGGGCTTCCTCGGCATGTTCGTCCCGACCGAATACGAGGGCGCCGGCCTCTCCACGCTGGCCTACGTCGTCGCGCTGGAGGAGATCTGCTACGCCGACGCCTCGGTCGGCGTCACGATGTCGGTCAACAACTCGCTCGCCATCTGGCCGATCCTCGCCTTCGGCACCGAGGAGCAGAAGCAGAAGTACCTCCCCGACCTCGCCACCGGGCGGAAGCTCGGCTGCTACGCCCTGACCGAGCCCAACGCCGGCAGCGACGCGGGCGCCCAGCGCACGAAGGCCGAGCGCGCCACAGTAGATGGCGTCGACGGCTGGCTCCTCAACGGCTCCAAGATCTGGATCACCAACGGCCCCTACGCGCAGGTCTGCGTCGCCTACGCCAACCTCTCCCCCGAAGAGCGCCACAAGGGCGTCTGCGCCTTCATCGTCGAGACCGATCGCCCCGGCTTCATCGTCGGCAAGCTGGAGGAGAAGCTCGGCATCACCTCCTCGGCGACGTCTGAGCTGGTGTTCGACAACCTCCATGTCCCCGCCGGGACCCTGCTCCACCGCGAGCGCGACGGCTTCCGCGTCGCCATGGCCACCCTCGACGGGGGCCGGATCGGCATCGCCGCCCAGGCGCTCGGCATCGCCCAGCGCGCCTTCGATCTGGCGGTCAGCTACGCGAAGGGCCGCATGGCCTTCGGCAAGCCGATCAGCAGCAACCAGGCGATCCAGTGGATGATCGCGGACATGGCCACCCGCATCGAGTCCGCCCGGCTGCTGACCTGGCGCGCGGCGGTCCACAAGGACGGGAACGACAAGGCGCGCGCCAGCCACTACTGCTCGATGGCCAAGCTCGCCGCGTCGGAGTGCGCCAACTTCTGCGCCGACAAGGCGCTCCAGATCCACGGCGGCTATGGCTACAGCAAGGAATACGAGGTAGAGCGCCTGTACCGCGATGCCCGCATCACCACCCTCTATGAGGGGACCAGCGAGATCCAGCGCATCGTCATCTCCCGCAACTACCTGGGGTAAGCAGATGGATCGCCGCATCCGTGTCCTGATCGCCAAGCCCGGCCTCGACGGCCATGATCGCGGCGCCAAGGTCGTCGCCCGTGGCCTGCGGGACGCCGGGTTTGAGGTGATCTACAC
>JBEIQZ010000749.1:0-2193 GCA_040376255.1 Alphaproteobacteria bacterium
GCATATAACCTTCTAATGTTGCAGTTTCATTCTCCTCAAAACCAAATAACTGATAAGTTTCTTTCATATCACCTGTAAACGCCCGTCCTGGTTCATCGCGCTGCCCCGGATGACGGCCCAGACGCGATCCCCGTCGCGTCGCGCGTCCGCCAGCCGCTTCAGCACCACCGCCCCGCAGCCCTCCCCCCTCACGAACCCGTCCGCTCCCGCGTCGAACGTCTTGCACCGCCCGTCCGGCGCGAGCGCCTGCAGCGCCCCCGCCACCTGCATCGAGGTCGGGCTCAGGATCAGGTTGACCCCGCCCGCGAGCGCCGCCGTACACTCGCCCGCCCGGAGCGAGCGGATCGCGAGGTGGATCGCCGATAGCGACGATGAGCATGCCGTGTCGATGGTGAGCGCCGGGCCGTTCAGCCCGAAGGTGTAGGCGATCCGCCCCGCCGCGACGCTCGGCATCGTCCCGGTGCCGCACCAGGCGTCCAGCCGATCCGCCCCCGCCCCCCAGACGCGGTGCTGGTAGTCCTGGTTGCACAGCCCCACGAACACCCCGATCCGGCTCCCGTCCAGCCGCGTCGGCACCCCGGCCTGCTCCAGCGCCTCCCAGCACACCTCCAGCAACAGCCGCTGCTGCGGATCGAGCGACTCAGCCTCGCGCGGCGTTATCGAGAAAGCCGCCGCGTCGAACCTGTCGACCTGATCCAGAAAACCGCCGTACCGGATCGCAGGCGGCGACCCCGCCGGAACCCGCCAGCGCGACGGCGGCACCTCCCGCACCCCGTCCCGCCCAGCCATCAGCCCCGCCCAGAAGCCCTCCGGATCGTCCGCGCCCCCGGCGAACCGGCAGCCGATGCCGATGATCGCCACGCTGCCCGCGCCGCCTGCGATGTCAGCGAAGTCTGCGCCGTGAGCGTCGCCTGCGATGTCAGCGATGTCAGCGATGCCCGCGCCGGTCGCGTCACCTGAGATGTCAGCGATGTCAGCGATGCCCGCGCCGGTCGCGCTGCCGGTCGCGCTGCCGGTCACGGTGCCGGTCGCTTTGACGGTCACGCTGCCGGTCGCTTTGTCTGCGCCCGCCGCGTCGCCTGCGCTGTCACGCGGGGCGTCTCTGCCTTCGCCGTCAGGCGGGGCGTCTTTACCCGCGCTGCCATGCGCGGCCCCGTCCGGCTGGAGCAGGGCGAGCAGGCGGGCGCTGAGGGCGGTGACGGTGGGGAAGCTCCACAGGACGGTGGTGGGGAGGCGGAGGCCGGTGCCGCGCTCCAGGCGGTTCCGCAGCTCGATGGCCATGAGCGAGTCGATGCCCATCTCCTGCAGCGGGGTCTGCCGATCGATGCGCGACGGGTCGAGCCGCAGCACGCGCCCGACCTGCGCCGCCGCCCAGCCCTCCATGATCCGGACCCGCCCGGCGCCGGCGGCCGGGGCGGCGGCGATGCGCTCCAGCAGGGCGCTGTCCCCGCGCGCGGGCGCCTGATCGTGGAGCCGGGAGAGCCAGGGCGCGCCCGCGTGTTGCGGGTAGAAGCCGAGCCACGCGCGGACGTCCCAGCGGATCGCGGCGGCGCGGGCGGCGCCGCTGTCAAGCAGCCGCTCCAGCAGCGCCATCCCCTCAGCGGGCCGCATCAGCCGCATCCCGCGCGCCGCCAGCCGCTCCCCGCGCAATTCGCCCAGGGCGAGGCCGACCTCAGAGAACGGCCCCCAGGACACACACAGCGCGGGCAGCCCCGCCGCCCGCCGCGCCTCGGTCAGCCCGTCTAAAAAGCTGTTGGCGGCAGCATAGTTCGCCTGCCCGAGGTTCCCGATCAGCGCCGCCGCCGATCCGAACAGCACGAACAGATCCAGGCGCGCCGCGACCGCCGGGCTCAGGCTCAGCCGGTGGAGGTTCCAGGCGCCGCCGATCTTCGGCGCCATCACCGCCGCGAGATCGGCGGGGCGCAGATCGGGGATCAGCCCGTCCTGCAGGACGCCCGCGCAGTGGAAGATCCCGCGCAGCGGGCGATCCGGGGGCAGCAGCTCCGGGATCCTCAGGATCGCCGCCGCGTCCGCGACGTCCGCCGCCACGATCTCCACCACCGTCCCGCCCGCCCGGATCGCATCGACCGCCGCCCGCTGCGCCTCAGTCGCCGCGCCGCTCCGCCCCAGCAGCACCAGCCCGCCCGCCCCGCGCGCCGCCGCCCACCGCGCCGTCTCCAGCCCCAGCCCGCC
>JBEIQZ010000695.1:0-2610 GCA_040376255.1 Alphaproteobacteria bacterium
CCATCTGATGACCATTATCACCATCCGGTAGAGCATTTAGACTGCTGCCACCTCCAGGGTGTGTCCATGTCCATCTCGCTTCACCGCTTCGCGCTCTCCGGCCACAGCCACCGCGTCGAGCTCTTCCTGTCCCTGCTCGGGCTTCCGTTCGCGTCGCTGGACGTTGACCTGCGAAAGCGGGCGCACAAAACCGCCGCCTTCCTCGCGCTCAACCCCTTCGGCCAGGTGCCGGTGCTCGAAGACGATGGCCTCGTGCTGTCCGACTCCAACGCGATCCTCGTGTACCTCGCCGGCCGCTACGCGCCGGGGACGTGGCTGCCCTCGGATCCGGCTGGCGCCGCCCGTGTGCAGCGCTGGCTGTCGATCGCGGCGGGACCGCTGGCCTCCGGGGCCGCCGCCGCCCGCCTCATCGTCGTGTTCGGCGCCACGCTCAACGCGCAGGAGGTGATCGCCCGGGCGCATGCGCTCCTCGCCGTGATGGAGGCCACCCTCGCGGCGCAGCCGTTCCTCGCGGGCCCCACCGCCACGATCGCGGACGTCGCGATGTACACCTACACCGCGCACGCCCCGGAGGGGAACGTGGACCTCGCGGCCTACCCGAATGTCCGCGCCTGGCTTGCCCGCATCGAGGCGCTGCCGGGCTTTGTGCCCATGCAGCGCACCGCTGCCGGTCTGGCAGGCTGAGGTGCAGAGCCCGTTCCACCCGGGGGAGCGATGGGTGCAGTCTGTGGCGGGGGTGCGCGCGCGCGCTGAGGCGGCGGGCAGCCGGTTCATCCGCGAGCAGATGCCGCTCCAGCATCAGGAGTTCTTCGGTCTCCTTCCCTGGCTCCTCATCGCGGGCGTCGATCCTTCGGGACAGCCGCAGGCGTCGCTGCTCACAGGGGCGCCGGGGTTCGTGCAGGCTCCCGACGCCCGGCGCCTCGTGATCTCGGCCGCCCCGCTGCCGGGAGATCCCCTCCCGGCCTGCCTTTACGCGGGGGCTGACGTCGGCCTCCTCGGTCTCCAGCCGGGCACGCGCCGGCGCAACCGCGCGAACGGGCGCGTCGTGGCGCACGACGGGACCGCCACGACGGTGGAGGTGCAGCAGAGCTTCGGCAACTGCCCGCAGTACATCCAGCCGCTGGAGCTCCGCCACGAAGCGGGCGTCCGTCCCTCTGGCGTGGGGTACACCTCCACCCGCCTGGAGGGCGCCGCAGCCGCCATCGTCGCGGGCGCAGACACCTTCTTCCTCGCCTCCGCCCGACCGCGTGAGGCCGGGTTCGATGTGGATATGTCGCACCGTGGCGGGCCTGCGGGCTTCGTGTCATCAGCGGACGGCGGCTCGCTGAGTTTTCCTGACTTCGCGGGGAACAACTTCTTCAACAGCCTCGGAAATCTGCACGTCCACCCGCCGGCAGGGCTGCTGTTCGTGGATCGCGGGAGCGGAGCGCGGGTGCATGTGGCGGGCGACGCGGAGATCGTGTGGGCCAACGCCGACGAGCGGAGCGTGCGCATACGCGTGCGGGAGGTGCGCTGCCTGAGCGGCCCCCTCCCGCTCCGCTGGGGCTGAACCCCGCCGCAGACATGCCGCCCTCCCTGCGCACAGGCTACAGCGGGATCGCCTCTCCGGCGTGGTAGCAGCGCTTGATCCCGTCCGGCCCGAAGACGTAGACGCCGTCCTGGGTGCCGATGGAGGTGGCGCGGGCCTGCTCCAATTCCACGAGCAGGAAGGACTCTTCGTTCAGACCGATGCAGGCGTGGGAGGAGAAGCGGCGGGCGAGGTAGGCGAGGTTGTCGGGGTCGTCGGTGTGGATGCGATCCATGCAGTGGGGGAGGATCTGGACGCCTCCGACCACGCCCATGCCGCGATCAAAGAGGCGGAATTCGCGCTTTGCCGGATCGGGCGAGTATTCATTGTAGATGATCATCCGCTCGCACAGCACCAGCGCCCCGGCGGAGATCGCGACCATCGTCGCGCCCCGGCGCAGCGCTTCCTGCAGCGCCCCGCGCAGGTCGAAGAACCGGAGCGCGTTGAGCAGCTCTCCCGGTTCTCCGCCGAGGAAGAACAGGGTGTCGGACTCCAGGATGCGCTGCTGGAGGGCGGCGCGCTGCTGCTGCCACTCCGGGTCGAAGTGGAGGCCGGTGCGGACCGCCACCGCGCTCTCGGCCTCGGCCAGCGCCTCCATCATCCGGGCGTCGTGCTCGGCCAGGTCGGCGAGCTCATGCACCAGCTCGCGCTCCAGCGCCCGCGCCAGCAGATCGGCGCCCGCGAGCGTGGACTCCGGGCGGAGCGCGTCCCGGGGAACCAGCGGCAGCCTGCCGAGGGAGAAGCCCGGGATGCGGGCGCGGGCGACATGGACGGCATGCCGGATCCGGCGGGCGTGGAAGGAGGTTTTTTCAAGGTAGAACCCGCGCGTCTCTGCCTCTACCTGATGCATCTCCTGCTCGATGGCCGCGAGGTGCGGGTGTTGCTGGCGGTACCCGCTCCAGGCGTGCCACGCCCCGAGGTTGCGGATGTTCTGGTCGTAGCCGCCCTGCCAGTCCGAGGCGATCCCCACTGAGTTCAGCGCCTCCCGGAGCGGCGCGTCGTGGTACTCGCCCTTTCCCCACGCCGACATCACCAGCAGCACC
>JBEIQZ010000759.1:0-2125 GCA_040376255.1 Alphaproteobacteria bacterium
ATCCAAACCCTCCCTGTCCCGCCCGGTTCCGTCTGATCTGCCCTGCCCGCCCTGCCCGCCCTGCCTGCCCTGCCTGGACTACATCCCCGTCCACTTCGCGATGATCTCCTTCATCACCTCCGAGGTGCCGCCCCCGATGGTGAACAGCCGCACGTCGCGGAAGTAGCGGGCGATGTCGTACTCCTCGACAAAGCCGTAGCCGCCGTGCGCCTGCAGGCAGTCATAGGCCACCCGCTGCGCCAGATCGCAGGAGAACAGCTTGGCCATCGACACCTCCAGCGTCGGGTTCTCGCCCGACTCCAGCTTGTCGACAGCGTGGTAGGTCAGCATCTTCGCCGCCCGCACCGATGTCAGGTGATCAGCAAACTTGTGCTTCCAGACCTGGTTCTTGATGAGCGGCTTCCCGAACGCGCTCCGCTCGCCCATGTACTGCATCGCGTCCTGCAGCGCGATCTCCATCCCCTGGTTCGCGATCACCGCCGCCGCCAGCCGCTCGCCCTGGAAGTTCATCATGATGTTGAAGAACCCGCCGTTGAGGTCGCCCAGCACGTAGCGCAGCGGGATGCGGCAGTCCTCGAAGTGCAATTCCGAGCTGTCCACCGAGCGCGTCCCCAGCTTGTCCAGCTTGCGCCCCACCGTGAACCCCGGCGTGTCGGTCGGGAACAGCACCAGCGAGATCCCCCCGAACCCCGGCTCCCCCGTCCGGACCGCCAGCGTTATGAAGTCGGCGAAGCTCCCGTTCGTGATGTACGTCTTCGCGCCGTTGATGATCAGATCCCCGCCGTCGATCCGCGCCGTCGTCCGGATGTTCGCCACGTCAGACCCCGCCCCCGGCTCAGTGATCCCCAGCGCGCCGAGGCGCTCCCCACGGATCGCGGGCTCCAGGAACTCCCGCTTCTGCTCGTCGGTGCCGATCTCCGCGATGATCGGGGTCGAGATCTCAGTGTGGACGAAGATCGACATCACCACGCCCCCGTTCCGCGCCCCGCACAGCTCCTCCAGCCAGGCCGTCGTCGCCCACCAGTCCATCCCCATCCCGCCGTGCGCCGCCGGGAACCGCAGCCCCAACAATCCCAGATCGGCCATCTTCTTGAACATCTCCCGCGCAGGCCACTCCCCGGCGTCGTCCCAGTCCTTCCGGTGCGGGCGCAATTCCCGATCCACAAAGTCGCGGACCGTCTTGCGGAGCATGGCATGTTCATCTGTCCAGGGCGGAAAACTGAGCGGCATCTCTGACTCCCTCCAGCGCCCCGCACCCTAACCGGTTCTGTCCCGCCGCTACAGCCCCGCCCGCTACAGCCCCGCCCGCTACAGCCCCTGCTCGCCCGCGATCGCCGACACCCCGAACGCCCCGGTAGAGCCGGACAGGTGCTCGCTCGGGTTGTACGGCCACGACGGCCCCCACCAGATCTCCGCCCCGTACGGCCCGGCGAAGATCAGATCCTGCCAGCTGTCCCCGTCCAGATCGGCCACGCTGCTCCCGATGGCCCCGGCGGTCTCCAGCTCGATGTGATCCCCGTCCGAGTACCGCGACGTCGACCCCCAGAAGACCGCCGACGCCACCGCCCCCCCGTCCGTCAGCCCGCCGCTGAACACCACGTCCATATAGCCGTCCAGATCCACGTCCCGCGCCGCCGCCCCCAGCGCTGAACCCGTCGGCAGCGCCGTGCTGTCCGCCTCCAGAAACCCGGCCGCCCGCCCCCAGTAGATCCGGCTCTCCACCGGCTCCCCGCCGTCTGCAGAGGCCGCGAACACCAGATCCGCGTAGCCGTCCCCGTCCAGATCCGCCGCCGCGCTCCCCGCCGCCCCTGTCGTCGCCAGCTCCTGCCGGTCGTCCGGCGAGAACGCCCCGCCGCTGCTCCAGTAGATCCACGACGCCTGCGCCGAGGGCGCGCCGTCCTCCAGCACCCCGTCCCCGTTGTTCGACACCGCAAGATCCACGTCCCCGTCCCCGTCCAGATCCGCCGCGCTCACCCCCCACGCCCCGATCGACGGCAGCACCTCCCGCCGCTCCTCCGAGAACCCCGCCGCGCTGTTCCAGTAGATCGTCAGCCCCTCCTCCGCCCCCAGCATCCCGTTCTGCCCGAACACCACCTCCGGCCGCCCGTCCCCGTCCAGATCCGCC
>JBEIQZ010000535.1:0-4367 GCA_040376255.1 Alphaproteobacteria bacterium
CGGCGACTCCGTCGACATCGCCGCCCCCACCGGCCTGCTCGCCGCCGACATGATCCCTGGCGGCTACGGCAGCTACGAGGAGGACGACGCCTTCGCCGACGGCTTCGGCGGCACCAGCGCCGCCACCCCCGTCGTCTCCGGCGTCGTCGCGCTGATGATCAGCGCCAACCCCCGCCTCACCGCCGCCCAGATCCGCGAGGTGATCTGCCAGACCGCCACCCGCATCGATCTGCCCCTCGCCGGTTATGACGCGGACGGACACTCCCCCTGGTACGGCTGCGGCCTCATCGACGCAGGGGCCGCCGTCGCCAGCGTCGCCAACGCGCCGCCCGGCGTACCGATCCCCACGCTCCCCGCTGGAGTGGCCTATGAAGGCAGAATCCTTCTCGCCTGGGAGGCCGCAGCCGACGCGGACGGGGACATCCTCGGCTATGACGTCGCCTGGGAGGTGGACGGGGCGGAGACGGTCGAGCGGGTGGCGGGACTCAGCGCTGATCTGTCAGCGGCGGGGATCGGGATCGGGGACATCATGACGTGGCGGGTGCGGGCGGTCGATACCTGGGGCGCGGGGGAGTGGTCGGAGGAGCGGCAGTTCTCTTATGAGGAGGCGCCGGTGGAGGTGACGGTGGAGGTGGAGAAGGTGGAGCCGACCGCGTGCGCCTACGGCGGGGCGGGGGCCGGGTGGGGGCTGGCAGGGATCATTTTTGCGCGGCTTCGGCGGCGCGCTTAGCGTCCTGCTGGCGCTGGAGGGACTCTGAGCAGGTCTTGGCGAGGCGCTGCCAGAGGGCCTGCATCTCTTCAGGCGGCTTCTTCGCGCGGATCGCTTCGCCGAACTCAAGGACGACGGCCTCCACCGCCTTGTCGTTTATCGCGCCCATCCGCTGCCAGTAGATGGCCCAGAAGGAGTCGACGGCCTCCTTGCGCTCCTCGTCGGTGGCGGCGGTGACGACGCTGCGGGTGGTGGCGAGCATGTCATCGAAGACGGCGTTCCGCAGATCCTCGGCGGCGAGGCCGTAGTTGGCCTCGGCCCATGCGGCGAGCGGGGTGCCGTGGTAGTCGATGATCAGGTAGCCGAAGACGAGCTTCCGCACCTCAGGGGTGATGTCGGGGGAGAGCGCCATCTTTACATAGGTGTCGCGGCGATCCTCCATCCGGGTCTGCTCAGAGACGTAGGCCTGGGAGACGGCCTGCGCGCCCTGATACACCGCCGAGGTGCAGGAGCCGACCAGGCCGATCAGGGTGCTGGCGACGGTCAGCAGCCCTGCGTGGGCGAAGGTGATGGAGGTGCTGGAAGGGTTTGATTCTTCGTCTTTGGACATGCGCCGTATCATGGCGCACGCCTGTCAGAAGATCAACCGCCAGAAGATCAACCGCTCAGCGGCGGCGGCGGATCAGCAGCGCGAGCCCGGCGGCCACCGCGAGGCTGCCCGCCGCGCCTGCCGGGGTGGCCGCGCTGCAGGCGCAGGCGCCGCCGAGCGAGATCCCGGCCTCCTTGATCAGGCGGCCGATGTCGCCGCTGTCGTCGGAGCCGGACAGGCCGGTGTCGTCGGCGGCGGGATCGGTGTCACCGGGGGCGGGATCGCTGTCCACAGGATCGCTGTCCCCCTGGCCCGCCTCCACGACCTCCAGCCGGAACGTGTACTCGAACGCCCCGGTGCGGGTGGTCATCGGCGAGATCACCACCGCGACCTCCTCGGCCCCGTAGCCGCTCAGGCGCACCTCGCCGGTGCCGCCCAGCACCTTCATCTCCGTGCGCAGCACGCCGCTGTTGTCATGCTCCACCAGCCCGACCGCCCAGTCCGCCTCGTTGTCCCCGTCGAAGGTCAGCAGCAGATCGCCCTGACCGAGCCCGTCGCGGACGTTCCAGTAGTTCTGCCCGTAGGACTCCGGGACGCTGCCGCGCGTCGCGGACTGCTCCGAGGGGAGCGAGGTGATCTCGTCGAGGACGCCGACTGCGGGCATGCGCTCGTCGTAGTCCATGTCCACGTTCCGCACGATGAAGTCCAGATAGACCTCCTCCATGTTCAGCCCGACGGCCGGCATCGCGTCGAGCATCCCGAAGGTGTACTGCCCGCGCTCGTTCTCAGCGGCCTCCCAGGTGCCGCGCACCGTCTCCTGCCCGCCGTAGCGCTGATCGAGGTGGAAGGGCCATATCGCCATGCCGTACATGTGCCAGAAGATGTCCTGATCCTGCTGGTTGGAGGCCGACATCGCCATCCAGGGGTTGTCGGTGTAGCCGGTGATGTAGCTGTACCACTCGTTGGAGGCGGGGTAGACGTGCTCCTCCATCCAGGTCGCGGTCGCCTCCCAGTACCAGAACTCCCAGGCGAAGCCGTAGCTGAACTGGATCGCGTGGTTGAACTCGTGCGCCGCCATCGTGTCGGCCCAGCTCGATGAGAACCAGGAGCCGGAGCTGGCGACGATGTAGGGCATGTAGAGGTTGCCGCACTGCTCGACGGTGGTGTATGCCCCGGCGGAGCGCGGATCGTTCGTGATCATGGCGAGCATCAGGTAGTCGTCGATCCCGTCCGGCGCGTTCCAGCCCAGATCATCGACCTCGACGTCGTAGCTGTACTCCAGCGCCTCCAGAAACGCCTGCGCGTCGTTCTCGCTGACCCCGTCCTCCCACTCCACGACGAACCGGCGCCCCACCAGCCGGTTGTCGTACTGCTGCCCCCAGCAGCTGTCCGTCCCCCACGGCGGCATCGGCGTGTCCCGCACCATCGGCGCGAACAGATCGGCCTTCCACGGGGCGAGGCGCGCGGTGATGGCCGCCCGCTCCTCCGCCGGGATCGTCGCCCACTCCCCGCGCATCTCCTCGACCAGCCCGGTCAGGCAGGCTCCATCCGCCTCCCCGTCCGCCCTGATGTCCCCGTGGCTCATGTGGAGATCGACCGCGTCGAGGAAGGGGGTCGGGCGGACGGCAGGCCCGGCGAGCGCGTCGCCGCTCATCACAGACAGGCACAGGGCGATCAGGGACATGGAGACCTCAGGCGTGGATGACTTTATGGACGTCTATTCCAGAGACGGCTACTGCCTGCGGCGGTTCTTGCGGATTCTTTGCTTCTGTGCCACTCTGATGAACAGAGTCCTCACGCCCAACCGGATCCCGAAGGAAATAGATGCGCCTGCTTCCATTGTTATTCCTCGTCCTCACCGCCTGTCCAGGCGAGAAGCCCGCCGACGACAGCACCGCGATCACCGACGACAGCACCGCGATCACCGACGACAGCACCGGCGGCACCGATGACAGCGCCCCGACCGGCGAGCAGGACTGCAACGACGAGGTAGATAACGACGGCGACGGTGCCTACGACTGCGACGACACCGACTGCGCCGCCGATCCGGCCTGCTCGCTGGAGGACTGCGCCGCCCCCGGCGACGAGGACGGCGACGGCGCCGCTGACTGCGACGACGCCGACTGCGCGGACTACCCGGACTGCCAGACCCCCGCCGAGGACTGCGGAAACGGCGCCGACGACGACGGCGACGGCAACGCCGACTGCGATGACCGCGACTGCAACAGCGATCCGGCCTGCCAGCCGGTCGAGGACTGCTCCGCCCCCGGCGACGAGGACGGCGACGGCGACCCGAACTGCCTCGACAGCGACTGCGCGACCGATCCCGCCTGCCTCGGCGGCGAGGTCTGCGGCAACGGCACCGACGACGACGCCGACGGCGACATCGACTGCGCCGACTCCGAGTGCGGCGGCGACCCCGCCTGCGCCGAGGACTGCAGCAACGGCGCCGATGACGATCTGGACGGGGCCGCCGACTGCGCCGACACCGACTGCGATCTGGAGCCTGCCTGCGCCGAGGACTGCGCCGACGGCGCCGACAACGACGGCGACGGGCTGACCGACTGCGATGACGCCGCCTGCGACACCGATCCGGCCTGCATCGTCTGCTTCGAGAGCGATCTCGCCTCCAGCTACGGCGACAGCGTCGCCGCCGGGAACACCGCCGGTCAGGGCAGCGACCGCGACCCGACCTGCTCCTTCAACACCGGCGTCGAGGACGTTATCTACTCCTGGGTCGCCCCCTCCACCGGCCTCTGGATCTTCGACACAGCCGGCTCCGACTATGACACGCTGCTGGCGATCGAGGTCAACGTCTGCGGCACCGGGACCGACTGCGACGACGACAGCGGCGACGGCGCCACCTCCTACATCGAGGCGGTGCTGACCGCCGGGGACACCGTCTACATCGTCGTGGACGGCTACTCCGGCACCGGGAACTATGTGCTGAACATCAACCCCAGCACCGAGGTGGGCTGCGACGACGGCGTCGACGACGACTCGGACGGGGCGACCGACTGCGACGACGCCGACTGTACCGCCGATCCGGCCTGCATCGTCTGCTTCGAG
>JBEIQZ010000442.1:0-5370 GCA_040376255.1 Alphaproteobacteria bacterium
CTACCTGAGCGCGATGCAGCCCTTCCGCACCGCCTCCTTCGCCATCGGCCAGCTCACGATGATGGGGCTGTGCGTGCAGATCCTGATGCTGGCGTTCTGATCCGTCAGGGCGTGATCCTGCCGGTGGCCTGCTGCGCCACGGCTGAGGGGGCTGAGCGCCAGCTGTCGATCGGGGCGCCGAGGATCGCCTGCACCTGGATGTCGTAGGACTTCCCGATCCCGAGCAGCCCCTGCGGGAAGATCACCTCCCGCTCGGCGGTGGTCCAGGTGGCGACGGTGCGGCGTTCGTACACAACGGCTCCGGTGCCGTCCTGGACGTCATCGATGTCCCGCAGGATCACTGCATAATAATCGGGGGTTCCGACGGCGGGCGCGTCGAAGGTGATGACGGGCTGAGCGCCGACGCCGGTGAGGGGGCTGTCTGTCCGGGCCTCCTGCCCGTTGACGCGGAGGTTCTGCACCGGGCCGAGGATCGGCTCAACCGGCTGGCCGTCCACGGCGGGCAGCAGCATCGAGATCCAGGCGGAGGCGGTCTCGCTGCCCCCGGCCAGGTCGGTGTAGCGGGACTCGACGGCGGAGAGGACGTGGATCACGGGGGCGCCGGAGAGCCAGGGATCGCCGACGGGGAAGGTCTGGAGCAGATCGCCCGGGTGCGTCCAGCCCCCGGCGCCGTCCTCAGCGGCGCAGGCGGCGAAGCTCAGGAGGGTGGGGCCGACGCCGGTGATCGGCGCCGCGCTGCCGGGGTCGCGGGTCATCGAAAAAGAGACACAGGCGGAGGAGAGCGGCCCCGGCGCGGCGAGCAGCGCGGCGATGGCGGAGGCGCGCAGATCCACGGCCCAGTCCGCCGGCGTGAGCGCGCTCATCGTGCCGGAGAGCGCGGCGGGCTGGCCGTCGATCATGTCCGCGCTGCCGCTCCAGGCGGCGACCGGGGTGCGCCACAGGAAGCGCGACCAGGGATCGCTGCGGCCTGAGTCGATCTGGAGGGTCTCAGCGACCTGGGTGATCGTCAGATCGTCCGGGGCTTCCAGCAGCACCGGCCCGCCATGGACGGCGCTCGTCGAGACGGCGGGCCAGTCGAAGGTGAAGCCGGAGAGCGCGGTGCCGCCGCGCGCAGGCGCGCTGATCTGAGCGGGATCGGCGGGATCAGGGGCGACGATCCCGAGGGCGTCGGCGGTGAAGGAGTGGATCTCGATCCGATCCTGCTCCTCATACTGGAGATCATTGAGCGCGTCATAGCCGCTGATCTGGAGCGGCAGCAGCCCGTCGATGTCGAGGGTGAGGGGCAGCGGCAGGGTCGCCAGATCGACGTCCGGGCGACCGGCAAAATCAGCGCCGAAGTCGATCTCGCGGGCGGTGGCCTCGATGAAGTCCTGACGGCCAGGGAGGTTCAGCTCCATGTCGGGCTGGCCGTACCGCTCCAGCACCCAGGTCTGCGCCGGGACACCGGCGAATTCGAGCGTCCCAGGGACAGAGAGCATCGCCGGATAGAGCGTGGAGGTGCCGTCAGGAGCGTAGACGCGCATCTGGATCAGCCCGAGCCCGGCGAACGGGTCGCGATCCTGCTCTGTCACGCTGCCATCGGGGCCGATGTAGCGGTCGATGTAGCGGGCGGTGACCCCGTCGAAGGGCGGATCGGTGTCGCTGTCGGTGTCGGTGTCGGTGTCGGTGTCCGCGTCGCTGTCTCCGGTCGCGGCGCTGTCAGCGGTGTCGTCGATCAGGACAGGCGTCTTGCTTTCGTCCCCGGCGCAGGACAGCAGGCCGGAAACCGGAACCCATAGAAAAAACCGATATCGCCTCATCCAGCCTCCAGGCTCCCGCCCGGATACTGCTTAACCGCCCGGACTCCCCAGCACCGCCGCCTCCAACACCCCCTCAAGCACATCCCCCTGCTGCCCGCCTGCGGCGGTGAAGGTGAGCGTCGCGTCGCCGCCGGTGGAGCCGAGGTAGGCGGCGGTCACCCACTCGCCGTTGGTCGAGGGGTCCTGGTAGATGAGGTAGCCCTCGGCGTATTCTCCGTCGATCTGGATCGCGCCAGGGGCGAGCCGATCCAGATCGAAGACGACGTAGGCGCCGAGGAAGGTGTCGGGGGCGATTGTGCTGATGCTGAGCCAGATCGCGCGCCCGTCCCCGGCGTCCCCGGCGCTCACGCCCTCAGCGGTTGCGGGGTAGCTCTGGCCCTCGATGTCGTAGCTGCTGACCGCCTCGCCGCCGGTGAACAGGTCGCCGCGCGGGTAGCTGCCCCAGGTCGTCGAGAAGTCGATCCGGACGGAGCCGATCTCCTCCCAGCAGAAGGCGCCCCGGAGATCGGGCGGCGTCCAGGCCGCGCCGAGCGGTACGTCCGCGCCCGCCGAGCGGATATCACCCTCCTTCGCCGCCACGATCTCGCGGGTGTCGCGGATCGCGCCGAGCTCCCAGCGGCCGGCCCACGGCTCCACCAGCTCCGTCCAGGCGTCCACCTGCGCCAGCCGCGCGTCCTCCTGCCACACATCATCGAGGAGCCGCTCCATCTCGGCGGTGTAGCGGGCGCGGGCCTCGTCGTGCCGGATCAGCCGGTTGGCCAGCGCGCTGGTCGCCGCCACCCAGACCGGCGCCTCCCGCCCGAAGGGGGTGCGTCCGTCGAAGGCGGCGTCGGGGCCGCCGGCGATGAACTCCAGCCGCCCGTCGGCGGGGTCGGTGTACACAAAGAAATTGTTGGTGTTGCCGTTGTAGCCGTCCCAGTGCCCGGCCAGCGACTCGGCGGCCCAGAAGGTGAAGAAGGCGTCCAGATCGAGCACCGCCCCGAGCCGCGCCAGCAATTCCCCGTCCGGCGCCGTGAGCGCCTCCGTCACCGCCGCGATCTCACGCCCGTCCGCGCCGTCCGTCTCCGGCTCGAAGGTCGCCATCCAGCCCTGGCGGAAGTCGGAGAGCGTCCCCTCGTACATCGCCGCCGGGGCCGCGCCCCGCTGGCGGGCCACGAGGTCGGCGTCGATGCTCTCGACGTGCGAATAGACGCCAAGATCCTCGCCGTTGACAACGACATGCGTCAGGCTGCAGCGTGGCGCCACCAGCCCGGCGTCGGCGAACAGCCCGTGGGCCAGGCAGGATCGCATGCGGCTGCCGTCCTGGTTGTTGTTGTTGAACACCAGCTTCGTCAGGCCGTGGAACGTCGCGCCCTCCTGCACGCGGTTCACATCGATCTTCAGGCTCGGGCGGTCGGGCGTCACCGACCCGATCAGCCCCTTCTTCCGGACGCCCACCGCGCCCAGCGGCTCCCCGTCGAACACCGCCTCGCCGGTGAACCAGGTGTAGGGGCTCTCGAACGGCCCCTCCATGCAGCCCTCCCCGAGGATGTCGTAGTAGGTGCGCGCCTGATGGCGCAACACCTCCCAGTCCGCCGCCGGGAGCGTCACTGTCAGCTCGTGCAGCACCGCCCCGTCGAACAGCGCAGCAGAGGCCGCCCCGGTGTCCCAGGTGTCCTGCCCGCCGATGCTGTCCCTCCCCTCCCCCGGCTTGACGACGAGGCTGGCCGGATCGCAGCTGGCGAGCAGGAGCACAGCGGGGACAGAGGAGAGGAGCAGGCGCATGTGCCTCACGTCAGGATTTTTTGGAGAGAATTTTTTGGACAGCACTTTTGACGGTGAGGCCGAGGGACTCCGCTTCAGTATAGCTCAGCGGACGCTCCGCCGTACCTGCCGCCGCTGCGACCTCCTCCGGGCGGAAGCGTGGGGAGCCGATCTCGCGCGCCAGCTTATCCGCATGATCGGGGTGTTCCTCGCGCAGATGGTCGACGATGCTCTGCTGAAACGCCGTGTCTTCCTCCAACCGCTCAACCGACCTCTGCTCCCATGTCGGGAGATCGAGCAGATGGATCCCTGCATCCCGAAAGACAATCAGGAGGAATGTAGCGCAATTCAACCCGCTCCCCCTGCCCACATCGATCCGCCCCTTGCGGGTCGTCTTCTGATCCTTCAATTCCAGCCCGAAGGCCACCCTCTGCAGAGGGTGGTGGCGGATGCTGGAGAGCCGCGTACAGAGATCCAGCAAGGTGTCTTCATCGATCTCCGGAGCGAGAGCGGCTGCTTTGTGCGGAGGCTCCTCCACCCGCAGCTTCTCATGCCACTCCATATGGATGTAACAGTGTCCGCTCTCTTCATTCTCCTGAAACAAAAATCCGATGTGGAGTCCGAGCAGCCCTTTCGAGAGCAGAATCTGGCATGGGCCGCCTGACTGAGCTGTCTGCCGATCCAACCGCCGAAGCGCCGATCTCATCGCAGCCGATCCATCGCCCGCCGGATGCGCTCCTCCTCCCACCTGTGCGTCTCCCTGAGCGCTGCGACCGCCCGCTGGATCAGCGCCTCCCGATCTATCTGCTCCGCGCAGTCCCGGGTGGTCATCACCATGCCGGTGATGGCAGGTGGGGATATCTGAGAAAGATCGATCTGTTTTAGGAAAAACTCTATATTTGATATGTCTTTGTTTAGAATTTTTTCATAAATCCAATTATTGATTATTGTAGAACACAACATTGGCTTTTGATCTTGCCATGCTTGACGAGATGTAGATATAATATTTATAATTTTATTAATTTCTGAAATATTCAATTTATCACCATAAAAACTATCATAAATATTAAAATAATTAACTGAAGAACCTAAAATATGAATAATTTCGTTTGATTCTATCTGATTTGCCTTCCTTTGAAAATTTATTTCTTCAATATTTTCCATCAGTAAACATCTGCAATTCAGGTCAATAAGATTATGATTATAAATATGATAAATTGTCATAACCATTGGAGTGCAAAAAAAATCTGACACACCAGCGATCAAGCAAAGTTGATCTTGGAGAGACATTTTTCGTATCGATGACTTTATTTCCTTGTCTCCGTTAGAAACAAAATATTGACGCATTCCATCTATAGGCAGTAAAAATTCCGCAGCGAATCCTTTTGCTCTTGATTCCAATAATTCATTGAGAGATTTTTTTCTTGTTTCAATTGTCGATTCAGAATCTAAAACAATCTGAACACCAGACCTCTTCTCATCAAATAATAAATGACACAACTCATGTGCAATTGCAAGCCGCATCATTGGAATTGGCATCTCACTGATCGCTGCTGCCGCCGCTGCCTTCGCTCTCATTGTCTGCTGGACGTCGTGGATCGCGGCTGCGCGGAGGCGGGTCTTAAAAGAAACTTTTTCTATGTGAATTGAAAATTCATTTTTCGCCAATTTCCACATAGAGTCTATCGGATGGATATTATTTCCCAACATCTGCCTGACCTGCTGAGCCAGCCGATACCCCTGTCTTGCCGCATCCCCCGGCTTCGGCCCGGCGACGGGCACAGGCGCGATCCCCATCCGGCGCTCCAGCCCGGCTGCTGCCCCAGGC
>JBEIQZ010000013.1:0-32858 GCA_040376255.1 Alphaproteobacteria bacterium
AGCGCGGCCGGGACGCCCAGAATCCGGCCCTCCGGGCCACCGTCTCCCCGGAGGGGCGAAGGGACAGAGCGGGGGGGAAAGCCCTGCCGGTACGCCCCTCATCCGGCCCTCCGGGCCACCTTCTCCCCGGCGGGGCGAAGGGTCGTTGATGGCGAGATTTGCAGCGGTCGTCAATCACGCAACAGAACCTGTCCCCGCACATAGCGCACCAGCCGATCCTGCCTGAGCCAGCCGATGAGCGGGAGGCCCGCCTCCGCTGCAGTCTCGACGGCGAGGCTCGTCGGCGCGCCGAGGAAGGCGATGGCGGAGAACCCGGCGATCCACGCCTTCTGGACGATCTCGAACCCGGCGCGGCTGCTGAGGAGGAGGCCCATCCCGGCGGCGGGCCGATCCGCCCGGAGCAGCGCCCCGATCACCTTGTCGGCGGCGTTGTGGCGCCCGACGTCCTCGCGGAGCATGAGCAGCGCGCCGGATGCGTCGAAGGCGGCGGCGGCGTGGAGGCCGCCGGTCTGAGAAAAACCCTCCTGCATGGCGCGGAGCCGCTCCGGCAGGCTGAGCAGCAGATCGTCGGGCGGCTCCCAGGGGGTGACGGGCGGGGCGCGGCGGCGGAGGGTGTCGAGCGCGGCGCTCCCGCAGATCCCGCAGGCGCTGCTGGCGAACAGGGCGCGGTCGACGCGGCCCCCGGCGCGGTGGCGGAGCAGCGGCACGCCCTCCGCGAGCCGGACGTCCACGGTGCCGGGGCCGACCGGTGCGACGGCGCGCAGGTCGTCCATGCCGTCGATGACGCCCTCGGCGCGGAGGAAGCCGCAGACCAGATCCAGATCCTCGCCGGGCGTCCGCATGGTGATGCTGATTGTTTCGCCCTCGACGCGGATCTCCAGCGGCTCCTCGACGGCGATGAGATCCGCGACCGGCTCCCCGCCCGGCCCCGGCGGGCAGCGCCGGGTGAGGACAGCGCGGGTGTGCATCAGCCGGGCGCGACGCGCACGGGCGCGTTGTAGTCGGGCTCCTCGGAGAGCGGGTCGCAGCGGGTGGCGATCAGGCCGTTGCACTCGGGCCAGTAGGCCTGCACCGCGCCGGGCCGGATGTCGGCCAGCCGCGCCGTCCCGGTCATCTCCCCGAGGTCGTTCCAGAGCCGGACGCGCCCCCCGTCCTTAAGGCCGAAGGCGGCGATGTCCTCGGCGCTCAGGTAGATGTCGTCGCGGGCGCGGCCCCCGTGGATGCTGTCGTGATCCTTCAGCACGATGGAGTTGAACTGCTTGCCGCGCCGGGTCGTCAGGTAGAGGTGGCCGGGCGGAACCTCCAGGCGGCGCGGCCTGACCGGCTGGAAGCGGGCGCGCCCGTCCGGGGTCGGGAACTGCCCGTCCCGGCAGAGCAATTCCCCGCCCCACTGCACCCAGTCGCCCGCCTTCTTGAGCCCGCTGATCCCGGCGTACATCGGGACGGCCTGCTCCATCTCCTCGCGGATGGCGCGGCTGTCGGGCCAGGCGAAGGCGGCGGCGAGGTGCGGGTGGGCGGCGGCGGCGATCTGCGCCGGGATCTCGTACTCGGGGCGGCACTCCCCGACCTGCGGGTGGCCGGTGACCTCCGGGCTGAACCGGACGCGGCGCTCGGTGGAGGTGGAGGTGCCGCCGCCGCGCTGCTCATAGCGGGTCTGGGCGGGCAGCACGAGGATCGGCCCGGCGCCCTCCAGCACGGTCGAGGTATTGAACACGATGTCCTGATGGATGCGGAGGCCCACCTTCGCGAACGCCTGCCGCAGCCCCTCCGGGTCGGGCAGTACCGCATGCAGGTTCCCGCCGAGGTTGTACAGCACATCGATCTCCCCGCGCAGCATCGCCTGCACCATCGGCACCGTCGTCATCCCCGGGTGATCGGGGAGCGGCTGCCCCCAGAGCGCCCCGAACCGCGCCCGGCCCGCCGCGTCGTTCGGCACGCCCCCCGGCAGGATGCCCGGCCCCACCCCGCACTCGCTGGCGCCCTGCACCCCGGAGTGGCCCCGGATCGGCATGAGGCCGCTGAGCGGCTTGCCGATGAGCCCGCGCGCGAGGTGGATCGCGGCGATGCCCTGCACGCTCTCGGTGCCGAAGGTGTGCTGGGTGATGCCCATCGACCAGAGCGTGACGGCGGTGCGCGCCCGCCCGTACAGCTCAGCGAGCCAGGCGATCTGCTCGCGCGCCAGCCCCGACAGCTCTGTGATCTCCTCCCAGCCCACCCCCGCCAGCCCCGCCTCCAATTCCTCCCAGCCCTCCGTGTGCGCCGCGACGAACGCCCGATCCACGCGCCCGCCGTCGATGAGGCACTTCAGCACCCCGCAGATCAGCGCGAGGTCGCCGCCGATGCGGATCTGGAGGAAGTCGTCACACAGCTTCGTCCCGAACAGCGCCGACACCGGCATCGACGGCACCCAGTACGCCTCCAGCCCCTTCTCGCGCACGGGGTTGATCACCACCACGCGCGTCCCCTGATCCTTGGCGTGGGCGAGGTACTTCATGGTGACCGGCTGGTTGTTGGCGATGTCCGCCCCCCACAGCACCAGCAGGTCGGTCCCGATCAGATCCTTCAGCGAGATCGTCGGCGCCCCGACCCCGATCGTGCGCTTCAGCCCCGCGACGCTGGCCTGGTGGCAGAGCCGCGCGCAGACGTCGACGTTGTTGGTGCCGCAGAGCCGCGCCGCCTTGGTGAAGGCGTAGTACGTCTCGTTGGTGGTGCCGCGCGAGGTGGCGAACCACGCCTGGCGCGGGCCGGGGGCGGCGCGGATCGCCTCCCCGGCGAGGGCCAGCGCCTCCGCCCAGCCGACGCGCCGGAAGCCGGGATCGCCGGGCCGGTAGAGCAGCGGGTACGGGACGCGCCCCAGCGCATGCAGGTCGCGGTTGGACATCGCCCGCAGCCGCCCGATGTCCGCGACCGCCTCCGGCTTGAAGGCGGGCATCGTGTTGAGGCGCAGCAGCCGGAGCCGGGTGAGGCACACGTGCGTCCCCTCGATCACGTCGTCCTTCAGCCCGCGCGGCCCGAGCGAGCAGCCGTCGCAGACGCCCTCGTTCAGGATGCGCCACGCATAAGGCAGCGCGTCCCGGTTGTCCCACAGCACCTCCAGCATCTCCAGGTAGTGGTGCGGCTTGTCCTTTCCGAGTCCGAACGGGACGAGGGAGGCGATGCCGGGAGAGCCGGGGATCGGTGCGGGGAGCGCGGGGGGCGGGGCAGGCATGGCAGCAGTTATACCAGAAGCCACACCGGAAGCGGGAGGCCACCGGCATGCGCACCGATCTGCTTCTGCTGCTGCTGCTGCTGATCGCGCCGCTCCCCTGGCTCGATCAACCGGTACACTACGACGAGGCCAACTTCCTCACGCTCGCAGAGGGCGCCGCCCGCGATCCCTGGCGCCCGCATTCCGTCCGCATCAACTGGCAGGGGACGGAGCAGCCCGCCTTCGAGGTGCTGTCCAACCCGCCCGGCATCGCGTGGTGGCAGGCGCCGATGCGCGGGCAGCCCATCCCGCTCCGGCGGGCGTGGATGCTGCCGTGGTGGTGGCTGGCGGCGTGGGGGGCGTGGCGGCTGGCGGATCGGATCGCCGGATCGCCATCGGCGGCGCTCCCGCTGCTGGCCGCGCCGGTCGCCCTGCTGAGCAGCGCCGCGCTGCTGCCGGACGGGCCGCTGTACGCGCTGGTGCTGGCGGGGTCGGCGGGGACGCTGGAGGCTGACCGGGGCGGGCGGCGGATCTGGCCGTGGGCGCTGGTGCTGGGCTGCGCCTCCCTGTTCCGCTACAGCGCGCTGCCGCTGCCGCTGGTGTGGATCGCGTGGGCGCTGGCGACGGATCGGCGCGGGCATGTGCCGGGGCTGCTCGCGGGGTTCCTCCCGTCCGGGCTGCTCGCGCTCCACGACCTCCACGCCTACGGGGACGTCCACCTGCTGGCGATGGGCCGGTTCCAGTCTGTCTCCAACACCCTGCCCGACCTCCACCACAAGGCGGCGGCGGCGCTCGCGATGCTGGGCGGGGCGGTGGCGCTCCCGATAGCGGTGCCGGGGCGCGGGGCGGGCGGGCCGATGCTCGCGGGGGCGTTGATCGGCGCAGGGCTGGGCGCGGCGTGGGGCTGGCAGGGGGCGCTGTTCGCGGCGGCGGGCGGGGCGGCGCTCGGATCGGCGGGCGGGGCGGGGCGGGAGCGGCTGCGGCTCGGGCTGTGGGCGGGCGGCGGGTTCCTGTCGTTGATGGCGCTGCGGTTCACGGCGGCGCGCTACTGGCTGCCCTTCGCGCCTGCCGTGCTGATGGGCCTCCACCGGCAGGGCAGCCCGGCGCAGCACCGGATCGCCGCGCTGCTGTCGGCCTCGCTGGGCCTCGCGCTGCTTGAAGATCAGCACCGGGCCGCGACCGCGCAGCGGGATCTGGCGGAGGTGGCCGTCAGGATCGGGGCGCAGGCAGAGGCGCCGTCGACGCTCCCGCCAGACCCGCCAGAACCGCCCGGCTGGTTCGCCGGTCACTGGGGCTTCCAGTGGTACATGGAGCAGGCGGGCTGGCGGGCGGTCGAGGCGGGCGCCGCCGTCCCCGCCGGGCGGCTGCTCGCGACCGCGCGCGAAGCGTGGCCGCAGCCGGTAGCGGGCCGCTGTGTCCCGTTCGTCCGCAGGGAGATCCGCCCGGAGGCCGCCGGGCTGCGCGGCTACGCCCCGTCGCAGGGCGCGAACCTCCACGCCAACTGGGTAATGGGCGATCCCGATCCGGTACGGACGGTGCTGCCGTGGGCGTGGTCGGGGGAGGCGTATGAGGGGCTGGTGATCTGCCGGGGGGAGTGACCGCTCAGCCGAACAGCTTGACCTGCCGGCTCTTCTTGTCGATGTACACGACGTTCCCGATAGAAAAACTCTCCTTGCCGGTGGCCCGCGCCTCCAGGTGCGCCTCCACCCACCGCTCCAGCAATTCCGGCGGCACCCCCAGCGGCTCCAGCAGCGCCGCCGCCTGGCCGATCAGGTGCTCCTTCTGCCGGTGCGCCGCCGTGACCGCCCGCGCCACCCCGGCCCGCCCCAGCGTGGCCCCGTCGTACCGCCAGCGCAGCCCCAGCACCTCAGCCAGCGGCGCGCCGGACGGCATCAGCGGGTTCTGCGGCAGCGCCCACGGGTGCAGCTCGATCAGCGTGCCGCCCGCCCGCCCGGCCCCGCCCTCCTGCCGGATCTCTGCGCCGGACGCCGCCTCCGGCACCGCCTCCGGCTCCGCCGTTGTGACCGCCGGGAGACCCGAGAACAGCGGCATGAACGCCGTGACCGGCACATCGACGAGCGTGAGCCGCGCGACCGGCACAGGCTCGCCCACAGGCTCCGCTGCGACCTCAGGCGCTGCGACCGGCCCACCCGCAGGCTCCGCTGCGACCTCAGGCGCTGCGACCGGCCCGCCCGCATCGACGGACACCACCCCGACCGCCGCATCCACGGCCAGCTCCGGCGCGGCCCTCCGGCGGCTGCGGCGCTGTACGGGGATCGGCTCCGGCTCCGGCTCCGGCTCCGGCAGCGCAGGCGCGGGCGCCGCGAACAGCTCCGGGTTCGGCAGCGCGGCGGGCACCGCGATCTCCACCGACGCCGCCACCTGCACCGCCCCCAGCCGGAAGCGATCCTCCCAGGCGCGCAGCAGCAGATCGGGGGTGCGCGGACAGTGGACAGAGAGCTCCTTCATGCTGTCCGGATCGACCACCACCGTCCCCTGCCCGTCCCCCTCGCCGGGGAACGTGTTGCGGATCTCCGACCACTCCACCGACAGGCTCCCGTCGCAGAACGTCCAGGTGGCCTCCCCGACCCTGCCCCGACAGATCCGATCCACCGTCCGCAGCCACATCGCCAGCCCGGCCCCGTCCACCCGCGCCTCGACCATCCCTCACCTCGCGCCGTCCGCCCCACTGTATCCGGAACGGACATTCAGTCAACCGCACACCCGGTCAGAATATGACCGCACCGGGATTTTTCTGTACTCTTGCGGGGCGGGCTATATTGCCTGATGGACTTGGACATCCTGGTGGTGGGCGCCGGACACGCGGGCTGCGAGGCGGCGGCGGCGGGGGTACGGCTGGGCAGGCGGGTGGGGCTGATCTGCTTCAGCCGTGCGCAGATCGGGCGGTTGTCATGCAACCCGGCGATGGGCGGGCTGGCGAAGGGCTGTCTGGTGCGCGAGATCGACGCGCTCGGCGGCGTCCAGAGCAGGGTGACCGACGCCAGCACCATCCAGTTCCGGCGGCTCAACACGCGCAAGGGGCTGGCGGTGCAGGCGAGCCGGGCGCAGGTGGACGTGGATCTGTACCCGCAGGCGATGCAGGCGCTGCTGGCCGGGATGCCGGGCCTCGTGATCATCGAGGGGGAGGCGGCGGCGCTGCTGGTGCGGGGTGGGCGGGTGGCCGGGGTGCGGCTGGCGGACGGGCGGGAGCTGTCGGCCCCCGCCGTCGTGCTGACCACCGGGACGTTCCTCGGCGGGCTGCTCCACTGCGGAGAGGAGCAGACGGCGGGCGGGCGCATCGGAGAGTCCGCCGCGCTCGCGCTCTCCGGGTGCCTGCAGGCGCTCGGCATCCCGATGCTCAGGCTGAAGACCGGCACCACGCCCCGGCTGCGCGCCTCCAGCATCGACTGGGCCAGCCTGGAGAAGCAGGCAGACGAGCCCGGCTGCTTCTCCTTCGACCCGCCCCCGCCCCGCCCCGGCGCGCGCGACATGTACATCACCTGGACCAACACCCGCACCCACGACATCATCCGGGGCGCCCTCCACCGCTCCCCGATGTTCTCCGGCCAGATCGAGGGGCGCGGCCCGCGCTACTGTCCCTCCATCGAGGACAAGATCGTCCGCTTTGCCGACAAGGATCGCCACCAGCTCTTCCTGGAACCTGAGGGCATCCACACCGACCGCGTCTACGTAAACGGCACCTCCACCAGCCTCCCCCGCGAGGTGCAGGAGGCGATGATCCGCTCCATCGACGGCCTCGGACGCGCCGAGATCCTCCAGTACGGCTACGCGGTCGAGTACGACGCCATCGACGCCCGCCTGCTCGGCCACGATCTCCAGCTCTCCCGCCTCCCCGGCCTCTGGTGCGCCGGACAGATCAACGGCACCAGCGGCTATGAGGAGGCCGCCGCCCAGGGCCTCATCGCCGGCATCCACGCGGCAGGCGCCAGCCTCCGCCTCGGCCGGGACGAGGCCTATATCGGCGTCCTCATCGACGATCTCATCACCCGTGGCGTCGGCGGCGAACCCTACCGCATGTTCCCCAACCGCGCCGAACACCGGCTCCTCCTCCGCGAAGACAACGCCGACCGGCGCCTCACCCCGCACGCGATCCGGCTGGGGCTGGTGCCGGACGGGCGGGCGGCGGCGTTCATGGTGAAGCAGGAGCAGATCGCGCGGTGGCAGCGGATCGTCGATGCGCGCACCGTCAACCCCGACGCGGCGACCCGGGCGCTGGCAGAGGGGCTCGGCATCCCGCTCAAGAAGCCGCAGACGCTCGCAGAATTGCTGAAGCGGCCGGAGTGCGGGTGGGAGACGCTGGCCGGGCTCCAGGGGGTGCTGCCGGATCTGCCGGTGCTGGCGGATGTGGCGCGGGAGGTCGCAGAGCAGGTAGAGATCGATACCAAGTACGCAGGCTACCTCGTGCGGGAGGAGGGGCGCCGGCAGGACGCGATCAGGATGGAAGGGCTGTCGCTGGAGGGGATCGACTTCCGATCGGTTACGACGCTGTCGATGGAGTGCAGGGAGCGGCTGGCGGCGGCGAAGCCGCTGACGCTGGGGGCGGCGGCGCGGCTGGCAGGGGTGACGCCGGCGGCGGTGGATGCGTTAGCGATGGTGGCGAGGAGGTGAGGGATGGTGATGGCGGTGATCGGGTTGGATGCGTTGATTTTTCTGGGGCTGGGGGCGGTGATGCTGTATGACCCGGCGGGGTTGATGGCGTCGGTGGGGGTGGGGGTGACGGGGCCGGGCGGGGTGACGGAGCTGCGGGCGATGTACGGGGGGCTGGAGATCGGGCTGGGGATCTTCTGCCTGATGGGGCTGTGGAGGCCGGATTGGCGGGCGCCGGTGCTGACGGCCTGCCTGCTGGTGCTGGCGGGGCTGGGGTCGGCGCGGCTGGGGGGGATGATGGTGAGCGGATCGACGCCGCTGCTGATCAAGCTGCTGATCAGCGAGGTGATCAGCGTGGTGATCAACGCGGGGGCGCTGTACGCGGTGGTGCGGGGGAGCGGCGGGTAAGGCCGGTTATCCGGGGCGGCGGAAGATCAGTGTCTGGTTGTTCGCGGGCATCGGGCGGCGCGACTCCAGGCACAGACCGGCGGCGGCGGCGAGGGCGGTGATCTGCTCCAGATCGCGGACGCCCCAGGACGGATCGCGGCTCTGCAGGTCGGCGTCGAACGCCTCGTTGCTGTACGCGGTGTGCTCCCCGCCCACCTTGAACGGCCCGTACATCACCAGCACCCCGCCCGCCCGCAGGTGACGCCCCGCCCCGCGCATCAACCCCTCCGCACACGCCCACGGCGCGATGTGGACCATATTGGCGTTGAAGATCGCGTCCACCTCCCCGACCCCCTCCCACTCCGCCGCCCGCACGTCCAGCCGGAGCGGCCCCCTCAGCCTCCCGCTCCCCTCCCCCCACTCCCTCACCCACGCCCCGATGCTCCCCAGGTTCTCCTCGCTCACATCTGAGGGCTGCACCACCCACCCCGGCAGCCCCTCCGCAAAAAACACAGCATGCTGCCCCGACCCGCTCGACACCTCCAGCATCACCCCCCGCTCCCCCAGCACCCCCCGCAACACCTCCAGGATCGGCCCCTTGTTCCGCTCCGGAGCCCCCCACACCATCTTCATCCCTTCCCTCCGATCCCGAACAGCACCCGCTTCGCCTCCGCGTCCATCGGCACATCAAACGCCTCCGGCTTCGCGATCCCGACCCTGACCGCCTCCCGTTCCTTGATCTGGAGGTACCACCGCTTCACGTTCGGGAAGTCGTCCATCTCCTGCCCCTGCCAGCTGATCGCCCGCGCCCACGGCCAGCAGGCGATGTCCGCGATCGAGTAGGTCCCTGCCAGATACTCCGCCTCTGCGAGCCTGCGATCCAGCACCCCGTAGAGCCGCCCTGCCTCCTTCGTGTACCGCTCGATGGCGTAGGGGAGGGTCTCGGGCGCGTACCGGCGGAAGTGGTGGGCCTGCCCGAGCATGGGGCCGAAGCCGCCCATCTGCCACATCAGCCACTGGATCGCGGTGTAGCGACCGTGCGCGTCCTCCGGCAGCAGCCGGTTACCGCGATCAGGGTAGCGCTCTGCGAGGTAGAGCAGGATGGCGCCGGACTCGAAGAGGTGGATCGGCCCGTCCGGCCCGTCCTCATCGACGATGGCGGGGATGCGGTTGTTGGGGCTGATCTTCAGGAACTCGGGCTGGAACTGGTCGCCTTTGAGGATGTTGACGACGTTGACGGTGTACGGCAGGCCCAGCTCTTCGAGGGCGATGGAGACCTTGTGGCCGTTGGGGGTGGGAGCGGTGAAGAGGTGGATCATGTGTCCTTCCAGGAGCGGCTGAGGGCGACCTCGGCGCGGTAGTCGGCGATCTCGGTGCCGGTGCGCTCCTCAGACCATCCGAGGAGGCGGGCCATGCGCGCGGCGATGGCGGGGACGGCGCCGAGCCCCTGATCGGGGTCGCGGAAGTAGAGCTGGGTGCGGCGGATCATCACATCGGAGAGGCGGCGGGCCAGCTCGCGGGTGACGGCGAAGTCGACCTGGGCCATGCGCTCAGGGCGATCGGGGAGGAGGCGGGAGGCGGCGCTCTGGTCGGCGGCCATGAGGCGGGCGACGTCGGAGCCCCGGGTGCCGTAGGTGTTGCAGAACAGCCGGGCGGTGTCGGCGTCGATCTTCTGATCACCGTCGGGGAAGATCTCCAGGATGGCCTTCTCGACGCGGGCGCGGTCGTCGTCCTCAGGCCAGCCGACAGCGCCGGGGAGGGGGTGGCGGGCGGTGTGGGCGTCCTTGAGATCCTTGAGATCGCGCCCGCCGGTGATGCGGAGCAGGGCGACAGCGCGGTCGACGATCTCCCCGGCCATCTTGCGGTAGGTGGTGAGCTTGCCCCCGGCGATGGTGATCATGCCGGAGGCGTCCACGAGGATCTCGTGCTCGCGGCTGACCGAGGAGGCGGCACCGGCCCCGTCGCCCGGATTGATGAGCGGGCGGAGCCCGGCCCAGGTGGAGAGGATGTCGGCGGGCTGGAGCTTCGCGTCGGGGAAGTAGTGGTTGCCCGCGTCGAGGAGGTAGCGGACATCGCCGGCGGTGGCGCAGACGGCGGCGGGGTCGCCGCGCTCATCGGTGTCGGTGGTGCCGATGTAGACGCGATCCTGCCAGGGGACGGCGAACAGCACGCGCCCGTCCTCCGGGTGGAAGCAGACGACGGCGTTCTTGATCGGGAGGCGCTCAGCGCGGACGACGACATGGACGCCCTTGGTGGGGCGGAGGATCTGCTGTTCGATCCCGGCGAGCCTGCGGGTCTGATCGGTCCACGGCCCGGTGGCGTTGAGCAGGGAGCGGGCGCGGATGTCCCGCTCCTCGCCGGAGATCTGGTCGAGGACGCGGACGCCGGTGGCCTTGCCGGTTCCGTCCCGGTGGATGGCGATCACCTTCGTCCAGGTGAGGACGTCCGCCCCGTGCTGTGCGGCGTCGAGGGCGTTCTCCAGCGTGAGCCGGGCGTCATCGGTGGAGCAGTCGTAGTAGAGCGGCGCACCCTTGAGATCGGTGGGCCGCAGCGCGGGCTCCTCCAGCAGCGCGTCCTCGGTGGAGAGGTTGCGGTGGATCTTCGGGGAGCGGAACAGCGAGAGGCCGTCATAGAGCCACATCCCGATGTTGATCGTGAACACCCCGCGCCGGGAGCCCTTGTAGACCGGGAACAGGAAGCCCAGCGGCAGCACGAGGTGGGGGGCGATCTCCATCAGCACGCGCCGCTCAGAGACCGCCTCAAAGACGAGCGAGAACTCGCCCATCTCCAGGTAGCGGAGCCCGCCGTGCACCAGCTTGGAGGAGCGCGAGGAGGTGCCGAAGGCGAGGTCGCGCTGCTCGACGAGGCAGACCGAGAGGCCGCGCATGGCCGCGTCGCGGGCGGCCCCTGCCCCCACGATCCCGCCGCCGATGATCAACAGATCGTACAGATCCTTCTCTCCGCCCATCGCCGCCTCCCTGCCCCCACCGGAGGGAGCCAGACAGGCTTAACCGGGCAGCGGGTAGAAGTCGGAGGCGCCGGTCCGCACCCTGCTGCTGCTCTTGCTGCCGATCTTCCCGATGGCCGCGACCGCCGGGCCGACCGGCTCCATCGCCACATAGGTGACGCCGCCCTCCTTGAAGGTGAAGTCCCCCTTCTCGGCCGGGATAGCGACGGCGACGAAGGCGTGACCGGGGATCAGCACGATGCCCGCCTTCAGATCGGGCAGGGCGGCGCGGGCGAGGGCGAGGAACAGCGCGCTCTTGCCGTCGCAGTCCCCCTTGTTCCGGGCGAGCAGCGAGAGCGGGCGTCGGAAGCCCGCGTCTCCGCTGGCGCGCTCCTCGTAGGGGATGTTCTGGACGAAGGACAGCGCCCGCGACAGGTAGCTCCGCACCGAGGCCGGATCGGAGGCGTTGACCTTGTCCGCCCCGAGCGCGGCGGCCACCGGCGCCACGTCGTCGACGTACTGAACAACGATCTTTGTATAGTCCACCATCAATGTGTTCTCATCGACCAGCAGGTAGCCGTTCTTCTTCGCCCAATCGTCCCTGGCCTTCACGGCGGCGGCCTGCGCCCCCTTCAGCGCAGACTTCATCGACTTCCGCCCCTTGCTGCTGGTGACGCGCATCTGGAGCGTGCCGTCCTCCTTGCTGGCGGTCAGCTTTACGCCGTTCGGGAGGCTCTCCGCGTACTTCCGGACGGCGCGGAGCTGCGCGTCGAGCAGCTCTTCGGCGGGGAAGCGCACGGAGATGTCGAGGTCGGCCTTGACAGTGCTGGCGGGCAGCTCGAAGCTCGCGGACTGCTTCTTCTTGCCGGCGTCGCGCCACGCATAGGAGAACGCCCACTCGGTGTTCCCCTTCTTCATGTTGTATGCCGTCTGTTTGGCGTCAGCGTCTGTGATGAGGAAGATCGAGAGCAGGAGGACAGACAGGAAGCGCGGCATCAGGGCGAGCATGGGACTCCTGGGATGGGGCGCTGATTGTATGCCAGAGACAGGACGGTATTCACAGGGCTGGATAAAGATCCCTATGCTGAACGTCCGCCCCATCCCGCTCCTCGACGACAATTACGCCTACCTGCTCACCATCGGCGCTGACGCCGTGCTGGTCGATCCCTCCGACGCGGCGCCGGTGCAGGCGATCCTCGATCAGGAGCGGCTGAACCTGCGCGCCATCTTCTGCACCCACCACCACTGGGATCATGTCGGCGGCGTCGAGGGGCTGTGGCGCCCGGGGGTCGAGGTCCACGGCAGCCGCTACGATCAGGATCAGGATCGCATCCCGCACCAGACGCATGCCTGGGCGGACGGGGGGGCGTTCACCTGGGCCGGGCAGTCGGTGGAATTGCTGCATGTGCCGGGACACACGCTCGGCGCGGTCTGCTTCCTGGTGAACGGGGAGGAGGCGTTCACCGGGGACACGCTGTTTCTCTCGGGCTGCGGGCGGCTGTTCGAGGGGACGGCGGCGCAATTGCGGGCCTCGCTGGCGCGGCTGCGGGCGCTGCCGGGGAAGACGCGGATCTGGTGCGGGCATGAGTATGCGTCGAAGAACCTGAAGTTCGCCGCCAGCATCGAGCCGGGATCGGCGGCGGTGCTGAGCGCCCAGGGGCGGCTGGCGGGGGTGAGCGTGCCGGGGCTGCTGGAGGCGGAGCGGGCGCAGAACCCGTTCCTGCGGTGGGACATGCCCGACGTGCAGGCGGCGGTCAGCGCGGAATTGTCGGGGATGCGCGCCTCGGGGACGCTCGCGCCGGGGGCGACGCCGGAGGAGGTGTCCGACGCGGTGTTCGCGCTGCTGCGGCAGCGGCGGGACGGGTTCTAACCGGCGCAGATCCCGTAGCGGGGCAGGACGCGGTGCAGGACGGCGAGCCGGTGCGCCTGGAGCGCGTCGTGGAAGTACTTCCAGTCGCTCTGCAGAAAGGCGTCCGTATACGGGAAGATCTCGCCCTCCTCATCGAATTCCTCGGTGGTGCCGAGCGCGATCTGCTTGCGTGAACCCTCCCCCTTGTCGATGTAGCTGACCTCCTGCGGGCCGAAGGAGAAGGCGCCGCTGCGGATCTCCTCCAGCCAGCGCGCGTGGCGCTCCTCCGGCTCTCCGTTGAGGTCGCGGAACAGCCGATCCATGTGGTTCAGATCGCGCTCCGGCAGGCCGGGGACGGTCGCTCCGGCATCTCCAGCGCGGAAGCGATGGATCACCTGGCACATCCGGTCGGCGGCATGGAGGTAGTCGCGGGGGTTGTCGCGATCGATGCGGCGGCCGAACCCGTCGGTGTAGCTCCAGACGAGCCAGGGCCGATCCGGGTTGCTCAGCACGGTGCCGTGACCGAGCGGGTTCGCGGTGCTGACGAAGTAGGAGGCGATGCGATCCATCAGGCCGGTGTCGGGCTGATCGCCGGTGGAGAGGTCGGAGGCGCCGTTGACCTCGTGGCTGATCCCGGCGAACCCCTGGTGCGCCCAGGTGTCGGCGTAGGTGTGCAGGGCGATGCCGAGCCGGTGGAGGGCGCAGGGGAGATCGCGATCCCGGATCGTGGCGCGGATCATGTCCCGCGCGGGCGGGCTGTCGGGGCGGCAGATCATGCGCTCGACGAACGGGCCGGGCGGCGCCTGTCCCGCCGGGAGACCGCCGTTGCCGGGGAGGAAGTGGAACGGCACCCATACGTGGTGGTTGGCGAGCGACTCGAAATTCCGGTAGTCGAGCGTCCGGTGGGCGGAGCTGGTGCGGAGGTAGATCGAGCCGTTGTCGAAGCGGATCAGCCCGGAGTTTGTCGCGTCGTCGACGTACTGCGCCGCCCACGCCACGATGTCGGCCTCGGCGTGGGAGAGGCCCCCGAGGCGGGCGATGGCGTAGGTGGCGGCGTGGTGGAAGTCGATCTGCATCTGCGTCCTGTGGCCGCAGGATTCTACCAGATCATCTCCGCGCCCAGCCCGAAGCCCTGCACCAGCCGCTCACCGCCTGGGTTGAACGTCACATACTGCCCGTGGACGCGCACATCTTCCGTCACCGCGAAGCCGAGCCGGAGCTCGTTCTCGGTCAGCCGCTCCTCCAGCATCCCGCTGAAGCCGTCGAGGTGGCGGTAGAAGCCGTAGACCCGCCCGACCTTGCCGCCGAATTGAAGCTCCCCGCCCATCGTCGGGCGCGCGAACACCGTCCGATCCAGCGCGTTCCCGGTGAACCCGCCGAACAGCCCAAACCGCAATTCCAGCTCCTCCCCGCCGCCGAACACGTCGAACCCCACCCCCAGCCGCCCGATCCAGTCCCCGCCCGGATCGACGCGGGCCGCGCCGAGCAGGTAGCCGTCCTTGTCGCCCTCCAGGCGGGCCTCGGTGTTGAGGGCGATCGACATCCCGCTGCCGGGATCGGGGGCGATCTGGCCGCCCAGATCGAGGTGGATCTCATCGCCTGCCTGTGCGAGCCAGCATCCGAGAAGGAACATATGACCTCCGTTGACCCTGACACCTGATGCGGGGAAAACCGCTACCGGATAGTCGGGGTGCTCCGGATCTCGACGACGATGCGGCGGTTGAGCGCGCGCCCCTCCGGGGTGTCCTCGTTGCCGGGGAGGCTGGTGCTGCCGCGACCGGTGACCTCCAGCCGGGCGGGCGGCACGCCGAAGCGATCCTGCAATTCGCGGACGACGAGGGCGGCCTGCGCGGCGGTCCACTCCCAGGCGGTCGGCCAGGACTTGCGGGCGCTCTGGGGCGGGGAGAGCGAGTCGGTGTAGCCGATGACGGAGGCGGTGACCGGGTGGAGCTTCAGGGCGGTGGCGAGGAGATCGAGGCTGAAGATCGCCTCTTCGCGCAGGTGGAGGCCGTCGCTGGTGAACAGCAGATCGGCGGGCAGCGTGGCGCGGACCAGCGCGCCCTGCCGCTCGACCTGCACGGGGCTGCCTGAGAATATCTGTCTAAGTTCGGTGTAGATCGCGGGTGGCTCGCCGGGGGTGCTGCAGTCGCCCGCCTGCTGCTCCAGGAGCGCGATGCGCTGCTTCAGGGCGATCACCTCGCGGTCGAGCTGGCGGATCAGCGCCTTGTCGGCGCTCCCGGCCTCAGCCTCAGGGACGACGCCGGGGAGGGCCGGGAGCAGGGCGGGGCAGCCGGAGAGGAGCAGCGCGGCGGCGATCAGCCCGTACCGCGCCAGGAGCGGGCGGCTCATGTGGCGCTCAGGGGCGGATCGATGCCCCACTCCTGCGAGCTGAAGTCCTTGACGCTCGCCTTCCCGCCGAAGGCGCGGCCGGAGGCGCGGCTGCGGAGCCAGCGCTCGATCCAGGCGGTGACCGACTCCGGGTAGCGGCGGCTCCAGCGGCCGTCCTCGAACTGGAGGGCGTTGATCATCCACATCAGGGTCTCAGGGTACTCCTCGACGGCGGCGCCCTTGTGCTCGCCCTCCAGGAAGACCAGCCCGTCCCCCGTCCGCCCGATGTGGCCGGTCTCTGGCGGGTGGCCGACCGCCCCGGCCCAGTCGAGCAGCGCGCCCAGATCCTCAGGCGCGTGGAAGCGCGAGGCCATCGCCAGGAAGCAGCGCCCGCAGGCCTCGGCGTCGTTGGTGGCGCGGTGGGCGCCGACGAGGCTGACGTCGAGGCGGGCTGAGACGTCCGCGAGCTTGTGGGCGCGCGCCTCGGAGAAGAAGGCGCGGGAGAGATCGACGGTGTCGATCTCGGCGGGCGGGAACGGCCACTTGAGCCCGCAGCGGGCGAACTCATAGGTGAGGAACTTCTGATCGAAGGGGTAGTTGTGCGCGACGGTGATCGCGCCGGAGAGCAGCCGGTGGATGGACTGCGCGTGCTGGCTGAACACCGGCGCGCCCGCCACGTCCTCATCCCGGATGCCGGAGACCTCGGTGGACTCGCGCGGGATCGGCATCTCCGGGTTGAACAGGTGGTGGTGCGGGATGATCTTTGTGACGCTGCCGTCGGGGGCGAGGCGGAACTCGATCCCGGCGAACTCGATGACCCGGTGCCCCTCCTCAGGATGCAGCCCGGTGGTCTCGGTGTCGAAGGCGATGATCGAATATTCCCGCCAGCGCATCGGCCTGCTGTCCTTAGTGACGCTCTGGAATATCCTGCCGCCGCTGTGGTTGCTACTCGCGCGGCGTAGCGGTCAGGAACGCCAGGACGTCCTTCAGATCGGCGTCCACCAGCCGGTTCTCCGGCAGCCGGGGCATGAAGCCGTTGTGGTGCTCCTCGCCGTCCACGGTGGTGCGGCGGATGCGGGAGATGAGCTGATCGGTGCTGAGCGTGGCGGCGGTGTAGAATTCGACGGAGCCGTCCTCGGCGGTGTCGTGGCAGGAGCCGCAGTGGCGATCCACCAGCAGCGCGCCGTTGTCGATATCGCCGAGATCCGGCCCGGTCCTGTCGCCGATCTCCGCGAGGAAGGCGCTCTGGGTGTCCCAGGTGGAGTAGCCGATGCCGAGCGGCTGGGCGCGCGGATCGTCCTCAGACGGCACCTCGTCGGTGAGGGTCTTCAGGTAAGCTTCGAGGTGGGCGGCCTGCTCCGGGGTCATCTCGCTGTCGCCGGGGAAGTAGACGTCCACGCAGATCTGGCCGCCGAAGGCGCCGAGGAGGTCGCTCTTCGCCTTGCTCCACCGCTCGCCGTTCTTCCACTCGCCGCGCCACGCCGCGTTGTAGACGGTGTGGCCGGGGCGGTTGAGGTCGCCCTCGTCGGTGTCGAGGGTGTCCCCGGCGGCGTTGTGGTGGCAGTTGATGCAGGAGAGGGAGTAGATGCTTTCGTCCTCCCAGTGCTCCTCGTTGAAGATGCGCTCCCCCTCGGCGGCGTCGGGGGTGCCGTCGAAGCCGCTGGCGAGGGGGCTCTGCCAGCTCTCCATGTCGTAGGCGCAGCCGGAGAGGAGGACAGAGAGGGCGGAGAGGAGGGCGGTCGGGTAGCGCATGCCGCTCTGATGCCGGTGCGCGGAGAAGGTGACAGGGATGTCTCCCCGTCCAGCATCCGGTAGCGATGCCGTTGCACACCTGTTAGCCCCACCGGGAGAGCGCACGATGAAAAAAGATATGTCCCGCCGTGGAATCCTCGGCATCCTGATCGGCGCGGCAGCGATCCCGGCCCGCGCGGGCGAACCGGCAGCGTCGCCGCAACCGGCACCGGACGCTCCGCTCCCCGCCGCGCCCGCTCTGCCCCCGGCAGCCTCAGACGGGCTCGACATCTCGCTCACCCTCAACGGGGAGCCGATAGCGGCGCGGGTCGATCCCGATCAGAGCGCGCTCTCGCTGATCCGCGACCGGGGCCTGCGGGGCAGCAAGGAGGGCTGCGGCCACGGGGCCTGCGGGGCATGCGCGGTGGAGGTGGCGGGGAGCTGTGTGGCGGCCTGCCTGCTCCCGGCGACCACGCTCCACCGGATGACCGTGCGGACGGTGGAGGGAATCAGCCCGCCTGCGGGGCCGCTCCACCCGGTACAGCGGGCGTTTCTGGCTGAGGACGCGCTCCAGTGCGGCTACTGCACGCCGGGGTTCATCGTGGAGTCCACGGTGTTCTACGAGCGCTGGCGGGCAGAGAACGGGGCAGAGAACGGGGCGGCTGATCCGGGGGATGAGGCGGTCGCGGCGGCGCTCGCGGGCCACATCTGCCGGTGCGGCGCCTACACGGCGATCCTGCGGGCGGTGCGGGCCGCCTGCCGGGGGGAGCACGAGCAGGAGGGGCAGACCGCTCAGACAGCGCGGGTCGAGGGCCGCGAGAAGGTGACGGGGCAGGCGCGCTACACGGCGGACATCGCGCTGCCGCTGCAATTGGAGGGGCGGGTGCTGCGGTCGCCGGTGGCGAGCGGGCGGCTGCTGCGGCTGGATCTGGAGCCTGCGCGGAAGATACCTGGCGTGCAGGCGGCGATCTCTCTGATGGCGGGATCGAAGATCCGATACCACGGCCAGGAGATCGCGGCGGTGGCGGCGACCTCGGCGCGGATCGCGGAGGAGGCGCTGCGGGCGATCCGGCTGGAGATCGCGGAGGCGCCTGCCGTCAGCAGCATGGAGCAGGCGCTCGCGCCGGGGGCGGCGCTGCTCTACGAGGAGGATCGGGGGGCGGCGCCCAACGCCAACGAGGGGCCGCTGATGGGCGCGCCCTGGGCGGGGAACCGGCGCGGGCCGTTCCGCACCGACGCGCTGCTGAAGCCGGGGGCGGCGCGGAAGATCCTCGCAGAGATGGCGGCGGGCGCGGGGAGCGCCGGGGCGAAGGTCGAAGGCACGTTCGAGACGCAGATGCAGAGCCACAGCGCGATGGAGCCGCACGGCTGCGTGGCGTCGTTCGAGACGGATCGGCTGGTGGTGTACCTGTCCACCCAGGACATCTCCGGATCGGCGCGCGACATCGCCGAGCGGTTCGGGCTGAAGGAGGAGCAGGTGCAGGTGAAGGCGCTGCACATCGGCGGCGGCTTCGGGTCGAAGGCGATCCTCGCGCCGGAGGTGTTCGCGGCGGTGGGGCTGGCGCAGGCGGCGGGGCGTCCGGTGCGGGTGGTGCTGTCGCGGCGGGAGGAGCTGCAGGTGGGCGGCTACCGGTCGGGATCGCGGGTGGAGGTGGCGCTGGCGGCGAAGCCGGACGGCGATCCGGCGGCGCTCTCGGTGAAGGCGCACAGCCTCTCCGGGGTGGCGGTCGGCGCGCTGGTCGGGGCGATCTTCCGCGTGATGTACCCCTACGCGGAGAAGTCCATCGAGGACAACGACGTCCTTACCCACGCCGCCCCCGGCAAGCCCTTCCGCGCCCCCGGCGGCCCGCCCGCCTTCTTCGCGCTGGAGCAGGCGATGGACATGCTCGCGCTGACCCGGAACGAAGACCCGCTCGCCCTGCGGCGGCGCTGGGACCCGAGCCCGATCCGGCAGGAGCTCTACGCGATGGTGGCCGCCGATCCGCGCTGGAAGGATCGGCGCGCCGGACCCGACACCGGGCGCTTCCGGCGCGGGATCGGGCTGGCGTCGGGCGGCTGGATCGTGTTCACTCAGGCCGACGCGCAATTGCAATTGGAGAGCCGCCCTGACGGGCGCCTGATCGCGAGCGCCCCGGTGCAGGACATGGGCAACGGCACGCGCACGACGATCTATGAGGCGATCCGGCAGTACATGGATCTGCCCGACGGCGCGCTGGAGGTGCGGATCGGGGAGACGATGCCGATCAACGGGCTGATGTCGGCAGGCAGCCGCACGACCTCTTCGCTGTTGCCGGCCGCTGAGGACGCCTGCGCGCAGCTCATGGAGGAATTGCGCGATCGCGTCGCCGCCGATCAGCGCCTCGCGGGCGCCGCCGCCACCCGCGCCGGGATCGCCTACGAAGGCGGGGTCATCCCCTGGATCGACGCTGTCCGGGCCGCGCCGAAGACGGTGGTGCTGGGGCGGCGGCGCCCCGATCAGGGCGGCTACGTCGTGCCGGTCGGCTATGACGGCATCCGGATCGGCGTGGGGATCTCCGGCGCGGTGCAGCTCACCGAGGTCGAGGTCGATACGCGGCTCGGGAAGATCCGCCCGCTGCATGTGTGGGCGGGCTACGGGGTCGGGCGCGTGCTGTCCCCGGCCCTCGCCGCCAACCAGGCGCGCGGCGGCGTCCTCCAGAGCCTCGGCTACGCGCTCTATGAGGAGCGGGTCGCCGATCCCCGGCGCGGCCTGCTGATGAGCCACAACCTGGAGGACTACCGGGTGCCGGGCATCGGGGACACGCCGACCATCGACGTCCACTTCCTCCCCGGCCACTTCGACCACGTCCGGGGCGGCGCGGTCGGCATCGGGGAATTGGTCACCACCCCCGGCGCCGCCTCGCTCGCCAACGCCGTCCACCACGCCACCGGCTGGCGCCCGATGCAGCTCCCGATCCGCCCGGATCGGCTGCTCGCGGGCCTCAGCGCCCTCCCTGTCCTCCCCGCCGGGAGCCGCCCATGAGCCAGCCCGCAAGCGCCATCTCCTTCCCTGCCGACGCCGCCGCCGCCGCCGCCCTGCTCCGCGCCGCCCCCGCCAGCCACCTCCGCGCCGGCGGCACCGATCTCCAGGAGCGCCGCCACCTCGGCGTCGCGCCGGGGGCGCTCATCGACCTGCGCGACGCGGCCGGGATGGATCAGATCGCCCCCGACCCGGAGCGGCCCGGCGCCCTGCTGATCGGCGCCCGCTGCCGCATCCAGGCCGTCGCCGACGCGCCGCTCCTCCGCCAGCAGGCGCCCGTGCTCGCCCTCGCGGCGGGCGCCCTCGCCACCCCGCAGATCCGCGCGGTCGGCACGCTGGGCGGGAACCTCGCGCAGCACACGCGCTGCTGGTACTACCGCTCTCCCGACTGGAGCTGCATCAAAAAGGGCGGCGCCGGCTGCCCCGCCGTCGAGGGCGACCACCGCTGGCACGCCGTCTTCCCGCACACCGGCTGCGCTGCGGTACACGCATCCACGCTGGCCGTGGCCCTGCTCGCCGCTGATGCCGAGATCCAGGCCGGTGAGGTGTGGACGTCCCTGGAGTCCTGGCTGAGCGGCCCCGGCGGAGGCTCAGCCGACCAGAGCGGCGGCTCCCCGGCGCTGATCCGGGCGGTGCGCCTCGCCGCCTCGCTGCCGGACGAAAGAGTCGCCTACCACCGCGCTATCTCCCGCGCCCGCGCCGAGTGGCCCCTCGTCGAGTGCGCGGTGCGCCTGCGCGTCGAGGGCGGCGCCATCCGGCTCGCCCGCGTCGCGGTCGGGGCGGTCGCTGCGGTGCCGATGCGGCTGCGGAACGTAGAGGCGGCGCTCGAAGGCCAGCCGCCGACCCCTGAGCTCCTCGCCGCCGCCGCCGCCCGCGCCGTCGAGGGCGCAGACCCGCTGCCGGGGACGCAGTACAAGCTGCCCCTCCTCTCCGGCTGCGTGCTGGAGTGCCTGGAGCGGGCGCTCGCCTGATCGGGCCTGATCGGGATCGCCGGGTGGGTTAGCGGGCGCAGGTGCAACCCATCACCGATCCCGCCATCCTCGCCGGTTACCTCACGGACGCCTCCAACCTCCCCGGACACGCCGAGGCGCTCTACCGCCCCCGCGACGCCGCCGGGGTCGCCGCCGTCCTGCGCCGCTGCCAGCAGGACGGCACCCCGCTCACCGTCACCGCGAAGCGCACCTCTACGACGGGCGCCTCTGTGCCGATGGGCGGGGCGCTGCTGTCGACAGAATTGCTCACGGATGCGACAGGCCATGCGACAGATGCGACGACCCATGCGACAGATGCGACACCGCATGCGACAGGCCGCTGGGTCGGCGCCGGGGTGCTGTTAGGTGACTTCCAGCGGCAGGTGGAGGCGGAGGGGCTGTTCTTCCCGCCCGATCCGACCTCGCGGCTGGAGTGCTCAGTCGGCGGCGCCATCGCCTGCAACGCCTCCGGCGCACGCACCTACCGCTACGGCCCGGTGCGCCCGTGGGTGGAGGCGGTGGAATTCGTGACGCCGACCGGGGAGATCCGGCTGGTGACGCGGGAGACGCCGCTGCCCTGGCCGGTGCCGGTGTGGCGGGAGCCTGCAGTGAAGACCGCCGCCGGGTACTGTCCCGCCGACAACCTGCTGGATCTGATCATCGGCGCCGAAGGCACGCTCGGGGTCATTACTGCTGCGAAGCTCCGGCTGATCCCGCTCCCCGCGCATGTCCTTACCTTCTTCGCCTACTTCCCCGATGAGCCTTCGCTGCTCTCCTTCCTCGCTGACGCCCGCAGCCTCGGCGGACGCTGGCCTGATCCGCCCGCGACCGCGAAAAACGTCGGCCCCCGCTGCATCGAGTTCTTCGACCGGCGCGCCCTCGACATGATCCGGGATCGGCTGCCGGAGGTCCCGGCGGCCCATGCGGCGCTGCTGATCGAGGTCGAGCACGACGGCGAGGCGCCGCTGGAATTCTGGTTCGGGCTGCTCACCGATCGCGGCGCGCTCCTCGATGACACAATCGTCGCCGAGGAGGAGACCGGGCGCCTGAAGCTCCAGCGCGTCCGCCACGCCCTCCCCGCCACCGTCAACGAGATCATCACCCGCAACGGCGTCCAGAAGGTCGGCACGGACTTCTCAGTGCCGGACGCGGCGCTGCCGGAGATGCTCCGCGCCTATGACGCGGTGCCGATGGCGGCGGTCTGCTTCGGCCACATCGGGAACAACCACCTCCACATGAACCTGCTGCCCCGGGATCAGGCGGAGCTTGTGCAGGCGCGGGCGATCTACCTCGGCCTCGCGCGGCAGGCCGTCGCCCTCGGCGGCAGCGTCAGCGGCGAACACGGCATCGGACGCCTGAAAAAAGCCCACCTCGCCCTCATGGTGCCGGAGGAGGTGCGGGAGGGCTGGCGGCGGCTCCGGCGGGCGGCCGATCCGGGCCTCATCCTCGGGCGCGGGGTCATGTTAGATTGAGAGGAGGGGGCAGGATGGACGAGAACCGGGGGGAGAGCGCTGGGGAGAGCCCGGCAGAGCGGCGGCGGTTGTGGGCGCAGTACCGGGCGATCAGCACGGAGGATCTGAAGAGGGTCTGCGAAGTCGATGCCTTCGTCGCGTCCGGGCCGGGCGGGCAGCACCGGAACAAGACCGAGACGGGCATCCGGGTCACGCACGCCGCGACGGGGCTGGTGGCGCGGGCGACCGAGCGCAGGAGCCAGGGACAGAACCTGGATGTGGCGCTGGAGCGGCTGCGGGCGATACTGCTGGCGCGGTACGCGCCGCCGCCGAAGCCGAGGAAGGCGACGAGGCCGTCACGGGGGGTCGGTGGAGCGGAGGCTGGGGGCGAAGCTGCACCGGTCGAAGATCAAGGAGGGGCGGCGGGGGGAGTGATATCAGCGGACGCCGTAGATCGCGTCCAGCCACGCCACCGTGATGTTGCACCACGCATGGAAAAAGGCGCCAGAGAGCGTGTTGTCGGTCTTCTCGCGGAGCCAGCCGAAGGCGAGGGACGGGAAGAAGATGGCGAAGTGCCACCAGCGGAAGGTGACGACGGAGTGGCCGAAGGCGAAGAAGAGGCAGGTGAGCGGGAGGCTCCAGCCGATGCGGGCGCCGAGGAGGGTCCATCGGTGGGGGAGGGCTTCGGAGAGGCGGCGCTGGAAGTAGCCCCGGTAGAAGAACTCCTCCGGGATGGCGACGTAGAAGAGGTGGTAGGGCAGGAGGAGCGCCCAGTCGGCGGGGGCGCGCAGGGCGGGGGAGAAGCCGAACAGGAGGTTCTGGTAGAGGTGGTAGCTGGCGAGCCAGGGGAGCGCGACGACGGCGATGAGCTGGAGGGCCGGGCGGGCGCCCTCCCACCAGCCGTTGAGGTCGCGGAAGGCGGGGAGGATGAGGCCGTAGCTGTCGGGGTCGGCGCCGCGCCAGCGGCAGAGCCAGACGGGGGCGTAGACGAAGAGGAAGGGGACGAGGGCGAGGACGATCTCGTGGACGCCGGCCTGCTGCGCCATGACGACGCCACGGATCAGGAGGAGGGTGAGGAGCCAGAGGAGGGTGAGCTCGGTGAGGACGGGGCGGAGGGCGGCGGGAGCGGGCGGGGCGGGAGGGGTCACGCGGGGGTTCCGCTGGTGCTGCCGGTCCGGTAGCCCTCCAGATCGACGGTGACAAACGAAAAACCCTCGGCGCGGGCGGCGGCGGCGAGGTCTTCGCGGAGGGGGGAGGCGATGAGGCGGGGCAGATCGGGGAGGATGACCTCGACGCGGAGGATCTCGACGGGCTTGCCGGCGCTGTCGGCGCCTGCCTCGTGGAAGCGGGCGCGGAATTGGCGGAGGCCGTGGCGGCGCAGCAGGCTCTCCAGGCGGGCGATGCGCCCGAGGCGGCTCAGGGTGACGCGGCTCCCGACGGCGAAGCGGCTCCCGAGGCAGGCGAAGGAGGGCTTGTCCCAGAGCGGGAGGCCCAGCTCGCGGGCGAGGGCGCGGACATCGTCCTTGCGGAACCCGGCCTCGACCAGCGGGTGGCGGACGGTGTTCTCGGCGGCGGCCTGGAGGCCGGGGCGGTGGCCGGTGAGATCGTCGAGGATGGTACCGTCCGCGACCCACGGGACGCCCCACTGGCGGGCGCGGTCGCGGGCGAGGGTGAACAATTCGGTCTTGCAGAAGTAGCAGCGGTTGCCCTCATTGCGGGCGTAGCCCTCGCGTTCGAGCTCCTGGCTCTCCACGATCACGTGGCGGGCGCCGATGGAGAGGGCGAAGCGCCGGGCCTCCTCAGCCTCCTCGGCGGGGAGCGTGGGCGAGGTGGCGGTGAGGGCGATCGCGTTGTCACCGAGGGCGTCGACCGCAGCGCGCAGCACGAGGGCGGAGTCCACGCCGCCGGAGAAGGCGACGACGACCTTCCCCATGTCGCGCAGGATGTCTGTCAGGCGGGCGCGGAGGTCGGCGAGCCGCCCGGCGGGGTCGGCGGCGGGGCGGTCGATGGACGGAGCGGGAAGTGCGGGGATCATGGGCGCCAGCGTACCCTGCTGCCGGGGTGGAGGTCGAAGCGGTCGGCAGCAGAACCGTCGCGCACAGAGAGTTCGAGGCGACCGGTGGAGCCGGTCAGGGCGAGCGGCGCGCCGGGGGGGACGTCCGTGTAGCGGAGGCAGACGGGGACAGCAGAGACAGCGCCGACAGAGACAGCGCCGGTCCCGACGCCGGGGAGGGAGAGGATCGCGTTGCCGTAATGGTCGAGGTACAGCACCTCGCCGTCGAGGCCGTCGGGAGTGACGATCGGCGCAGGGAGGGTGAGCCGGACGGGATCGGGGAGGATCGGGCCGATCTGCTCAAAGCAGAGATCGCCGGTGGCGAGGCGGGCGGCGACAGGGGCGAAGAGGTCGCGCCCGTGGAAGGTGCGGGAGCGCGGCGCTCCGGTGGCGGGGATGGCGGAGAGATCGATGCGGCGCCAGAGATCGGGCGGATCAACAGGCGGATCAACAGGCGGATCGACGAGCGAGAGCAGCCCGTTGTCAGGGCCGACGAACAGCCGACCGGCGGCGCGGCGGACGACGGGGTGACGGGCCGAGCCGACGCCGGGATCGACGACGCAGAGGAAGACGCTGTCGTCGGGGAGCCAGCTCCAGGAGGAGGCGAGCAGCAGGGCGCCGGTGAGGATCTGCTGCGGGGGGACGCCGTGGCTGAGATCGAGGAGGGTGAGGCCGGGGTGGTGGCGCAGCATGACGCCCTTCATCAGCCCGACGTACGGATCGGAGAGGCCGAAGTCGGTGAGGAGGACGACGGTCCTGAGGGGGGGGCTCACGGGTTCAGCGGAAGAAGTCCAGGCTGTCTTCCAGCCCGGCGAGATCGCGGTCGATGACGGCGGCGATGGTGCGGCTGTCGGCGGCGAGGTCGATGACGCGATCGGTGGGGCGGCCGTCCCGGTCGCGGAGGACGCGGACGACGGGGCGATCCGCGAGGGCGGGATCGGCGGGGGTGTGGTAGACGACGGCGATCTCCTGGGAGGAGAGGCGCACGACCGTCCCGAGCGGGTAGCGGCCGACGACCTGGGTGAACCGGGCCATCAGCTCAGGATCGAACGTGTTCTCATCCTGCATGCGGGCCAGCGCCTCATCGGGGAGCAGCCCGGCAGGAGGGTTTTTACCAACACTGTCGCCGACGCTGTCGCCAACACTGTCGCCGGTGTTGGCGGATCGGGTGGTGAGCCGGTCGTAGGAGGTGGCGATGGCGCAGATCCGGGCGTACAGGTGGAGGCCCTGCCAGCGCGGCAGGCCGTGCTGGTAGATGACGAGCATGCGGCGGGCGCGGGCGGGGGTGACCTTGGGTACATGCAGCACGCGGGCGGCGGCCTGCAGGCGCTCCTCGTCGCTCTTGCCGCTGCTGAGCGCGGCGGCCATGAGGGCGGCGAAGCCGAGCTCGACGAGGGCGGCGCGGTCGAGGCCGATCCGGCGGGCGAGCGCCATGGAGAGGATGGCGACGTTGACCGGGTGGCGGATGCCGGCGTCGATCTCCTCCTTCAGCGAGGTGAGGGCGAGGTGGTGGGCCGGCTCGTCGATGGCGAGATCGGCGAGATCCTGCACGCCTTTATAGAGCGGCGCCGGGATCTTCTCCATGTTCCCGTCCTTCAGCGCGGCCTCGACCGCCGTGACCGTGCGGACATAGGCGCGCAGCGACTCGGAGGCGGCCACGCGGACCGAGCTGCCCGTCCCGGCGAGGGTGCCGCTCATGATCTTGCGGACGGGGAGCAATTCCAGCTCCCGCACCCCGCGCGCCTCGATGCGCTTCTGGAATTCTTCGCGCTCCAGCCCCTCCTCGCCGATGCCTTCGAGCAGCGCGATCAGCCCGGCCTTCCCGGCGGGGCCGCGCAGGCGGAAGCCGCCGATGTCGTGCTGCTTGATGTCCCGGTAGAAGGCGGACACCTGCCCGCGCAATTCGCGGCTCGACCGCACAGGGGCGCCGTTGACGAAGGCGTACCCGCCGTCAAGTTCCAGCCGGCACTCGCCTTTTGTCGCCAGCACGGCGTTCAGATCGCTCACCAGCCAGTCCAGCAGCCGGGCGATGGCGCGGTTGTGGACGGAGTGGATGCGGCTGGAGTGGGAGACGGCGCCGATGCGGCGGACGAGGTTCTCGGTGACCGGATCGCGACGGCTCTGACCCTTGTCGTCGCTGCGGTTTTTCTGTGTCCGCATCTATGCTCCCATCTCGCGCAGGATGGACTCGGCTTCGGTGGCGAAGCGGGGCGCCTCGGTGATGACGCGCTGGAGGGCGTTCCGCGCGCCGCGCCCGCCGGACGCCTTCAAGCCATGGAGGGCCATCTTCGGGGTGAGCGGGCTGGGGGAGACCTTCTGCCCGAGCGCGAAGGCCAGCAGGACGGGCTCTGCCTCGCCCTTCAGGACGCGGCCCATCGCGATGCAGAGCGCGCGGATCTCCGCTTCTCCGATCTGGGCGATGGCCGGATCGAGCAGCCGCGCCTCGACCCGGCGGGCGATCTGCTGATCCTTCATCGCGACGGCGTGGCGGAGCACCTCCAGCCGCACGACCTCCTCCGGGTCGGTGAACAATTCCTGGACGCGGGCGCGGAGCCGCGCGGTGGGGTGGCGGCGGAGCGCGTACAGCGCCTCCTCCCGGATCTGACCTGAGGCGTGGGAGGTCAGGGAGAGCAGCAATTCCCCGAACCGGGCGTCCTCCACCCGCGCGGCCATCGCCAGCCCCAGCCGGATCGCGCCGTAGTCCTCTGAAAGCACGCGGGGCCGGATGCGGTCGAAGAGGTCGCCGGAAAAAGATCCGGCGTCCCCCTCAGCGGGTGCGGCTTGTTCGCGCAGCACGACCGCGTCGGCGATCGCGCGGATCGTCCAGGAGGGCAGCCCGCTGGAGAGGCGGTGGAGGACCTCGGGATCCTGGATCGCGCTCCCGATGGAGAAGAACCGGCCCCGGAGCTGCGGCGTCTCGGCAGGCGGCAGGAGGCGGCGGATCTCGGAGAGCTGATCGTCGCTCACGATCTCGGCGAGGGAGGCGCGCAGCGGGTCGCGCCAGCGCATCGCCGGGGTGCAGGCGGGATCGAGCAATTCCAGCAGCGCCCAGACGGCGTCCGAGCCGGAGGCAGCAGACGCCTCCAGGCCGCGCACGATCCAGTCCACCATGCTGCGCCCGAGCAATTCGGCGGTGGCGGTCGTCGGCGCGCACTCCACACAGCGGCTCAGCAATTCCGGCATGTCGTCGAGATCCCGGCCTGCCGCAATGCGGCGCATCTCCTCCTCCAGCCGGGGAGACCGCTCGCCCTCCTCCTGCTTCAGCGCTGCGCCCTCGTGCGCCTCGCCCATGCCGCCCCGGATGCGGAGCATGACCTCGACCTCATCCTGGCGCAGCGTGCCGGACTCGTCGCTCGCGGAGGCTTCGGACTCCAGCGCGTCGATCATCGCCTCGATGCGGGCGATGGCGGGGCTGTCGCCGGTGGCGTCCTTGTCCTGGAGGCGATCGAGGATCTCCAGCCGGACGCGCGTGAGATCGGACTCCTGCACGATGGCGCGGAGATCGGCCTCGTCCTGCCTGCGGTCGGCCCAGTTGATCAGCAGGATGTCCGCCAGGATGTTCAGCTCCCGATCGGTGGCCTCCGGCTCGATTGTAATGTTGCGGATGCCCTCGGCGTAGAGCGCCTCGACGAAGTCGCCCTTCCGCTCCGTCGCGTCCAGCACCGGGTGATCGACGCACCAGATCGCGTCCGGCATCACATCGAGCGTCAGGAGGCCGGACTGCATCGCCGCGCGTATCCCCTCGGTGTACTGCTGGCGGAACCGCTGGGCGGCCTCTGATGACCGGTCGTTGTTCGCGCCCGCCATGAGCACGGACGAGCGCTGCTCCCGTACCAGCGCGCTGAGCGCGGATCGGATCGGCGGGAGCAGGGCGTTGGCTCCGGCGGTCTGCGGGGTTCGTCTGCGGGGGATGGCGGCCATGCGGCACAGGTTAACAGGTCAGGCGGGTTAACAGTCCGCGATGTCTCAGCCCTCCCTCGTCGAAATTCTCCAGAGCATCGGTCTGCTGAACGCCTTTGAGATCGGGCAGCTCCGCCAGCTCGACAGCGTGATGGACGATCGCACCCTCTCCCTCCGGGCGCTGGAGCTGGGGATGATCACCGACGAGGGGCTGGCACGCGCGCTGGCGCAGCAGTACCGGCTGAACATGGTGCCGGAGGAGCGCCTCCAGAAGCTGGTGATCCCGCCAGAGATGCTCTCGGTGCTGCCGCGCGCGCTGATGACAGAGGCGCTGCTGCTCCCGACGTTCTTCGATGCGGAGAAGAAGATCCTGTCGCTCCTGACCGCAGATCCGGGCGATCTGCAGGCGCTGCGGGAGGCGCAGGTGCGCTCCAATTCCAGCCGGTTGCGCCTGTTCGTCGCGCCGCGCAGCGCGATGCGGGCGCTGCTCGCGCGCACGATGCCGCCTGAGGCGCCGCCCGGGCCGCCCGCCCCCACCACCACACCGGAGATGGATCGGTTCCTCACGCTGGCCTGGGAGCCGTCGGCGGAGGTCGCGTCGGTGCTGGCCCAGCTCTATACGCTGGAGTTCAGCACCATCGAGGTCGTCAGCGACCCCGACCACGCGGAGGCGCTGCTCCAGAGCGGCCAGATCCTCCGCCTGCTCTACCGGCAGTCTCAGGAGGAGGGCATCCAGCCCCGGCTGGAGTCGTGGCGCCGCCACCACCCCCGGCTGCTCATCGGCGCGCTCCCGAACTGGGCCGCGCTCCACACCGTCGCCTACCCGCAGGCGCAGGCGGAGCGGTGGGATCTGCTGGAGCGCCTGCTGCCGCTGCTGGAGGCGCAGACCCCGGAGGCGCGCGCCCGGTGCCGCCGCACCCTCCAGCTTAGCCGCCGCATGGCGACAGAGGCGGACATCCCGCTGGAGGCGCAGGATCACCTGCTGGCGGCAGCCCTCTCGGACGGGCTGCTCTCCGGGGAGGCGGAGGAGGGTCTGCCGCCGGGGGCGGCGGGGGTGCTGGGGGCGCTCGAACGGCGGCTCCAGGGGCAGGAGGCGCCCGGCAGCCACCCCGGCGCGGGCCTGCTCTACACCGCCCGCGCCGCTGTCCGGCTCGGCATCCTCGACGGCGCCGATCCGGTCGCGGTGTTCGGAGACGACGCGCCCGGCCACGACGCCGTCGCGCTGCGCGCCCTGCAGGCGGCGCTCGCCTGGTTCGCCATCCACCCCGCCTCTACCGGCCCGGTGACGGCCCTCCGCGCGCTGCTGGTCGATCCCGATCCGCAGTCCTCCCTGGCGCTGGAGGCGAAGCTCCGCAACAGCGGCTTCCAGGTGACCCTGCTCGCTGACGGGGAGCAGGCGTCCCAGACGCTCCGGACACGGCAGGAGCCCCCGATCGACGCGCTGATCTGCGCGATGCGCGTCCCCCGGCGCGACGGCCTCTCGCTGCTGATGAGCCTGCGCCGCGACCCCCGCACCAGCGGGCTGGCGGTGATCCTGCTCTCCGACACTGGCGGGACGCCCGATGTGCTGCGCGGGCTGGAATTGGGGGCGGACGAGGTGCTGCCGAGGAGCGTCGCGCCGGAGGTGCTGGTGGCGCGGCTCCGCCACATCCTCCGGCGCCAGCCGCGCCACGCGCCGGGGATCAGCGGGCGCATCCAGAACATGCCGCTGGAGGATCTGCTGCAGTCGATCTGCATGGGCGGGCGCACGACCTGGGTGCGGCTCCAGGCGCCCGACGCGCAGGGATCTCTCCAGATCCGCAGCGGCGAGATCGTCGCCGCTGAATTCGCCGGACGGCTGGAGGGGGTGGCGGCGCTCAACGCGCTCATCGAGCTGGATCAGGGCGGGTTCGAGGCGTTCTTTGAGGATCGCGGGCAACAGAACCTTAGCGGCAACAGCTCGTTCCTGTTGCTGGAGGCGGTGCGGCTGCGGGACGAGCGCCGGGGCTGAACCTTCCTGGATATCTGCTATAATGACCCGATGCTGCTGTTCCTCCTCGCCTGCGACGCTGATCCGACGATCAAAGAGTCCACCACCGACACCTCCGGCCCCGATGAGGGCGTTGACGGCGACAAGGACGGCTTCGGGGAGTCCGAGGGCGACTGCAACGACGGGGACAGCGCGGTGAACCCGTCGGCCACCGAGGTCTGCGACGGCATCGACAACAACTGCGACGGCACGGTCGATGAGGGCGTGACGCAGACCTTCTACGCGGACGCCGACGGGGACGGCTTCGGCGACACCGCCGCGCCGCAGACGGCCTGCGAGGCCACCGACGGCTTCGTCGAGAACGACGGCGACTGCGACGACAGCCAGTACGGGGTCAACCCGGCCTCGGCGGAGGTCTGCGACAACATCGACAACAATTGCGACGGGCAGACCGACGAGGATCTCACCGCGCTCTGGTTCGCGGACGCGGACGGCGACGGCTACGGCGACGTCAACGCCTTCCAGCGCACCTGTGAGCAGCCTGCGGGCTTCATCGCCGACGCCACCGACTGCGACGACAGCACGGGGCGGGTCTCTCCGGGGCAACTGGAGGTCTGCGACAACCTCGACAACGACTGCAACGGCGTCGTCGATGACGGTGTCCAGACCGTCTGGTACGCCGACTTCGACAGCGACGGCTACGGCAGCCCCGTCCTCTCCCAGACCGGCTGCACCGCCCCGGCGGGCTACGTCGAGAACGCCCTCGACTGCGACGACAACACCGCCGGAAGCAACCCCGGCGCGCTGGAGGTGTGCAACGGGGCCGACGACGACTGCGACGGCACCGCCGACGAGCCGGACGCCGCCGACGCGACGATCTGGTACGCCGACGCCGACGTCGACGGCTACGGCGACCCGGCGGTCAGCCAGCCCGCCTGCGATCAGCCGCCCGGCTACACCGCGCGGGCGCTCGACTGCGACGACAGCCGCGCGGCGGTCAACCCGGCGGGGCTGGAGGTCTGCGACGGGATCGACAACGACTGCGACGGCACCGTCGACATCGGCGCCATCGACGCCTCCACCTGGTACGTCGAACTGGACAGCGACGGCTACGGCAGCCTCGCCGCCACGCAGGTCTCCTGCGCGCAGCCCGCCGGCTACGTCGCCACGGCGGATGACTGCAACGACGCCTCCGCCCTCGCCTCCCCCGCCGGGGTGGAGGTCTGTGACAACCTCGACAACGACTGCAGCGGTCAGGTCGACGGGGCCGACGCCATCGACGCCGCCACCTGGTTCGCAGACGCAGACGGCGACGGCTACGGCGATCTGAGCGCCAGCGCGATCTCCTGCACCCAGCCCTCCGGCTACGTCAGCAGCTACTCCGACTGCGACGACGGCTCGCTCTCGGTGTACCCCTCCGCGCCGGAGTACTGCAACAGCATCGACGACGACTGCGACGGCACCGTGGACGACGCGGCGGCGGACGCGCTGATCTGGTACGCCGACGCGGACAGCGACGGCTACGGCGACGCGGGCAGCCGGATCACATCATGCAGCCAGCCTGCCGGTTATACAAGCAATTCTACCGACTGTGACGATGTAGACAACAGCGTCCACCCCGGCGCCGACGAGCACTGCGACGGCGACGACGAGGACTGCGACGGCAGCGTGGACGAGAGCGCCGTCGATATGACGGTGTGGTACCCCGACGCGGACGGCGACAGCTACGGCAACCCCCGCCTGCCGATCTCCTCCTGCGCCCAGCCCCCCGGCTACCTCACCGACAACACCGACTGCGACGACGCCGACGGCGATGTCCACCCCGGCGCGAACGAGGAGTGGTTCGACGGCGTGGACTCCGACTGCGATGGCAGCGAAGACCCCGATGCCTGCGTGGAGGAGCCGCCCGCCGGGACGGTGAGCACCGCCGCCTGCACCTGGACGCCCACCGTCGGCTCCTTCAGCCCGACGCTGGAGTGGTCGGTCAGCAGCTTCTCCTCGCAGGCCAACTTCAAGCACGTGCTCATGACCCCGGTGGTCGGCAACCTCACCGACGACAACGCCGACGGGCAGACCGGTGAGGGCGACATCCCCGACATCGCCTTCGTCGCGTTCAGCCGGGCCAGCGGCGCCGGATCGGACGGGATGCTGCGGATCTGGTCGGGCGACGGCAGCAGCGAGCACGTCGCGGTGCGCGGCACGCCCTACGGCGGGCAGACCTACTACCCCTACCGCTACTCCCAGCTCGCGATGGGCGACATCGACAACGACGGGCAGACCGAGATCGCCGCCATCGTCTACCGCACCACCGGCAACTGCTACATCGGCGCCTACGGCTCGACCGGCGCGCTGGAGTGGGTGTACACCGGGGCCACCACGCCCTGCCGCAGCTCAGCGCCCGCCATCGCAGATCTGGAGGGCGACGGCGACGTGGAGGTGATCGTCGGGCGCACCTTCCTCAACGGCAGCAACGGCACCG
>JBEIQZ010000030.1:0-22820 GCA_040376255.1 Alphaproteobacteria bacterium
GGGTTGGAGCGGGGGGTGCGCCCGATGGGGGCCTGATCGATGGTGATGAGCTTGTCGATGTTGGCGAGGCCGGAGAGCCCGAGCTCCCTGCGGATCTGCGCCGGATCCTTCATGCGCCGGTGGACGACCTCGCGCACGCGGGCCTCCAGCACGCCGCTCATCAGCGTGGACTTCCCTGAGCCGCTGACCCCGGTGAGGACGGTCAGCGTGCCGAGGGGGAAGGCGACATCGACGCCCTGGAGGTTGTGGGTGGTCGCGCCGTGGACGCAGAGGAATTGCCCGTTCCCGGCGCGGCGGCGGGCGGGCATAGGGATCGCGTCCTCGCCCCGGAGGAAGCGGGCGGTGGGGGTGTCGAGCTGCGCGAAGCGGGCGGGCGGCCCGGCGCCGAGCAGGTGGCCGCCGAGCCGCCCGGCGCCGGGGCCGATATCGACGAGGTTGTCGGCGCGCTCCATCGCCTCGCGGTCGTGCTCGACGACGATGACGGTGTTGCCGACGTCGCGCAGGGCGCCGAGCGCGTCGAGCAGGCGGCCGTTGTCGCGGGGGTGGAGGCCGATGGAGGGCTCATCGAGGACGTAGGTGACGCCCTGCAGCCCGCTCCCGACGCAGGCGGCCAGCCGGATGCGCTGGGCCTCGCCGCCGGAGAGGGTGTCGGAGCGGCGGTCGAGGTGGAGGTAGCCGAGGCCGACGGTGTCCAGAAAATGGAGCCGGTCGCGGATCTCGCGCACCAGGGTCTCGGCGATCTTCCACTCGCGCGGCGTGAATTCGACGGTGTCGAAGAAGCGGCGGGCCTCGTCCACCGAGGCGGCGCAGAGGGTGTCGATGCGGTGCTCGCGGAAGCGGACGGCGAGGGCGACGGGGTTGAGGCGGCGGCCCCGGCAGGCGGGGCAGGTGGCCATCGGGCGCAATTCGTCGCCGGTGGGGAGCAGGCCCAGCCCGGCGCAGGCGGGGCAGGCGCCCTGCGGGGCGTTGAACGAGAACAGGCGCGGCTCCAATTCCGGCACGGAGGCGCCGTGCTCCGGGCAGCTCCGGTCGACGGCGTGCAATTGCCACTCTCCCGATCCCGTCTCCTGGCCGATCAGCGTCGCACACAGCCCCTCCGCCAGCTTCAGCGCCCGCTCGATCCCCTCGATCAGCCGGGCCAGCTCAGAGGGGTGGAGGGTGAGCCGGTCGACGACCAGCTCAAGGGTGTGCTTCTCGTAGCGGGCGAGCGCGGGCGGCTCCTCCAGCGAGCAGAGCGCCCCGTCGATGCGGGCGCGGAGCCAGCCGTCCCGCAGCCAGCCCTCCAATTCCTTGCGGTACTCGCCCTTCCGGTCGCGCACCACGGGCGCGAGCAGGATCAGGCGCCCGCCGGGATGCTCGGCGAGGAGGCGGGCGGCGAGCTCGGCGGGAGAGGTGCGGGAGATCGGGCGATCACAGACCGGGCAGTGCGGCTGGCCGAGGCGGGCGAACAGCAGGCGCAGGTGATCGTAGATCTCAGTGGTGGTGCCGACGGTGGAGCGGGGGTTGCGGTTGACGGTCTTCTGATCGATGGAGAGCGTGGGCGTCAGGCCGTCGATGCGGTCGACGCGGGGGCGCTCCATCTGGCCGAGGAATTGCCGGGCGTAGGCGGAGAGGCTCTCGACAAAACGGCGCTGACCCTCCTGATAGATGGTGTCGAAGGCCAGCGAGGACTTCCCCGAGCCGCTCGGGCCGGTGATGACATGGAGCGCGTTCTGAGCGAGATCCAGGTCAAAGCCCTGCAGGTTGTGTTCGCGGGCGCCCCGGATGGAGAGGGTGTTCGGCATAGGGGCGCATGTATTGCCGATACAGGGTAGCCCGCCACCCGCGCGCGCCGCTCTGCTGGTGCCGCGCTGTCAGCAGGTTTCGGCGTCTTGACAAGAAGAGGGTTGCGATCCTCCCCGGTATATGGGTTAAGCTGAGCAGGATGCTTGCCGTAGTGCAGTTCAAACCACGTCGTGGCGCGCGTAACGCGAACCTGGAGGCGCTTGTCCGATTGGTGACAGGGGCGCTCGAAGCAGGCGCGAAGCTGATCGTGCTGCCCGAGATGGCGGCGACCGGCTACCGCTTCCCCAACCCGGAGGTCATCCGGCCGCTCGCGGAGGGCATCAAGGGATCGACGTTCAAGGCGTTCGCGCCGCTGGCCAAGAAGTATCAGGCGCACATCGTTATCGGGTTCGTCGAGGATCACGAGGGGCGGCTGTTCAACGCGGCGATCTCCATCGGCGCTGACGGGAAGCTGGTGGCGCACTACCGCAAGCGGCTGCTCTACATGGACGATCACACCTGGGCCAACCCCGGCGATCTCCCCTACCCCTCCTTCCAGACCCCCTGGGGGACGGCGACCATCGGCATCTGCATGGACATCAACGATCCCCGGTTCGTGACGCATGTCCGGCGCTACCGGCCGCAGGTGATCTGCTTCCCGACCAACTGGGTGGACGAGGGTAACGATCAGATCCACCGCTACTGGGCGCAGCAATTGCGCGGCTGGGACGGCATCCTGCTCGCGGCGGATCGGTGGGGCGAGGAGGACGGGGTGGGCTTCTGGGGGCGCTCTGCGATCCTGAAGAACGGCGAGGTGAAGGTGTCGGGGCCGCCTGAGGGCGACGGCTTCTACCTCTGCGATCTGCCGCTCCCGGTGGCTGCCCCGATCCCCCCTTCAGAGTGAGCCTCCCATCCCGTCGAACCCTGCTGTCCCGACCTTCGATATCCTCGCCTCCGGCCATGAGCTGTTGACCGGCGATATCCTCGACACGAATTCCCGCTGGCTCTGTCAGCAGTTCTCCGCGCTCGGCGTGGCGCCGGGGCGGGTGGTGACCATCGGGGATCACTTCGGGCCGCTGTGTGCAGCGCTTCGGGAGGCGCTCGATCGATCCGACGTCGTGATCATGACCGGCGGGCTGGGGCCGACAACGGACGACCTGACGCGGGCGGTGGCGGCGGCGGTGTGGGGACGGCCGCTGTACCGGGACGAGCGGGCGCTGGCGCAGATCGCGGCGCGCTACGCGGCGTTCGGGCGCCCGATGACGCCGGGCTGCTACCAGCAGGCGGAATTGCCGGAGGGGGCGGTGCTGCTGGAGAACCGGTGGGGGACGGCGCCCTGCTTCTCGCTGGAGCGGGGGCGGGCGGGCGGGGGACAGAGCGTGGCGTTCTTCCTGCCGGGCGTACCGCAGGAGATGCAGAAGGTTTTCGCTGAGTACATCGCCCCGGCGCTCACCGGGCGGTTCGGGCTCCCACCGCGCCTGCGCCATGTGCTGCGCTGCATCGGGCTGCCGGAGTCGGTGGCGAACGAGCGGATGAGCGGGTTTTCATGGCCGGGCATCGCGGTGGGCTACCGGGCCGCGAGCCCGGAGGTGCACGTGAAGCTGGAGGTCGAGGGCGCGGCGGGCCGGGAGAGCCTCGCGGGCGGGGCGCTGCAGGACGCCGAGGCGCGGCTCGGGAAGGAGCGGTTCGGGACGGACTGCGGACCGATCGACGAGGTGGTGTCGCGGCTGCTCGGGGCGCGCGGGGAGACGGTCGCGGTGGCGGAGAGCTGCACCGCCGGGCGGCTGGCGTCAGCGCTGACGGCGCTGCCGGGGGCGTCGGCGTGGTTCCTGGGCGGGGCGCTGGTCTACAGCGACGCCGAGAAGGTGCGGCAGTGCGGGGTGGAGGAGGCCGTGCTGGAGCGGTGCGGCGCGGTGAGCGGGGAGGTGGCGCGGGCGCTCGCCGAGGGCATCCGGGCGCGCACCGGGGCGACCTGGGGTGTGGGCATCACCGGGATCGCGGGGCCGGGCGGCGGGACGGCCTCGAAGCCGGTCGGCACTGTCCACATCGCGGTGGCGTCGGCGGCGGGCTGCCGGCACCGGCAGCTGCTGCTGCCGGGGGATCGGGAGCGGGTGATGCGGTTCTCGGTGGGGGCGTCGCTGGAGCTGCTGCGGCGGTCGATGATCGGGATCTGAGCCGGATCGGGATGACTGAACAAGTGTCCCCGTAATGGACAGATTTTGACGAGGCACGATTGCCTGTTGTACAGCGGGGGTTACATAGGGGGTGTGCTGGATGGGAGCGGTCAGAGCCACCCTGAAGCACCCTCTTCATCACGTTCAACCTCATTCAACAGTTCAAAACACGGAGTCCCCAATGACCATCGACGCAGAGCGCACCAAGGCCCTTGAAGCAGCTATCACCGCCGTTGAGCGCCAGTACGGCAAGGGCGCGATCATGCGCCTCGGCAGCAACGACCACGTCCAGGTCAGCACCATCTCGACCGGCTCGATCAGCCTCGACCTCGCCCTCGGCATCGGCGGCATCCCGCGCGGCCGCGTGAGCGAGATCTACGGCCCCGAGTCCAGCGGCAAGACCACCCTCACCCTGCACCTCGTCGCCGAGGCCCAGCGCAAGGGCGGCGTCTGCGCCTTCATCGACGCCGAGCATGCGCTGGACGTCAACTACGCGAAGAACCTCGGCGTCAACGTCGAGGAGCTGCTCATCTCCCAGCCGGACACCGGCGAGCAGGCGCTGGAGATCGCGGACACGCTGGTCCGCTCCGGCGCGGTCGATCTGCTGATCGTCGACTCTGTCGCCGCCCTCGTGCCGAAGGCCGAGCTCGACGGGGACATGGGCGACGTGCAGCCCGGCGCGCAGGCCCGCCTGATGAGCCAGGCGCTCCGCAAGCTGACCGCCACCATCCACAAGTCCAACTGCGCGATGGTGTTCATCAACCAGGTCCGCATGAAGATCGGCGTCATGTTCGGCTCCCCCGAGACGACCACCGGCGGTAACGCGCTCAAGTTCTACTCCTCGGTGCGCCTCGACATCCGCCGGATCGGCTCGATCAAGCACGGTGACGAGGCGATCGGCAACCGCACCAAGGTCAAGGTCGTCAAGAACAAGATGGCGCCCCCGTTCCGCCAGGTCGAGTTCGACATCATCTACGGCAAGGGCATCAACCAGGACGGCGAGATCGTCGATCTGGCCTCCTCCATCCAGGTGCTGAAGAAGTCCGGCTCCTGGTACTCCTTCGGCGACGAGCGCATCGCTCAGGGCCGTGAGAAGACCATCGCCTACCTCGTCGAGCACCCCGGAGTTCCGCGAGAAGCTCCGCGCCGAGATCATGGCGCAGGGGACCAAGGCCGTGGCCTCGCTCGGCGGTGGCGGCGAGTGATCAGGGGGCCGCGACGCGCCAGGGGATCACCTCTCCGGCGAACAGCGGCACCACCTCCTGATCTCCGCCCTCCCCGCCCCCGAAAGGATGGGCGGCGGGGATCTGCCAGGGCGCCCGCTCCAGCGTGAGCGTCCCCGTGGCGGCTGGCAGCCCGTAGAAGCGCGCCCCGGATCGCCCGGCGAAGTCCGCGAGGTGATCCAGGGCGCCCGCCTGCTCGAAGGCCCAGGCGTAGAGGGCCACCGCATGCGGCGCGGTGAAGCAGCCCGCGCAGCCGCAGTCGGCTTCTTTGGTGTGGCGTGCGTGGGGGGCGCTGTCAGTGCCGAGGAAGAACTTTCTGCTCCCGGACGCCACCGCCCGCAACAGCGCCTGGCGGTGGCGCTCCCGCTTCAGCACCGGCAGGCACCAGCGGTGCGGGCGGACGCCGCCCTGGAACAGCGCGTTCCGGTTCAGCAGGAGGTGCTGCGGAGTGACGGTCGCGGCGACGGTGTCGGGGGCGGACAGCACGAAGTCGACCGCCTCCTCCGTCGTGATGTGCTCGATGACCAGCCTCAGCTTCGGGAACGTCTCTGTCAGCCACGCCGCCTGATCGCGGAGGAACACCGCCTCACGGTCGAAAATATCGACCTCCGGATCGGTGCTCTCGGCGTGGACGCAGAGCGGGACGCCGAGCGCCTCCATCGCCTCCAGCACCGGAGCGGCGTCGCGCAGATCGCGCACCCCGGCGTCTGAGTTGGTGGTCGCGCCAGCCGGGTAGAGCTTGAACGACAGCACGAAGCCTGAGCTTTTCGCGGCCTCCACCTCCGCCGGGGCCGTCTGCGCTGTCAGGTACAGGGCGAACCACGGCTCGAAGGGCGGGAGCGACGGATCGGCGGCGCCTGCTGCTGCGAGAGCCGCGCGGACGCGGTCGCGGTAGGCGGCGGCCTCGGCGACGGTGCGGACGGGCGGGCGCAGGTTCGGCATCAGCAGCGCGCGGCCGAAGTGGCGGGCGGTGTGGGGGAGGACGGAGGCCATGGCGGCGCCGTCACGGACGTGGAGGTGCCAGTCGTCGGGGCGGGGGATCTGGAGCATGTTCACCGGTCGGGCGGCTCTGGCCGCAGGTAATAGAGGGCGGGGGCGGCGCTTGACAGAAATTCGCGGGTGTCGGCGCGGTCAGCGTAGTGTTCTGCGGTGAGCGCCATGTCGAGGAGATCCATCTCCTTGATGAAGCGGGCCTCAGGGGACTCGCGGGCCTCCAGCTCGCGGGCGAGGGCGAGGAGGTCGGGGCGATCGGCCAGCAGCTCACCGAAGGCGGCGGCCTCGCGGCGGTGTTTTTCGGCGGGCGGGACGTTGTCGTGGGGGGTGATGTCGCCGACGCGGGCCTCGGCCAGATCGTGGATCAGGGCCATGATCAGGATCTTCTCGCGATCCAGCCCCGGCGGGCAGAGCAGCAGCGCGTTGAGGGCGACGCCGAAGGAGTGGGCGGCGACGCTCTCGGGGTGGGCGATGCCGACGCGGAGCCACCCGGCGCGGGGGAGGTCTTTGAGGGCGAGGGCGGCGCGGAGGAGGCGGGCGGGCATCAGGGGATCTGTATCCGCGCATCGACCGCTACCGCAAGGCGGGCGTGACCGGCGGCGTCGGGGTGGCTGGGGTTGTCGGGGGTTATGGAGAAGCTCTGGCGGGGCGGGGTCTGGTAGGCGGCTTTGCCGCTGACGACGGGGACATCGCGGGCGGCGAACCACTCCCCGATGCGCTGGACTGCCTGCTTGTTCTGGGCGCAGAAGTCGGGCCACTGACCGGCGCGGACGTCGCAGTCGGGGCCGTCGAGGCTCAGGACGTGGGCGGGGATGGTGAGGACGGTGAGGGCGGCGCCCGCCTCGCGGCAGGCGGCGAGGAGGCGGGCGGCGTGGGCCTCAAAGAATTCCCAGTCGAGCGGCGCCTCCTTGTCGGGGAAGCGGGCGGCGGCGGCGGCGCCCTCGACGCGGCGGAACAGGGCGCTGCGGGAGCGGAGCCAGGCGTCGGGACCGGGGCCGAGGGTGGTGAAGGGCGGCGGGCCGTCGCCGACCCATGCGGGGAAGGCGCCCATGCGGGTGACGAGGGTGGGGGAGGGATCGTTCCAGAAGCAGCCGTAGATGACGAGATCCGGCTGCCAGACGGGGAGGAGCTGCGCCGCGAGGGTGGCGATCTGCTCGATGTCGGCGGCGGGGACAGCGAAGTCCAGCACCTCGACCGGCCGGGTGCTGCGGGCGGCGAGCCGGACGGAGAGCTGATCGGGCCACCGCTCTGCGCGGGAGACGCGCAGCCCCCAGGTGGTCGAGTCGCCGAGGACGACGACGCGGAAGGTGCCGGGGGTGCGCGCCGGATCGGCCTCGCGCTCGCGGAACCCGGCGCGGTTGATCCCCCCGTCTCCCTCCCCGCCGGGGCGCATCCGGTACTTCATCCCTGGCGTATCGTAGACGATCTCTGCGGCAGCCTGCGCCTCCAGCCAGCGGGACTGCGCCTCCAGGAGCGGGAGCGCCAGCAGGGGCGCCAGCAGGAGCGCCAGCAGGAGCAGCGGGCTTCGCGGCGCCCGTCGGCGCGGGATCAGCGGCGGACGCCGGTCGAACAAAAACTCTCGTTGTTGCGGACGCGGCGGCTGACCTGGATGTCGGCGTAGCCCGCCTCGGCGTACCAGCGCTCGATCTCCTCGCCGGTGAAGTAGCCGGTGACCGGGACGCGCAGCCGGTCGAAGACGTCGGCCACGACGACATCGAAGGGCCAGCGGTAGTGGTCGTGGACGGGCAGGTGGCTGACGACGCCCTTGACGACGGGGACGCGGCGCAGGACGGCGTAGGGGGTGTGGGAGAAGAGGCGCAGGCCGCTGGCGATGGCGCGGCTGAAGCCGTGGAGCTGATCGGGGCTCATCTCGGCGGTGGCGCCGCGCAGGGCGCCGGTGACGATCCGGGTGAGGCCCTGGCGGGGGCCGTAGGCCCAGAGCGAGAGGCGGCCGCCGGGCTGGACGAGCGAGGTGAGGGTCTGGAAGGTGGGGATCGCCTCCTCGATGTGGTGGAGGACGCCGAAGCAGTAGACGAGGTCGAAGGCGGCGCGCTTGAGCGGCGGGCGCCGGATGTCGCCGAGGACGACGTGGGCGCGCTGCTGATCCTGGAGGTTGCGGGCGGCGGAGGTGACGGCCTCGATGCTGTGATCGATGGCGATGACCTCGGCGCCGTAGCGGGAGGCGAAGAAGGCGTGGCGCCCGAAGCCGCAGCCGGCGTCGAGGACGAGCTTCCCCATCAGGTCGGCGGGCTTAAGCGGGGCGAGCAGCTCCTGAAAATTCTCCTCGTACTGGGGGACGGCGGCGGAGAATTCGGTCCAGCGGTGGCCGGTGCCGGGCCCGGCCCCGACGCGCGGGGGGAGCAATTGCGGGATGCCGTCGCGGATCGGGTACTCGATGGCGCACAGATCGCAGCCGAGGCTGCCCTCGACGATCTCCAGCGTGTCCCGGCGCTCGCCCGGCTCCCAGTGCGCGTCCCATGTCGCGTTCCGGTGCGTGCGGGTGGGGCGGAGGGCGAGATCCTCCCCGCAGGCGGGGCAGGCGAGGTGCTGGACGAGGCGCGGCTTCATGCGGAACGGGGTAACCTGCGGGGATGGATCTGTACTACGAGGTCAGCTACGGGGAGCGTGGTCTGCCGCACCGGGCGGCGGTTCAGGCGCTCGCGGGCGGGGACAGCGGGGACTCAGTCGGGGACGCCGGTGACTGGGCGCAGGCGGAGGCGCTGCTGATCCGCGTGCTGGACGGTGCGCCCCCGGCGCGGCTGCTGGCGGCGGGGGGCGGGCGGGTCGCGGGGGGGCGGCTGATCGGCTGGTCGGCGGGGCTGGCGGGGCTCGGGGCGCAGGCGGCGGAGGCGGAGCGGGTGATCCGGGGATGTCTGGCGCGGCATGCGGCGGATCTGGGGATGCCGCTCCAGAATGAAACATAAAGATCCGATATACATCCGATATACAACCGGCACCGGGGTCAGCATGGGCAACCGCACGACATACCGCATGACGAACCGCCCGCTGTGGTGCCTCCTCGCGCTCGCCGCCTGCACCGGGCATGAGAAGCGGGAGCGCCACGCGGCGCCGGAGGTGGAGATCCTGGCCCCGGCGGACGGCGAGGAATTCTACGCGCACACGCCGATGCGGTTCGAGGCGCGGGTGTCGGACGCGGACACCCCGCTGGAGGCGCTCGTCGTGGAGTGGACGACCTCATTCAACGGGCGGCTCTACGGGGACGCGGTGTGGGAGGGGGACGTCTCGGTGCTGGAGTGGCCGGACGGGCTGGCGGAGGCGGGGCAGGAGGTGGAGGTGGAGGTGGTCGACCCGGAGGGCAACGCGGGGACGGACGGGATCGATGTAGAGATCGACGAGAACGAGGCGCCGACGGGCCGCTTCCTGCAGCCGTCGCGGTCGGCGGTGCTGGACGCGGACGGGCTGCTGACGATCGAGGTCCAGATCGAAGATCGCGAGACGCCGCCGGAATTGCTGGAATTGGGCTGGGCGGGGACGCTGGACATGGACGAGACGCCGGACAACCCCGGCCGCGAGGGGCGGGCGCTGTTCCAGGTCCCGGCTGAGCCGGGCAGCTACGACCTCACGCTCGCCATCATCGACGAGGCCGATCAGAGCACGATCATCGACTACAGCTTCTACGTCTACGCCAGCGACTACGACGGCGACGGCTACGCCTCGACCAGCTACGGCGGCGACGACTGCGACGACTACGACGCGGCGAGCTACCCGGGCGCGGAGGAGGTCTGCGACTACCAGGACAACGACTGCGACGGCGCTGCCGATGAGGCGGGCGCCACGGGCGAGCAGTCGCGCTACCCCGACGCCGACTATGACGGCTACGGCAGCGGGGAGCCTGCGCTGTCCTGCTGGTCGGGGTCGCTGCTGGACGGCGACTGCAACGATCAGGACTACGCGATCCACCCCGGCATGACCGACACCTGCGACGGGATCGACAACGACTGCGACGGGCTGGTGGACGCCGACGATCCGGGCGTGCTGCTGAGCCAATGGCACGCCGACAGCGACGGGGACGGCTACGGGGAGAGCGCGCTGCTGGCTGAGGGCTGTGAGGCGCCGGCGGGCGCGGTCACCGACAACAGCGACTGCGACGACGGCGCGGCGTCGGTGTACCCGTGGGCGCCGGAGATCTGCGACGGGCAGAACAACAATTGCTGGTACGCGGGGAGCTGGACGGCGGACTGGGAGGACGGGCTGGCGGGCTGGACGGCGGAGGACGGGACGTGGAGCGACGCGACCGCGCTGCTCAGCGGCGCGGCGGGCGCCCCGGCGCTGCTCACGCTCACCTCCGGCGGGCGGCTCCGGATCTGCGGCGGGGTGTGGTACGCGCGGATCGCGGTCGCGGCGACCCCGGTGGAGATCGAGGGGAGCGGCGCCGCCGACACGATCCTGGACGCCTCCGGCGAGGCGGACGGGCTGCGGATCGTGCTGGCGGGCGCGGCGGTGACGCTGCGGGATCTCGCGCTCACCGGCGGCGCCGGGTGCAGGCCGGGGATCTCCAACCACGACGGCCCCTGCGAGGCGCCGGTCTGGTATCCGGGCGTCTCGCTGGCGATGGAGGCGGTGCAGGTGTACGACAACGAGGGCGACAGCGCCACCGCTGACGACGCCTCCGGCGTGATCCTGCAGGGCGGGGCGGGCAGCCCGGTGGTGTGGACGATGGCGGACAGCGCGGTCTACGGCAACGGCGTCGACCACGGCCCCCGGCTCGGCGCGGGCAGCCTCGTCTGCACCGGGCAGCCGACGGAGGCGGCGGGCTTCTGGGCGCAGCAGGAGGGGCTGCGGCTGGAGGCGGGCGGGACGCTGGACTCGCAGGGCTGCGACTGGCTGGGGACGCTGGACAACACCGCCGACATCGCGTTCTCAGACGGGAGCGCCGCGACGGGCTACGGGGACGACGCGACGTTCACCTGTGACGGGGATCTGCGGAGCTGCATGCCCTGAGTGTCGGCGGCGGCGCCAGCGGATACAACAGCGCGATGAGCCTCTACCGCCGCCCGCTCCCCGAAGATCAGATCCCGCTCTCCTCCTCTGCGGGGCGGCGGCTGTTCGGGGAGGCGATGGAGGCGGGCGGGATGGAGAGCTTCTTCCCGCTCATCGAGCACTTCCACACCCAGGCTGAGCCGAGCTACTGCGGGCCGGGGTCGCTGGTGATGGCGCTCAACGCGCTCCACATCGATCCGCAGCGCACCTGGAAGGGGCCGTGGCGCTGGTTCCATGAGGAGATGCTGGACTGCTGCAAGCCGCTGGAGAAGATCCGCGCCGAGGGCATCAGCCTGCCGGAGATGATCTGCCTCGCCCGCTGCAACGGGGTGGAGGCGGTGGGTCACTTCGCCGAGGAGTCCGACGCGGCGGCGTTGTCGGCGGACATCTGGCGCTGCGCGCGGAGCGGCGGCGCGGAGGTGCTGATCGCCGGGTACGCGCGGAAGGCGCTCGGCCAGACCGGGGACGGGCACTTCTCTCCCATCGGCGGCGTCCATCCGGACGGGCAGGTGCTGGTGCTGGACGTGGCGCGGTTCAAGTACCCGCCGCACTGGCTCCGGCTGGAGGCGCTGTTCGGGGCGATGAGCGCCGCCGATCCGGCGACCGGGCGCTCGCGGGGGTGGATGTGCCTGCGGCCGATGGCGGAATTGCCGGTGCCGGGGCGCTCCTGCTCTGGATGAAGCGGGCATGATGAAGCGTTAGCAGCTACGTTGACTTCCTTGTACGCTGATCACCTTTTGGAGATTCCATGTTCCGCACCCTCTCCCTGCTCTCCCTCCTCGCGATCCCCGCGCTCATCGCCGGCTGCGCCGCCAACGCGCAGGAGGTCCCCGCCCCGGCCGCTGCGCCGGTCACCTACAAGCTCAGCGGATCGCTGTGGGCGAAGGTCTACAAGGACGCCAGCACCCTCGCCGCCGGCCTCTCCCACGACCACGCGATCAAGGCCACCGGCTGGAGCGGCACCGCGACCTGGGACCCCGCCAACGTCGCGGGCTGCAAGGTGAACATCACGCTGCCGGTGAGCGGCCTCGACCCCGATGAGCCCTCCTTCCGCGCTGCCGCCGGGTTCACCACCACCCTCGACGACAGCCAGCGCGCCGAGATCAAGGGCCACATCGTCGGCTCCTCCCAGCTCAACGCCGCCAGCTTCCCCAACATCACCTTCGCCTCCTCCGCCTGCGCCGCCAACGGCACCGCCACGAACGTCACCGGCACCATCAGCATCCACGGGGTCGGCAAGTCGATCACCGTCCCGATGAAGGTCACCGCCGACGGCACCAGCTTCTCCGCGAAGGGCGGCTTCGCGCTCAACCAGACCGACTTCGGCGTCACCCCGTTCTCCGCGCTGCTCGGCCAGCTCAAGAACCAGAACCGGGTCGATGTCATCCTCGACATCAAGGGCGCGAAGCAGTGAGCCTGATCCTCCTCTCCCTCCTCTCAGGAGCGTTCATGGCCTGCACCGAGACAAAACATGAGGGCGCCGCGCCGGATGTATCCGCGCCCGCCGCCCGCAAGGGTCCGCCGTCGAGCGTCAAGGCGCCCGGCAACCTCCCCGTCCTCACGCAGTCCGAATTGGCCGCCGAAGACGCCGCCCGCAAGGCCTGCACCGACGCCTGCGCCGACGACGCCTGCCGGAGCGCCTGCATGGAGAAGTACCCCATCCGGCAGGTCGAGGTCATCCCCGATCCGCCGAAGATGGAGTAGCGGGAGTCAGAAGCGGTCGGTTATACGCCTGTGCGCTGCCAGCCCGGTGCCGGTGGTCGCCTGATGATGCCAACAGGACACGCCAACAGGAGCAGACAATGGCCAACCCGACCGCGATTTTTGATACCTCTGAAGGCACCTTTGAGGCCGAGATCTATCTCGACAAGATGCCCATCACCGCCGGGAATTTCCTCGCCCTGGTCAAGCTGGGCTTCTACGACGGCCTCCACTTCCACCGGGTCATCCCCAACTTCATGCTCCAGTTCGGCTGCGAGTTCAGCAAGACCCCCGGCAACCCCCGCGCCGGGACCGGCAGCTCCCCGCTCGGCCGCGTCAAGGACGAGTTCACCCAGAAGATCTCCAACGAGCCCGGCACGCTCTCGATGGCCAACACCGGCCAGCCCAACTCCGGCGGCGCCCAGTTCTTCGTGAACACCGTCCACAACCGCTACCTCGACTGGTGGGACACCAGCACCCCCAGCCAGCACCCGGTGTTCGGCAAGATCATCAAGGGCATGGACGTCGTCAAGAAGATCGAGCAGCTCGGCAGCCGGAGCGGCGCGGTGCAGCGCCCGGTCAAGATGAACCAGGTAACGCTGATCGAGGGCTGATCGGGGCTGATCAGTAATAATCGCGCATCCACGGGCGCGGGCCGGTGAACAGCCGGTCTGACGCCCGCATCTGCTCCAGCTCCCCCTCCGCCAGCCCGCGCGCCGCCAGCCCTGACGGCAGCGCGTAGCCGGTCAGCAGCGGCCCGAGCGCCCGCACGTCCAGCCGCATCGCCGCGCCTGCCGGATCGATGCGCGCGATCGAGGCCGCTCCGGCCTGCACAGTGAGCCGCCAGCCGCCGCTGTTGTCGGGGAAGATCGGGTCATCGACGGCGAAGCTCACCTCGCCCTCCGCGCAGTCCCAGCCGCGCTGGGAGAACGCTGCAGGCAGATCCAGCACCCTGAGGAGCCACGGCATCTCCTTCTCGATCTTCCAGATCTGCTCCGGCAGCAGCGAGAGCAGCGGCTCGTCCCCGCCGCCGCTGAGGGTGATCTTCTCGCACATCGAGCGCTGATCCGCGAGGAAGGACAGGATCTGCCGACCGGCCCGCGCGGTGTGGAATTGTACGTCCGCCAGCCGCCAGCTGTACGGGTAGCCGTGGCCCTCCCGGCAGACGACGGCGTAGCCCTCCGCTGCGCCGAACACCCACACGGTCGCCACGCCGGTGAACGGGCGCAGGATGCGATCCCAGATGGCGGCGCTGCGGTCGAGGTTGCCGTGGTCGGGGCGGTGGAGCCGCTGGAGGAGCGCGAGGGTCGCGGGGTCACCGGCGGGCAATTCCAGGCAGGACAGCTCCCGGCTCCGCAGCCCGATGTCCTTCGGGTTCAGGCTGTAGATGTACTTCTCGCCCGCGACCTCGAAGCCGACGCTGCGGTAGACCGTGCGCGTCGAGGCGTACAGCCCCGCGATCACCGCCCCGCGCCCCCGGTAGATCCGCATCGACTCCGCCACCATCCCCGCCGCCAGCCCGCGCCCCCGGCTCCCCGGCGAGACGCCGACCACCGAGACGCCCGCCAATTCCAGCCGCCGCCCGCCCAGCCACTTGCCGAGCGGGTAGACGCCGAGGCCGCCGATAATCTGGCCGTCCGGCTCGCCGTCCGGCTGGCCGTCCGGCGCCTCGCGCAGTGTCCAGAGGTTGTCGTCGCCCAGCCGCTCGCGGAAGCGCGTCCAGTCGCCGGGATCGAGGCCGAAGGCGAGCGACTGGATGTGGGACCAGCGGGGCCAGTCGGTTTCTGTCAACGGGGAGAGCGCGACGGATCGGGGAGCAGGCATGTCGGCGAATATAGCGCAGGATCAGCAGATCGGCACAAACCGCCGCGCCCCCTCATCGTACACCTGCACCTCCGCCCTGCCGATGTCGAACCACCATCCGTGGATCCGCACCGTCCCGGCCTGGAGCCGCTCCTGCACCTCGGGGAAGCTGCGGAGGTGATCGAGCTGCTGGAGGACGTTCTGCTGGGAGAGCCGGTCGTGGAGCGGGAGCGACATGTCGGGGCTGGAGTCGAGCCGATCAATGGAGGGGCGCACCTGATCGAGCCAGCCCTGCAGGTGGGGGGCGTCCGGGGCGAGGCTGCGGTCGAGGGCGGCCCGCATCGCGCCGCAGTTGGAGTGGCCGCAGACGACGATGTCGCGCACCTTCAGCGAGATCAACGCGAACTCCACCGCCGCGCGCTCCGGGGCGCTGTCCAGCGTCGGGACGATGTTCCCGACGTTGCGGATCACGAACAGATCGCCCGGATCGGTCGAGGCGACGAGGCTCGGCACGACGCGGCTGTCTGAGCAGGCGACGAACAGGCAGTCTGGCGTCTGCACCTCCGCCAGCCGCTCGAAGCGGGCGCGCCCCTCCGGGGTGAGTCTCCGCTGGAATTCCCGTATGCCGTTGATCAGCTTCTGCATCGCCGCCCTATAACTGCAGCTCCGGCGGCGGCACAGACTCTATGACCAGCGGCGCTCCCGTCGCCGGGTGCAGCAGCGCCAGCCGCCGCGCATGCAGCCGGTACCCGATCTCCCCCGGCAGCACCTCCTGCCGCGCCGCGCCGCCGGGCAGGTACAGCGGATCGCCCGCCAGCGGCCAGCCCGCCGCCGCGAGGTGCGCCCGGATCTGGTGCGGCCGCCCGGTGTCGATCGCCACGTCCAGCAGCGTCCGCGCCTGCTCAGCTCCCTCCCCTGCCCCCTCCCCCGCTACCTCCCCGATCCGCCGCGCCCGGCTGATCGACTCCATCGCCCCCGGCGATCCCGCCGGAACGACGGCGAACACCGTCCCGAGCTTCGCATGGGCGACCGGCCCGATCGGCAATTCCACCGTGAACTCCTCAGGCGTCCTGCCGCAAACCAGCGTCCGGTACACCTTCGCGACCTCCCGCGCCCGCCACGCCCGCTGCACCGCCGCCCGCGCCCCCGCCGTCCGCGCGAACAGCACGATCCCCGACGTCCCCCGCCCGAGCCGGTGCATCGGCGCGGCCTCCGGCCAGCCCTCCCGCACCTGCTGGAGCAGCGTCGAGATCAGGAAATTCCCAGCAGGCATGCACGGGAGCCCCGCAGGCTTCTCCACCGCCAGCAATTCCGGGTCTTCATACAGCACCCGCGTATAGCGCGGCACCTCCGGCTCCTCCCACGGCGGCCGATCCCAGCACAGCCGCGCCCCCGGCCAGAGCGCCCCCGGCTCCCCGTCCGTCGGCTTCAGCGGCGCGCCCCCCTCCCGACTGATCTCGCCCGCCGCGAGCCGCGCCGCCCAGCCCGCCCGATCCGTGTGCGGCCACGCCGCCGCCAGCCACGCCGCCAGCGGCAGCCCGGCGGCCTCCGGCGGCAGGGTGAACCGGTAGCGGTGGCCCCGGTTCCGGACGGTGCGGGCCGTTGTCAACATCTCCCCGGTCTATCCTTTTCCGATCCGCCCGCCCGCGTTACCCGCGCAGCCATGTATGACGCACTCCAGGCACGGATCAGGGAAGAGCTCGACGGTATCCAGCAGGCGGGGCTGTGGAAGCGGGAGCGGATCATCACCTCACCGCAGTCCGCGATCATCCGGGTCGCTGACGGGCGCGAGGTGCTGAACTTCTGCGCCAACAACTACCTCGGGTTGGCCGATCACCCGGCGCTGCTGGAGGGCGCGACAGGGGCGATGCGCGATCACGGCTTCGGGCTGGCCTCGGTGCGGTTCATCTGCGGCACCCAGGACATCCACCGCGCGCTGGAGCAGCAGATCGCGGCGTTCCTCCGCACCGAGGACACCATCCTCTACAGCTCCTGCTTCGACGCCAACGGCGGCCTGTTCGAGACGATCCTCGGAGAGCCCGACGCGATCATCTCCGATGAGCTGAACCACGCCTCCATCATCGACGGCATCCGGCTCTGCAAGGCCGAGCGGTTCCGCTACCGGCACCTCGACCTCAACGACCTCGAAGAGAAGCTGAAGGCGGCGGCGCACTGCCGGGTCAAGCTCGTCGCGACGGACGGCGTGTTCTCGATGGACGGCGACATCGCCCCGCTCGCGGAGATCTGCGATCTTGCCGAGAAGTACGGCGCTGCGGTGATGGTCGATGACTCCCACGCCACCGGCTTCATCGGGGCCACCGGGCGCGGCTCCATCGAGCACTGCGGGGTCATGGAGCGCGTCGACGTCGTCACCTCCACGCTCGGCAAGGCGCTCGGCGGCGGCAGCGGCGGCTTCACCTCCGGCAGAAAAGAGATCATCGACCTCCTCCGCCAGCGCTCCCGCCCCTACCTGTTCTCCAACACGCTCCCCCCGGCCATCGTCGGCGCCACGCAGGCGGCCCTCGGCCTGCTCTCCGCCAGCACCGAGCGCCGCGACCGGCTCGCCGAGAACACCCTCCGCTTCCGCGCCGCCATGACCGCCGCCGGGTTCGCCATCCGGCCCGGCGTCCACCCCATCGCCCCGCTGATGCTCGGGGACGCCCGCCTCGCCGTCGAGATGGCCGAGCGCATGCTGCTGCGCGGCATCTACGTCATCGCCTTCTCCTTCCCGGTCGTCCCGCGCGGCCAGGCCCGCATCCGGGTGCAGCTCTCCGCCGCCCACACCCCGGCGCAGATCGATCAGGCGGTGGCGGCGTTCACTGAGGTCGGGAAAGAGTTGGGGGTGATCTGATCGGGGATTATCCTGCGGGCCGATCCAGGAGCCATGATGCCCCCCGCCCTGCCCGCCGCCCTGCCCGCCAGCACCGTCCTCGACCTCCAGGGTCAGCCGGTCACCGTCGCCAGCCTCTACCGCGATCAGACGCAGATCCTCTGCTTCCTCCGTCACTTCGGCTGACTGTTCTGCGCTGAGCAGGTCGCTCAGCTCGGCGCGATGCTCCCGCAGTTCGCCGCGAAGGGCGCCGCGCTCGCCGCCATCGGCAACGGCAACCTCGAACATGCCCGCAATTTCTTCGCAGACAAGCACCTCGCCTTCCCGCTCTACACCGACCCCGGCCTGAAGGCCTACAGCGCCGCCGGGTTCATCAAGGACGTGTTCGCCCTCGTCAAGCCCTCCGCCGTCCGCAACGCGATGCGCGCCTACAACAGCGGCTACCGGCAGACCGCGCTCCAGGGGGACGCGATGCAGCTCGGCGGCGTGCTGGTGATCGCGCCCGGCGGCAGGCTGCTGTTCCGGCAGGCCTCCACCACGGCGGGCGACCACGCGCGGCCGGAGGACATCCTGCAGTCGCTGGGATAGACCGGACGGCAACCGATCCAGAGGTACAGATGGCAGCCAACCCGGACGAACTGGCTCAGAAGGCGCTCCAGATGCTCAACCAGGGTGACGGCGATCCGCGCGAGGCGCGGAAGCTGCTGCTGGAGGCGGTAAAGGCCGCGCCGGATCGCCCGGATCTGCTGCATGCGCTCGGGACCGTCCAGCTCCAGCTCGGGGAGCCCGAGATCGCGCTGCGGCTGGTAGAAGAGGCCATCGGGCGGCTCCGCGAGCAGGCGCTCCGCCCCGACCGCCGCGATCAGGCGGAGATGCTGATCGAGGGCTTTCTGTTGACGCAGGCCGCCGCTTACGAGGATCTGAGCGACTGGAAGGGCGCGAAGGCCTCGTATGAGGAGATCCTGAAGCGCGATGAGACGATGCCGCGCGCGCAGGCCGGGCTGGCGCAGGTGCTGCTGGGGGTCGGGGATCTGGACGGCGGGACGCGCCTGCTCGAAGCCTACATCGCCGCCGACCGCGACGAAGACCCGTTCATCGAGGGCGCCGCCGCGCTGCTCGACTCCGTCCGCACCTTCCTCCGCCACGACATCCACCCGCGCGAATTCCTCAACGCCCACCACGGCTCCTACACCCAGGCGTTCACCCACCACGCCGCCGATCAGGAGAAGCTCGGCTGGATCGCTGAGGCCGCCAAGATGAAGCGGGCGCCGGACGGGCGGGTCGTGATGAGCATCCCGGAGGGCGCGCGCCCCTACGCCGGGGTCCGCGTCGACCTCGTCAACCCGCAGACCGGCCAGATCGGCCAGATCGGCGATCAGCCGATGGTCGTCGCCCTCGCAGACTACCAGCCGCTCGCCCAGTCCGTCATCCAGTTCGCCTGGCGCGATCAGTCCTTCGACGTGCGCGTCTCCACCCAGTGCCCCTGGGATCAGGTGCCGATCCAGATCCTCCTGCGCCCCGCCCCGCAGCCGACGCTGGAGCAGGCCGTCAACGACCTCGACCGCGCCGTCGGGGAGTGGTACCTCGCCGGGTTCGACGGCGCCTTCGGCACCCCGGAGGGCAACCGCTTCCACTACATCTCCGACCCCGAGGTGCGCCCCGACTGGCGCGCCGTCGTCTACAACGTCGATATGGGCCGCGCCTCCACCGCCGCCATCGACGACCTGCTGCGCCGCCTCACCGTCTTCCATCAGCACCACCCGATCGAGCGCCTGCTGATCGGGCGGGGCTACCTCCCCTGATCCGGTCATCCATCCAGAGGGGCGCGCCCGCTCTGGCGCTGGCGCTCCTCCTCGCGGAGCGGTACCGCGCCGTCCTCGCTTCGACCGGCGGCACCTTCCGCTACGGCCTCGACGACGCCTACATCCACCTCCAGGTCGCCCGCACCTTCGTAGAGTCCGGCACCTGGGGCTATGAACCGGGCGTCCCTGGCGGCACCTCCTCCTCCCCGCTCTGGGGGCTGATCCTCGCCGCCGGGCTGCGGGCCGGCGCAGGCGCATGGCTGCCGCTCGCGATCAACGCCGCGCTCTGCCTGCCGATCCTCATGCAGATCCGCCGGATCGGCGGCGACCGCGCCGGGTGGATCGCCCTCGCCGTCGCGCTGATAATTCCGCTCCCGACGCTCGTGATGCAGGGCATGGAGCACCCGCTCCAGATCCTCCTGTGGCTCACCCTTCTCTGGCGGCTGCCGCAGATCACGGCGGGGCAGGATCGGGCGCTCTGGCCGGTGCTGGCGCTGCTCTCCGTGGCGACCCGCTATGAGGCCGCGTTCGGCGTGGCCGGGGTGGCCGTCCTGCTCGTGGAGCGTGGGCGCTGGCGGGCGGCGCTGACAGGGCTCGCGGCAGGGGCGGCGCCGATCCTGCTGTACGGGCTGTGGCTGAAGGCGCAGGGGTGGCCGTTCTTCCCCGCCGGGGCGCAGGTCAAGACCGCCATCGGGCAGCCCTCAGCGGCGACCCAATTGCTCGCGGCGCTGATGAAGGCGACGGAGAATTTTTATTATGCAGGGCCGTTGCTGGTGCTGGTGGCGATAGCGCTGGGGTGGGGGTGGCAGGAGCGGGAGGGGGAGCAGCGGGGGCGGGCGGTGGTGGCCGGGATCGCCGCGATCCTCCACATCGGGCTGGCCGGGTTCGGGCATGCGTTCCGCTATGAGGCGTGGATCTACGCCGGGTTGATGGCGACGCTGGTGCCGGTGGTGCGGGAGGGGCTGCGGCGCGGGTTCGCCGGGTGGCTGCCGGGGGCGATGGCGGTCGCGCTGATGGCGCTCGGGCTGGGGCAGCGGGCGGGGCGGGCGTGGTGGGACATCCCGAAGGCGGCGGGGGACATCGCGCGCCAGCAGGGGGTCATGGCGGCCTATGCGGCGGCGCACCACCGGGGGGAGGTCGTGGTCGCCAATGACATCGGGCTGCTGGCCTGGGAGGGCGGGGTGCGGGTGCTCGATATCGCCGGGCTCGGGAGCAGAGAGATCCTGGAGATGCGGCGGGCGGGGCTGGGGCGGGCGGAGCGGGCGGAGGAGATCGGGCGGCTGGCGCGGGAGAAGGGGGCGCGGGTGGCGATGGTGTACCCGGAGTGGCTGGGGGAGGTGCCGGCGGGGTGGAGGGAGATCGGGGAGTGGACGGTGGAGGAGTGGACGGTGCTGGGGGGAGGGAGGGTGGTGGTGTATGAGATCGGGGGGAGTGAGGGGCATCCATAGTTGACCATCCGGAGCGCAGCGCGGACAGATTCTGGCATGTCCGACTGTACGGGTCTTGAAAAGGCCGTACACCGGGATAGTCTGAGGGCAGAGGTGCCGGATGGACGTGTGGGCGGGGCTGGAGGAGGTGGCGTGGGCGGAGCTGGAGCATGCCTATGGGTCTGCGGGGGATGTTCCGGGTTGTCTGCGGGGGTTGCGGGATGAGCGGCGGGAGGTGCGGGAGGGGGCGCAGTGGGCGCTGTACGGGAACCTGTTCCACCAGGGGAGCCGGTACCCGGCGAGCGCGGCGGCGATCCCGTTCCTGATCCGGTTGCTGGCGGATCGGGGGCAGGCGGATCGGGCGTGGATTCTGATCTATGTGGCGCACCTGGTGACGGGGGGGTTGAGCCTGTCGGAAGACCCGTGGATGTGCGACGGGGAGCGGCTGTGCCTGGGGCGGGAGGTGGTGGCGTGGGAGGGGGAGGAGCAGGGGGAGCAGGGGAGCAGGGCGGAGGCGCGGGACTGGCTGACCTGCTACCGGGCGGCGGAGGCGGGGATCGGGTCGTACCTGGAGGCGGCGGTGGACGGGCCGACCGAGGTGCGGGTGGCGGCGCTGTACCTGCTGGCCTGCTTCTGGACGCGCCGGGAGCGGATCCTGCCGGTGCTGCGGGCGCGGCTGGCGTCGGGGGAGCGGGCGCCGGGGGCGCGGCTGGCGCTGCTGTTCGCGCTGGGGCGGTTGGGGGCGGGCGCTGAGCCTGAGATCCGGGCGCGGCTCAGCGATCCGGATTGGCTGGTGCGGCTGGTGGCGGCGGCGGGTCAATTCTGGACGGGGGAGCGCGGGGGGACGGGGGTGCTGCCAGGGGAGGTCGGGGAGGAGGTGGTGCGGGCGCTGGTGGAGGTGCTGTCGGCGGTGACGGAGGGTGAGGGGCTGGAGGTGCCGGGGGATCTGCCGTTCCTGAGGGGGCCGGGGGAGGCGGCGGCGGGGCTGCTCCTGCGGCTGCCGCCGGAGAGCCTGCAGGCGGCGCGGGGGGCGCTGCGGGGGGCGCTGCCGGGGTGCCGGATGTTCGCGGCGGTGCCGGTGGTGCGGGCGCTGCTGGCGGCGGACTTTCCGGCGGGGCTGAGCGCTGAGCCGTTGACCCCGGCGCAGCGGCAGACGCTCCGGGCGCTGGCCGGGCACCCCGATCTGTGGATGGTCGGCAACCTCGGGGAAGACTTCCGCGCCCACGGGCTCCCGTTCAACCGGGAGCAGGTGACGGCGATGCTCGGGGAGGCGATCGCGGTCAACGTGTGGCGGCAGGATCTGCAGATGGCGTCGCTCTACCTGGACAGCTTCCACGACGTCCAGCGGGCGCTGGAGCTGGCGATCGGGCTGCTCCCGGCGCAGGCGGGCGCGCCGGAGGTGTGGCAGCTCCTCGGGCGGGCGCTGATGGAGGGGGCGGAGTGGTCGGCGGCGCTGCAGGAGCGGGCGATGGCGGCGCTGGACGCGGAGGCGCAGGCGCGGTGGTCGGCGGCGGCGGAGGAGGAGGGGGAGGCGGTGGCGGCGCTCCTGCATGCGCTGGCGCTCGCGCCGGGGGACGGGGCGCTCTGGGGGGCGCTGGCGGTGATCCGGGCTGGGCAGGATCACCCGGATGCGGCGCTGGCGTTCGGGCGGGCGGCGGATCTGGGCTTCCAGCGCAGCGTGGCGCGCCAGAACCAGGCGCTGGTGCTGTTCGACAACGGGCGGGCCTCGGCGGCGATCTCGGTGCTGGAGCGGGAGGTGGAGCAGCACCCTGAGGACGAGAACTGTTGGTATCACCTCGGGTTGCTGCGGTGCAAGATCGGGGACTGGGAGCGCAGCATGGATGCGATCAGCCGGGCGATCCTGCTCGATCCGGGCCGGGCGGACGCCTGGTACACGCGGGCCTGCGCGAGCCGCGCCTGTGCCTCAAGCCGGGGCCACCCGAAGCGGAGCGCGACGCCGAGCGCCTCGGCCGCGCTGAGCTCCGCGTCGTCGAGCGCGCCGCGCTCCGTCTGGAGCTTCGCCGAGCCCAGCAAGATGCGGGTCCGCAGCGCCATGGAGGCCTCGTCGTCGTGCCCCTCGAGGGCGCCGCGCGCGCGCAGCA
>JBEIQZ010000961.1:0-1067 GCA_040376255.1 Alphaproteobacteria bacterium
CCTCCCCTGGAGATCCCTGCGATCCGCCGGAGATCCCCGCGATCCTCCCCTGGAGATCTCCGCGCTCCTCCGGGGAGATCCCCCTGATCCTCCCGTGGATCTGCCCGTGCGGGCGCACCGATGCGGTCGGCTGCCCGGAGTGCTGCATCGACAACCCCGGCCTCTACCTCCCCGCCGCAGAGGTCACCCCATGAGCGGTACTTCCATGAGCGGGGCGTTCACCGCCGAGCTGGCGCGGATCGCCGCGATCCCTCGCCGACCGGGACCGCCGCCGACGCACCCGGACGGGACGTTCGTGTTCACGGAGGCGCGCGGCCTCTCGCGGGCGGCTGCGGCGATGGCGGCGGGCGCCTGTCCCAGGTGCGGCGGACAGGGGATGGCGCCGGCGCCGCCGATCCCCGGCGAGCCGCCCCGCTTCGGGCGGTGCCGGTGCCGGCGCCCGCTGGATCAGGCGCAGCAGTACAACGCGGCGCAGATCCCGGCGCGGTACGGGGCGTGCGGCCTGGAAGATTGGAGGGAGCAGCCGCTTCAGCGCGGGGTGGTGTCACGGGCGCTCCGGTGGGTGGAGGAGGCGGAGGATCGTGAGCGGCACCCGACGCTGACAAAGCTGGGAGGGCTGGCGTTCTGCGGGGAGCCGGGGCGGGGGAAGACGCACCTCGCGCTGGGGCTGGCGCGGCGGCTGGTGCTGGGGGGGCAGCGGCCGGTGTCGGTGCGGTACGTCGAGCCGAACCAATTGCTCCAGACGATGAAGGCGAGGATGGGGCGAGCGGCGGGTGAGGCGGTGGACATCGGGGCGCTGGTGGCGGTGGACGTGCTGGTGCTGGACGACATGGTGGCGCCGAGGACGGACTTCGAGCGGAGCGTGCTGGACGAGCTGATCACGCGGCGGTGGCAGTACGGCGGCCCGACGCTGCTGACGACGAACCTGACGGCGGGCGAGGCTGCGTCGGCGCTGGGGGCGCGGGCGGCCTCGCGGCTGTCGGCGCTGGAGTGGCTGCCGATGTCTGGGCTGGATCTGCGCCGCCGGGGGGCGGCATGAGCGCGGAGGCGGCTTCCGGCCAGGATCC